>NZ_AP023287.1:3443091-3756099 GCF_014218295.1 Mycolicibacterium litorale
CTCGACGGCATCAACACGATGACCGACGATTTCCAGACGATCATCCCGGACATGGAGCGGCTCGACGCGCTGATGCCGCAGCTGCTGGCGGTCATGCCGCAGACCATCGACACCATGAAGACCGCGCGCACGTCGCTGCTGTCGATGCACTCCACGCAGGCGGGCCTGCTCGACATGCAGGCGGCGATGGACACGAACTCGACGGCCATGGCGGATGCGTTCAACGAGGCGATGAACGACGACACGTTCTACCTGCCGCCGGAGATCTTCGAGAACGAGGAGTTCCGGCGCGGTATGGAGAGCTTCATCTCGCCGAACGGCCAGGCGGTCCGGTTCATCATCTCCCACGAGGGCGACCCGTTGACGGTGGAGGGCATCGAGCGCATCGACGCCATCAAGACCGCGGCCAAGGAGGCCATCAAGGGCACGCCGCTGGAAGGGTCGCGGATCTACATCGGCGGCACCGCGGCGGCGTTCAAGGACATGCAGGAAGGCAACGACTGGGATCTGCTGATCGCCGGGATCGCCGCGCTGTCACTGATTTTCATCATCATGCTGATCCTCACCCGCGCCCTGGTGGCGGCCGCGGTGATCGTGGGCACGGTGGTGTTGTCGCTCGGCGCGTCGTTCGGGTTGTCGGTGCTGGTGTGGCAGCACATCGTGGGTATCGAACTGCACTTCATGGTGATGGCGATGGCCGTCATCATCCTGTTGGCCGTGGGCGCGGACTACAACCTGCTGCTGGTGGCGCGCCTCAAGGAGGAGTTGCCCGCCGGCATCAACACCGGGATCATCCGCGCGATGGGTGGCACCGGTTCGGTGGTGACCGCCGCGGGGTTGGTGTTCGCGTTCACGATGATGTCGATGGTGGTCAGCGAGTTGACCGTGGCCGCCCAGATCGGGACGACCATCGGCCTCGGTCTGCTGTTCGACACGCTGGTCATCCGGGCGTTCATGACGCCGTCGATCGCAGCGCTGCTGGGCCGCTGGTTCTGGTGGCCGCAGCGGGTGCGTCAGCGGCCCGCGTCGACGGGTTCGCTGCTCCGGCGCTAGTCCCCGGCACGCCGAAACGGCGGCGCGTTACCGGCCGAAGCCGGCGTCACGCAATGCCTGCGCCATCGACCCGGTGGGCGCCTTGTCCCGACGGTCGTTGTCGCGCCGGGGAGTGCGCTTCTGCTGCGGCCGTCGGCCGCCGGCATCGCGGCGCGGTGTGGCCTTGTCGCGCTGCGGGGTGTCGTTCAGGCGCAGGCTCAGCCCGATCCGCTGCCGGTCCACGTCCACGTCGACGACCTTGACACGCACCACCTGCCCGGACTTGACCACCTCGTGCGGGTCGGAGACGAAGCGGTCGGCCATCGCCGACACGTGGACGAGGCCGTCCTGGTGGACGCCAACGTCGACGAACGCGCCGAACGCCGCGACGTTGGTGACGACACCTTCGAGCACCATGCCCACCTTCAGGTCGGCCACCTTCTCCACGCCGGCGGCGAACGTCGCCGTCGAGAACGCCGGGCGGGGGTCGCGGCCCGGCTTCTCGAGTTCGGCCAGGATGTCGCTGACCGTCGGGATGCCGAACCGGTCGTCGGCGAACTCGGCCGGCTTCAGCGCCCGCAGGTGCCGTTCGTTGCCGATGATCTCGGCCAGGGTGACGCCCGAGCGGTCCAGGATGCGCCGCACCACCGGATAGGCCTCCGGGTGCACGCCGGAGGCGTCCAACGGATCCTCTCCGCCGTTGATGCGCAGGAAGCCCGCGCACTGTTCGAACGCCTTGGGCCCCAGCCGAGGAACCTCCAGCAGGGCCTTGCGATTGCGGAACGGGCCGGTCTTCTCGCGGTGGGCGACGATGGCCTCGGCCAAGGTGTCGGTGACGCCGGACACCCGCGCCAACAGCGGCACCGACGCCGTGTTCAAGTCCACGCCGACCGCGTTCACGGCGTCCTCGACGACGGCGTCCAGGCTGCGCGCGAGCGTTCCCGGCGTCACGTCGTGCTGGTACTGGCCCACGCCGATCGACTTGGGCTCGATCTTGACCAGTTCGGCCAGCGGATCCTGCAACCGGCGGGCGATGGAGACCGCACCGCGCAGCGTCACGTCGAGATTCGGCAGTTCATGGGCGGCGTAGGCGGACGCCGAGTACACCGAGGCCCCGGCCTCGCTGACCATCGCCTTCACCGGCGCCTTGGCGCCCGCGGCCGCGATGTCGGCGATGAGTTCGCCTGCGAGCGCGTCGGTTTCGCGGGAGGCGGTGCCGTTGCCGACGGCGATCAACTCGACACCGTGCCGCGCAACCAGCGCCGCCAGCGTCGCCTTGGCCTGGTCCCACTGCTTCTGCGGCTGATGCGGGAAGATCGCGCACGTGTCGACGACCTTGCCGGTTCCGTCGACGACGGCCACCTTGACTCCGGTGCGGAAACCCGGGTCGAGACCCAGGGTGGTGCGGGTGCCGGCCGGCGCGGCCAGCAGGAGGTCTTTGAGGTTGCGGGCGAAGACCGCGACGGCGTCCTCTTCGGCGCGCTGCCGCAGGCGCACCCGCGCCGCGACGGCGGCCGACACCATCAGCTTGACGCGCCACGCCAACCGCACGGTGGTCGCCAGCCAGGGGGTGGCCGGGGCGGTCGAGGCCATGTCGACGCCCAGCGTCTGTGCCACCATCGCCAGGTAGACGTCGTCGTCCCCGCCGTCGAAGTTCAGCGACAGCACCTCCTCCTTCTCACCGCGCATGACCGCCAGCACGCGATGTGACGGCATGTTCTCGAGCGGCTCGGAGAATTCGAAGTAGTCACGGAACTTCTGCGCGGCCGGGGTCTTGGCGACGTCGTCCGAGCGGGGTGAGGTGCGCAGCGATCCGTCGGTCCAGAACTTCTCCCGCACGGCGCCGACGAGGTCGGCGTTCTCGGCCGCGCGTTCGATGAGGATGTGACGGGCCCCGTCGAGCGCGGCGGCCGCGTCCGGCACCCCCTCGGCGAGGAACTGTGCCGCCACCTCTTCGGGAACCTGCGTCGGATCGGCGAGCAGGCGGTCGGCGAGCGGTTCCAGCCCGGCTTCGCGGGCGATCTGGGCTTTGGTGCGCCGTTTGGGTTTGAACGGCAGGTAGATGTCCTCGACGCGCGATTTGGTGTCGGCGGCCAGCAGCGCGGCCCGCAGGTCATCGGTCAGTTTGCCCTGCTCGTCGATGGAGGCCAGGACGGCGGCGCGACGGTCGTCGAGTTCGCGCAGGTAGGTCAGCCGTTCTTCCAGCGTGCGCAGTTGGGCGTCGTCGAGGCTGCCGGTGACCTCCTTGCGGTACCGCGCGATGAACGGCACGGTCGCACCTTCGTCGAGCAACCGGACGGCGGCAGCCACCTGCCCCTCACCGACGGCGAGTTCCTCAGCGAGACGGGCGTTTACGGATCGGACGGTCAGGCTCGAAGTCACGCGGGAACCCTACCGAAGGCCGCTGACAAGTGGCGGTAGCGGTCATCCGGCGCGGCGCGCCCGGTCAGGGATGGCTGGTGGTGTGGCCTCCCCCGTTGCCGGCCACGCTGTCGAGATCGTGCTGCCAGCCGGTGAAGCGGATGCGGTCACAGGCCAGCTGGACGAGCGTGGCGAGGATCGCCACGCCCGCGGCGACACTGACCCAGACCGCGACCGCGGCCGTCACACCCTCGACGGCGGCCCGCGACGTCGGTGCCGGCGGGAATTCCCGGGTGCCGTCGGGGTCGACCCACAATTCGACGGTGTCCCCCTGGGCGGCCGTCGCGCGGACCTGCGCCGTACCCGTGTGCCGAGTGCCGTCGTTCCACCATTCGACCGGGGCCGCGATCGTCCCGGTTCTCGAGAACGGTGGGATGTCGGGGACATGCGTGATCGTCGCGGTCACGCTGCGCCGTGTCTGCGCCTGTCCGGCGTAGTGGTCACTGCGCGAATCGTGCACGGCGGTGCCGATGGCGGCGGCGATCGGCACGGCGAGTATCGCGACCACGACGGCGAGCGCCACCACGGACGCCTCGACCCGGTCGACGGCGCGGACCAGCGGTGCGCGGTTGAACAACCGCACCACGACCGGCCATCTCGGCAATCGGAACTCGAAGGTGTCCCAGTCGTCGCCGGATCGATCCACAGCGGTGGGCCCGGCGCGCATCACCGACCTCCCTCCACGCGATCTCCAACCCGATCGACCGTCGATTCCATGGTGCAGGAGATGTCCGGCGCGGGGTTAGCCGAAACCCGACAAGGCCGGGGCGGTCAGTTGTCCCGGCCGCACAACGCGGCGCAATTCGCCCGGGCCCGTGAATTGCGTGGTGCCGCGGAGGTCAGTGCCGCACGGTTTCGCGTCGGTCCGCGGTTTCGGGCTGCAGCGCGTCGGGGGTTGCCGGGCGGCGGCGCAGGCGAGCGTCGGCCCGGTTCGACCGCCGGGTGAGGATGCGGTGATCGCGTGCGGTCAGCGAGCGGCTCATCCGCGCCAGCCGGTCGAGCTGCTCCCAGCTCAGGCCGTCCAGATCACCGTCCGCATCGTGGGTGGCCACGACGACCCCACCCCGCAGGAGCGGCACGTTCCTCGCGGTGAACCCGGTGGCGGACTGCAGCAGCCCGGTGGCGGTGCGGTTGACCCGGCGCTGGCAGCGCCGAGTGGTGGGAGTGAACCAGAAATCGAACTGGCGGTCGCCGCTGGACAGACTTTCCAACCCGTAGTCGCTCACGAGTTCAGCGATATCGGCTTTGCTGAAGGCGCGGGTTTCGTAAACCACGCCCTTGGGGTTGATATAAAGGACGGTGTTCATGAGGAGTCCTTTGTCGGCCGGTGCATTTCCATTGCGAGGTTGCCCTCGATAAAGAGACTTGCCGTGATACTCCTGTGATAAACGTGAAATTTGGGACTTATGTGACTAATGAGTTCTCGCGCCGTCATTCCTGTGGACGCAGTGCTGCTCAGGCCGCCGATTCCGGGGCGCGGACGCGCCCACGGCGGGGCGGTCGACACCCGGTACGCCACCGTGTGCGACCGTCGGGGGTACGCAATCGCGGGAGTTGAACACCAGTGAGTCACCACCACACCGCAGCCGCCCTGCTGAAAGGGGCGGTGCCTGCCGTTCTCGCCGCCATCGCCGTGACGATCAGTGGCTGTACGGCGCCGACCGAGCCCGCGGCCACACCGTCTGCGCCGGCCGAGGCGGCCACCCCAAGCCCACGGGTCGCGGCCGCTCCACCGAGGCTGCGCCTGGCCGCCGACCCCAGGCGCATCGCCGACGACCTCGTCGCCGACGAGCAGGCGGTGCGCAATCCGGCCTCGCCGGAGCCCGTGGTGCTGGCGGCCGCGCGGCGTCAGCAACTGGCCTACCGGGCGCTCGGGCACCATCCCGAGTGGGATGCCATCACGCGGCCGCGGATTCCGGCCGCGCTGGTCGAGGTCTACGACCGCAATGTCAGCGCCCGGCGCCACCTGGCGTCGTTGAGCAAGGGCGATGCCAAACCGACACTGCCCGCCTGGCGGATCGTCGCGCCGCCGCCCGCCGAGGAGTTGTTGGCCCACTACCGCAAGGCGGAAGCGGCCTTCGGAGTCGGCTGGAACTATCTGGCGGCCATCAACCTCGTCGAAACGGCGTTCGGGCGCATCAAGGGTGTGAGCACCGCGGGCGCGCAGGGCCCGATGCAGTTCATGCCCGCGACGTTCGCCGCCTACGGCGGGGGCGGTGACATCACCTCACCGCACGACAGCATCATGGCCGCCGGCCGCTACCTCGCCGCGAACGGCTTCACGCGCAATCCGGATGCCGCGCTGTGGCGCTACAACAACTCCACCGAGTACGTCCGGGCGGTCAGCGACTACGCGGCGGTGCTCGCCCGCGATCCGGCCGCGTTCGCCGGCTACTACCGCTGGGACGTCTACTACAACTCGACGGCGGGCGACGTGGTGCTGCCGGTCGGATATTCGGCGGCCGCGCCGATACCCGTCGCCGACTATCTGGCCAGCCATCCCCTCGAGCCGCCGGTGGTCCGCGTCACCGGTCGAAGCGAACAGGTCCTGGCAGAGCTGTTGCATGCCCGCAACGCCGCTGTGCACGAACGGGTTCCGTCGCTCGCCGACGCGGTGTCGCGGAGGTTCCTCGGCGTGCCGTACGGCGCGAACACCCTCGTCGGGTCGGCGACCCAGCCCGAGGAACTCGTCGTCAACGTCGAGGCCGTGGACTGTTTCACCTTCGCCGACTACGTCGAGGCACTCAAACGCGCCGACGACCGCGAGGACTTCGTCGACCGGCTGATCGAGGTCCGCTACCGGGACGGTGTCGTCGGATTCCGCAACCGCAAGCACTTCTTCACCGACTGGTCGGCCGCGACACCGAAGATCGCCACAGATGTCACCGGCGAGCTCGGCGCGGCATCGGTCACCACGACCAAACACCTCAACCGCAAGGACACCGGCGGGGTGTATCTACCTGGCATCGAAGAGGTCTCACGCGAGGTCACCTACATTCCGAGCGGCGAGGTGGACGACACCGTCGCCGACCGGCTGCACACGGGCGACTACATCGGGGCCTATGCCGAGGACGGCGGCCTCGACGTCACCCACGTGGGCATCTTCGTCGACACCCCCGACGGCCCGGTCGTCCGCAACGCCTCGTCGCTGCCGGCGAACAACAAGGTCGTCGACGAGCCGTTGTCCGACTACGTGCGGACCGTTCCCGGCATCGTGGTGCTTCGTCCGACCCAGTGACGATGGCTTCCGCCCCTGACCGCTGCGTTCGTCGGTCGACATGTCCGGCGCGGCGGAGGTAGCGTCACACCAGCTCACCAGGGAACACTCCCCCACGCCCGAGCCAGGAGGCATGGTGGAACTCGTAGGCCGACGCGCCGAGCGGGGCATGCTCGACGACCTGTGCGGCGCGGTGCGGTCCGGGCAGAGCCGGGTGCTGGTCGTCTGCGGGGAAGCCGGGATCGGCAAGACGGCCCTTCTCGACGAGGCGGCGGCACACGCCGGCGACTGCCGGGTCGTGCGGATCGCGGGCATCGAATCGGAGATGGAGTTCGCGTTCTCCGCGCTGCATCAGCTCTGCGTCGCCGTCGCCGATCGCATGGACACGATCGCCGCACCGCAGCGGACCGCGCTGTGTGTCGCCCTCGGTGAGCGCGACGGTCCGACCCCGGATCCCTTCCTGGTCGGGCTGGCCCTGCTGAACCTGATGTCGGAGGCGGCGCAACAGCGCGGACTGCTGGTCCTCGTCGACGACCACCACTGGCTCGACCAGGCGTCGGCGCGGGTGATCGCGTTCGTCGCCCGTCGGCTCGGCGCGGAATCCGTCGGCATCGTCTTCGCGACCCGGAGCGTCGGTGAAGAGCTGCGAGGGTTGCCGGAGATGACACTGCGACGGCTACCCGACGACGACTCGCAGGCCCTGCTCGTCCGCAATCTCGACGGCCCACTGGACCGGCGGGTGCGCGACCGCATCATCGCCGAAGCGCGCGGAAACCCCTTGGCGCTGTTGGAGATTCCCCGGTACCTGGCCCGCGGTGAACTCGCCGGTGGGTTCGGGGCCCCCGATGCGCCGGCGTCGCACAGCCTCGAGGGAACCTATCGCAGGCAACTCGAGGCGCTGCCGGTGGCGACGCGGCGGCTGCTCGCCCTGGCCGCAGCCGACCCCGCCGGTGACCCGTCGGCGCTGTGGCGGGCCGCGGAGATCCTCGGCCTCGACGAGACCGCCGCGGTGCCGGCGATCGACGCCGGACTGGCCGAGATCGGTCGCCGCGTCTTGTTCCGTCACCCGCTGATCCGCTCGACCGCCTACCGGTGCGTTCCGCTGTCGGACCGTCAGAAGGTCCATGGCGCGCTGGCCGCGGTCACCGACGCCGCCCACGAACCCGACCGGCGCGCATGGCATCTCGGACATTCGGCGGTCGGGCCGGACGAGGCGATCGCCGACGAGCTGGAACGCTCGGCAAGCCGCGTCAGGGCCCGTGGGGGGGTCACCGCGGCGGCGGCATTCCTCGAGCGGGCGGCGGCGCTGACCGTCGACCCGGCCCGCCGGGGAGAACTGGCCACCGCCGCCGCGTCGGCGAAGACGCAGGCGGGGGCTTTCGATGCGGCGCGCGACCTGCTTGCCATCGCCGAGGCGGCCCCCATGGCCGACCTCCAGCGTGCGGACACCGACCTGGTACGCGCCCAGCTGGCGCTGGCCAGCAGACACGGCAACGACGCCGGGCCCCTGCTGCTCGCCGCCGCACGCCGGTTGGAGGCCGTCGACCCGACCCGGGCCCGCGAAACGTATCTCGACGCGATGTCGGCGGCCATCTTCGCCGGCCGCCTCGCCGTCGAAGGCGGCATGCTCGAAGTGTCGAAGGCGGCCTGTGCCGCGCCGCGACCCTCCGATGACAGCGGTCCCGCGCACCTGCTGCTCGACGGACTCGCCGCACAGCACTGCCACGGTTTCGCCGAGGGGCTGGCGGCCCTGCGTGAGGCCATCCGGACGTACGGCCGCGCGATGAGCGCGGAACAGGAACTGCGGTGGATGTTCCTGGCGTGCTTCGCCGCTGCCCGGATCTGGGACATCGACCGGCATTCGGTGCTCGCCGCCCGATACGTCCGGCTCGCGCGCGGCTCCGGCGCCGTCAGCCAGCTGCCGCTGGCGTTGAGCAGCCTCGTCATCCCGTTGTTGTTCACCGGTCAGTTCGCCGAGGCGGAACGCGTGGTCGACGAGATGTGCACGGCCATCGACGCAATGGGCGGGAATCTGACGCCGTTCAGCGCGCTCGTCCTGGCGGCGATGCGGGGCCGGCGCGACGAGCTGGAGGCGCTCGGTGACATGGTGCGATCCGACGCGCAACGGCGCGGTGAGGGATTCGGCCTGACCGCGTTCGCATGGGCCCGGTCGCTGGACGCCAATGCCCGCGGCGACTACCGCACCGCGCTCGACGAAGCGACGTACGCCTCGGCGCATCCCGGCGACGCCGCAGCGTCGTGGTGGGCCCTGCCCGAACTCGTCGAGGCGGCGGCGCGGGTGGGCGAGACGCCGCTCGCCGCGGCCGCACTCGGTCGCCTGGCCGAGCTGACCACGCCCAGCGGCACCGAATGGGCGCTCGGCGTCGAGGCGCGGGCCCGCGCGTTGTTGAGCGAGCCGGCCACCGCCGACGATCGGTACTGCGAGGCGATCGAACGCTTGGCCCGGGCCGGGATGCGTCCCGACCTCGCCAGGGCGCACCTGCTCTACGGCGAGTGGCTGCGCCGGCGGCGCCGCCGGGTCGACGCGCGGGTGCACCTGCGTGCGGCGCACGGGCTCTTCGATTCGATCGGGATGACGGCGTTCGCGCAGCGCGCCGAGCGCGAGCTGCTGGCCACCGGTGAGCGGGCACGGCGCCGCACCGACGCCGCGTCCTCCGCAGGCACACTGACGGCGCAGGAGACGCAGATCGCGCGTCTCGCGCGTGACGGGATGTCGAACCCGGAGATCGGCGCACGGTTGTTCATCAGCGCCCGCACGGTCCAGTACCACCTCGGCAAGGTCTTCCTCAAGCTCGGCATCGAATCCCGTAGTCAGCTCGCGGCCGTACTGACCGACTCGCACGACGGCTGATCCGACTGGCCAGTGGCGGATGCGAAGCGTGTCCGCCCCGCCCGAGCATGTCCTCTGTCATCCCCCACAGAGGAGTCCCCATGAAGATGCGTGCCGCACGCATGTACGGCTACAAACAGCCACTGCGTCTCGAGGAGATCGACGTCCCCGCGCCCGGACCGGAGGAGGTGCTGGTCAGGGTCGGCGGTGCGGGTATGTGCCGCACCGACTTCCAGTTGATCGACGGCTACTTCGACAACGGGCTGTCGATGGATTACCCGATCACCCCCGGACACGAGGTCGCGGGATGGGTCGACGGGCTGGGCGCGGCGGTACCGAAGTCGGCGGGACTGTCCGAAGGCGACCAGGTGGTGGTCTTCGGCAGCTGGGGTGACGGCGCCTGCCGCCAGTGCCACGAAGGCAACGAACAGCTGTGCGCACACGGAGTCTGGGCCGGGTTCGGTCGCCACGGCGGCTACCAGGAGTACCTGCCCGTCAACTACCGCTATCTGATCAAGATGCCCGGACACGGCGAACTCTCCCCTGACAACCTGGCGCCGCTGACCGACGCCGGATTGATGCCGTACCGCGGCCTCAAGAAATTGCGCGCGGCCGGTCATCTCGGTCCGGGCCGTACCCTCGCCGTCAGCGGGATCGGCGGGCTGGGAAGCTATGGCGCCCAGTACGCGAAGCTCCTCGGCGGCGGTGCCGACGTCGTCGCCTTCGCCCGCAGCGACGAGAAGCTCAAGATCGCACGGGAGAACGGGGCCGACCATGCGATCAACGTGCGCGACAAGGACTCCGACGCGGTGCGCGGCGAGCTGGAGGCGCTGACCGGACGGTCCGAACTGGACGCGGTGATCGAGTGCGCGGGCTCCGAAGACGCACTCCGGCTGGCCTTCTCCCTGCTGGCCACCGAAGGTGCCGTGGCGTCCGTCGGGTTGATCGGCAACCGTATCGACATCCCGCTCTTCCCGCTGGTCGCGCGTGAATACACCTACTTCGGCTCGTTCTGGGGCAACTACAACGATCTGACCGAGGTGCTGGCGCTCGCCGCCGCCGGCCGGATCAAGCACTCGGTGACCCGGGTGCGGTTCGACGACGTCAACGAGACGCTCGAGGCCATCGCTCGGGGCGATGTCCTCGGCCGCGCCGTCATCGTCTACGACTGACGGGACTCGGATCACCATGCCACCCAACACCGTCGACTCAACCGCGCAGCCGCCCCGGGACGTCACGTCCCGCAACCTCGACGTCGTCACCGCCGGATTCGACGCGTGGCGCGCCGGTACCGGCAGTCCCTACGACCTGCTCGCGGAGAACGCGACGTGGGAGATCGTCGGCAACTCCGCCGCGTCGCGCGTCTACACCGGCAAGGAGGACTTCCTCGCCAATGTGATCCGGCCGTTCAACGCCAGGATGTCGCAGCGCCTGATTCCGACGATCCGGGCGATGTACGCCGACGGCGACACCGTGATCGCGTTCTTCGACGCCGAGGGCGTCGCACGCGACGGCGTCGCCTACCGCAACACCTACGCGTGGTTCCTCACCCTGGACGGCGGCGAGATCGTTCGGGCCTCGGCGTTCTTCGATTCGCTGGCGTTCAACGACCTGTGGCAGCGCGTACCGGCGTGATGCCCGAACGCCGGCCACGGTCGCCGCCGATGGGCTAAAGTCTGGCGCCGTGGAGAAATTAACGGTGCTGGCAATTGCGCTGGCGGTGGGTTTCCCTTTCGCGCCGGCGGCGAACGCCACCCCCGCGCTACCCCAGCAAAACCCGCCGTGCGACCCCAACTACTCGGGGCCTTGCGTCCCGGTCGCCAGTGACGTCGACTGTGCCGGCGGGAGCGGAAACGGGCCCGCCTACGTTTCCGGTCCGGTGACGGTCGTCGGAACGGACGTCTACGACCTCGATCGCGACGGCAACGAGACCGGCTGCGAATAGCGAGCCGGCCACCACCGCCGCCGATGTCGGCTTCAAGACCCCTCTCGATGCGTATGGTCGGAGGTGTTCGCCAGTCGTGAGGTGGTGATCCGATGGACACGTCCGCCGCTGCACCGCGCCATGTCGTCGTGGCGACCGACCTGTCCGGGCCCGCGGCGGCCGCGGTCACCCGGGCCGCGCAACTGGCGGACGAACACAGTGCTCGGCTCACCGCGGTGCACGTCGCGCCCGCGGGCCGCAACGCAGACTTCCTCGAGCCGGCACACGCCGCCGTCGAGGCGCTCGTCACCGGTCTGCTCTTCGACACCGCACTCGACGGCGCGAAGCCGGCCATCGCCGTCCGCCAGGGCAGAGCCGCCGTCGAGATCGCCGCCGAGGCGGCCGACGGCGGTTCGGACCTCGTCGTCATGGGCGGCAGTGGCGAGCACGGGCTGCTGCAGGCACTCGTCGGCAGCACGGCCGAGAACGTGGTGCGGATGAGTCCTGCGCCCGTACTCGTCGTCAAGCGAGCGTCGACAGATCCGTACCGCTCGGTGCTGCTCGCCCTCGACACGACGCCGCAATCCGCCGACGCCGCCCGCTTCGGGATGGAACTGACTCCGTTGGCGGACCACGTCGTGGTCCACGTGAGCACCGTCGTCGGCGAAGGGCTGATGCGCGCGTACGGCGTGCCCGAGGAGGAGGTCGACCAGCTGCGTGATGCCGCGGCCGACCAGGCGCGCCATGAGATCTCGCGGCTGACCGAGGCGTTCACGCCACGCCCCCGCGACGTCGCCGTCGTCTCCGGTCATCCACCGACCCGGCTGGCGGAGGCCGGCAGATCGTGCGGTGCCGAACTCATCGTGGTCGGCACGGGCGCCCGCTCGCCGATGTCGTATGCCTTCCTGGGCAGCGTCGCCCAGCACGTGATGCGCGAAGCCCCCTCCGACGTGCTGGTCGTCCCGACCGTCGAGGCGTGAGCGCACGGCTCAGCGGTTCGAGGGACCAGCCTCGACGCGTTGCTCCTCGGCGCTGACGCCTGCGCCGGTGATCGTCGCCGAGGCGGTGGGCACGAGGACGTCGCACAGGTCACGCCACGATGTGATGACAGCGGCGGCTCCCGCCTCCCGCAATTCGCGCGCTCGGTCGGCCCGCTCCTCGGGGCGGACGAACACCAGGTTTCCGACGGTGAGAAAGCCTGCGGCGACAGCGGATTGGACACCCGGCACGGCATCCTCGATCGCCAGCCCCTCGGATTTGCCGATACCAAGCGCGTCCGCGGCGAACAGGTAAACGGCGGGATCCGGTTTGCTGGTGGGTGTCGGAAGCGAATCCTCCGCGCTGAACCGCACATCAGGAGGGATCAGAGGCGACAGGCCGGTGGCCGAGAAGCACGCCTCCAGCCGCGGCGTCGCGCTCGAACTCACCGCGGCCAGGGAGAAGTGACGGCTCATGCTCTCGAGCGGGCCGAGGACGTCGGGATCGACGCTCAGGGTGGCGCCGAGGTGGGCGGTGACGACGTCCTTCTCCTCGCGCACCCACTGGTCGAGTTCACGGCTGGTCAGGACAGCACCGCTGTCCAACTCCTCCTGCGAGGCGACGACCGCTCCAGGCCGAGCTGCCGCCAGCGGCGCTTCCAGCGGTACACCGCCGGCCACCGCCAGATCGACCGCCGTGGTGCGGAAGTTCTTGCCGGTGGTGGTCCTGCGCAGTCCCTCCGCGGTGCAGTTCCCGGGCAGGCCGAAGCGTTGCAGGAAGCGGTTCGTCACGCCGACCGAAGCGTCGAATGCCGGCTCTTCGGAGGGGAACAGGTTCCCGTCGGCGTCGCACAGCAGGACGCGGATGGCACGGGTATCGATCGTGTTCAACTCATTCAAGGGTGGCTCCTCAGCCCGCAGCTGTCGTCATGTCGGCGCCCGAAAGGGTGCGGCGCAGTGCGCCCTTCACTCCGAGACGGTCGAGGGTGCACATCACGTCCCCGAGCCGTTCGGCGAACTGCCGGTCGCCGCGGAGATCGGCGAAGATGTCGAACTTGCTCAGCAGCGGTTCGGGGCTGTTCTGCGCCACTTTGGCGATCGTCGTCAGCTGTTGCGCGCGTGGGTCTTCCACGCGCAAAGGGCGGCCGGTGAAGTCGTAGCCACGCAGGTAACGCAACCACGCCGCCAGCGCGAGGGTGAGCAGGGCATGCGGTCGGCCCTGGGCGCGCGCCTCAAGCAGCGACGGCAGCAGGTACGAGGGCATCTTCGTCGAGCCTCGCGCCGCCAACCGTGAGAGTTGGTCGCTGATCCGGGGATTCGTGAGCCGTTCGAGGATCGTGGTCTGATAGGTGGCGGTGTCGAGCCCTTCCACGGCGGGGACCAGCGGCCCCACCTCTTCGCGCATCAGTTGCTCGACGTAACGGTAGATCAGGGGGTCCCGCATGGCCTGGTGAGACTTGTGGTAGCCAGCCAGAAGTCCGAGGTATCCCAGGGCACAGTGGGTTCCGTTGAGCAACCTGCTCTTGAGCAGCTTGTGCGGAGCCACGTCGGACACGACGTCCACCCCGACCTCCTCCAGCGGCGGGCGCCCGTTGCAGAACACGTCCTCGGTGATCCACTGCCGGAACGACTCGGTCACCACCGGCCATCGGTCTGCCACGCCGAAGCTCTGTTCGATGCCGTATCGGTCGTGTGAGGTGGTCTTGGGGGTGATCCTGTCGACCATGGTGGAGGGGAAGGCGACGTTGTCCTCGATCCACCGGGCCAGGGACGCGTACCGCAGCGCAGCGAACGACACCAGCGCCGTCCGCGCCGCCCGGCCGTTGTCGGCGACGTTGTCGCAGGACATCACGGTGAACGGCGCGCTGCCGTTGCGCCGCCGCCGGTCGAGGGCTTCTGCCAGATAGGCCCAGACCGTGGAGAACTGACCGTCGCTGGTGAGGTCGGCGACGACCTCAGGCGCCTGATCGGCGAACTCCTTGGTGTCGGGACGCAGGTGGTAGCCGTCACCGGTGACGGTGAGGCTGACGATACGGGTGCGCTCGTCGGTCAGTGCAGCGATCACTCGTTCACTTTCGTCGCGTGCGTAGAGATATCGGCACATCGAGCCGATGACGCGGCCGGTCTCGCGCTCGGCGGTGCGCTCGACGACGGTGTAGAGGCAGTCCTGCGCCGACAACGCTTCCTTCATCTCGGGCTTGTGCAGGCCGACACCGACCACGCCCCACTGCGACGACACACCGTTCGCCGCCAGATCGTCGAGGTAAACAGCCTGGTGGGCCCGATGGAAACCGCCGACACCGAAGTGGACGATGCCCGGCGTGAGCGTGGAGCGGTCATAAGTCGGCAGTGTGAGCGCATTGGCGTGCAACGGAAGTGTCGCGTTGCTGAGAGGGACACCTGAATTCTGGTGCAGACGGACGATATTGGTCACAGCGCATTCCCCTGAACGTGTGAGGAGGCGCGGCTTGTACTCGGCGCCTCGTGGGACGGGCGCTTCTGCTGAACGCTCGCGGGCCGTAATACCACCGCGCGGCGGGGTCAAACGCTCTCGTCGTAAATGGTTGCCAGAATCTCGCGTAACGGCTCCCACAGCGCCGGGGCGGCGGCCAGGACGTCGCCGCTGCGGGGCCAGGTGCCCGGCGTCGGGCCGGCGAGGTCACCGACCGTCCCACCCGCCTCCAGCACGAGCAGGGCGCCCGCGGCGCAGTCCCACGGCTGGAGACCCGGTACCCACACCGCGTCCACCCTCCCCGTCGCGAACTGGGCAAGGGCGCAGGCCGCGCTGCCTCCCCGGCGCACATCGCGTACGTGGGGCATCAGGGCACCCACCATCGGCCCGGCGCGGTGCTTCTGGTCCTCCCTGCCGAAATTGACTTCGATCAGCACCTGCTCGAGCGATGCCGCCCGCTCCTGGGCCGCGGCCGTGGGGACGTGGGTGCCGGAGACCCCGCCGCCTGCACTGGCCAGGGTGAGCCGGTCCAGCACGGGTTCGGCGACCGCACCGGCCAGGAGTCGTCGGTCCGAGCGGCGCAGCGCGGCCACGCTCACGGCCCAGTCCGGACGACCGTAGAGGTAGTTGGTGGTGCCGTCGATCGGGTCGACGGCCCACTGGACTCCGCTGACGCCGGCCGTGGTCCCACCCTCTTCGCCGAGGACGCCGTCATCGGCGCGCAGACGTGCCAGCACCGAACGGATGGCGTCCTCCGCCTCGCGGTCCGCGCGGGAGACGAGGTCGCGAGGGCCCGCCTTCTCCTCGATGTCCAGCGACGAGGCACGGACCTGCCATTCCAGGGCGACCGCCGCCCCGGCCTCTGCCGCGAGTCGCGCTACCGCCAGGAGTTCTTCCACCTCGGCGAGGTCATCCACGCGGGCCCTCGACGATCCGCAGGACGCCCGCGTCGGCGTGGATCGCCTCCCAGGTCGCGCGTCCGAGGATCAGGCGCCCGATCGGCGCCACGCCGGCACTCATGGCGTGGGCGACCGGGCCGCCGCGGGCCAGCTTGCGAAGGGTCCGGGTGCTGAAGAACAGGTACGCCCCGAGGACCAGCAGCCACGGGAGGACGGCCAGCATGGGTTTCGGGGCATCCGTCAGCGCCATGACCGCGAGCAGGACCATGGCGCCCAGAGCGACCGCGCTCCTGCGCCATCGCGCCGCGGTGATCACCGCAGTCGTCAGCACGCCGCCGGCCACCGCGGCGATGGCGGCTTCGGTCGACGAGGAGGGACCGCCGAGGAGCTGTCCGGTCAGTGCGGCGGCCGCCCCCGCGGTCACCATGGCGAGATTCCAGGGTGCGGTCATGGCCGTCCGGCCCGCCAACGGCGCCCAATCCTGCAGCGTCCGTGGGGGGTCCACCTCTCCGGGTAGCCAACGAACCAGCGCCAACAGGTGCTCACGCGCCTGACCCGCGGCCGCTCGCCATGTCACCCGGCCGTTGTTGAGGGATGCGAATGCCGTTGCCTCCAAGGCCCATCGGCTGGTGACGAACGCTGTGCCGTAGGCCCACAGGGTGATCGCCGCCGCGACGGTGAGGGTGGGCCGCTCGGTCAGGTCGACGGCCAAGGCGAGCCCGGTGATCCCGCGCACGACGTAGCCGGCGCCGACGGTGATCCACAGCGAGACGATGCCTGCGGTGACGGGTGGGGGCATCTCACTGCGCCGGCCGGTGCTGGCCGATCGCAGCAATTCGTAGACGATCGCAACGGCGACCACGCCGACGATGGCGAATGTCAGGATGCCGCCCAGATCCAGGCCGGGCAGGAGCACGATCAGCGCGGCGGCGGCGAGGAGCTTCGCCGCGGCGACGCTGCAGCTGGTGAGGACGCGGGAGCGGGCACAGCTCAGGGGGCCGGGGAGCCGGCCGCGGCTGCTGCTCGACGGGTGCCGTTGGTCGGCGACGAACCCGCGTACGTCGTTCCATTGGTATCGGGCGGGGTACACCAGTAGCTCCACGGCCAGCAGCACCACCGCGGCCCGCAGCAGGGACTCACCGCTGACGGTGCCCGCGCTCAGGAGACCGATGCCGTAGGTGACGGGGATCAACAGGCCTTTGACCAGGTCTTTCGGCCTCGGCATGAGCAGGTACCCGGCCAGGCTGCGCGAGCTGACGTCGGAGCCGGCGACGGCGGGCGCTCGGTCGGCGACGGCAAGCTCGGGCGAGATCATCCCGGCGATGTTCCCCGAATTGACGCCGACAAACGGATGAGCCGTCTCGCGGGCCGGAAAGTCTCCTGATCACGGCAAACGCCCCATGGCGCACGCCCCTCGTGGGACGATCACGATTCGTCAATGGCAACGTCGCCGCAGGGGGTACGCCATGAGGAAGCCGCATGGACGCGAGTGGTCGTGGGTGGTGCTGGTCGGAGTGGCGCTGCTCGTCGCCGTCCTGGCCCTGAGCATCTACTTCGTCTCGCTGGCCACCAAGAAGGGCAGACCGCAGAGTGCGCCCTGCCCTCCTTCGTCAGACGCTTACGCGGAGTCGGCCTGCAGTGTGCGGATGACTTGGTGGAGCGGCTCCGGGACGGTCGAGACCGCGCCGACGAAAGGGTGCGAAAGCTCGACGACGAGGAACAGTTGCGCCCCGACGAGGGTGCCGATGATTGCGACCATCGCGTAGTGGTTGGCGGGTCTTTCGACGCCGTAGATGATCGCGCAGCCCAGGAGCAGGCCGCTGGTGACGAAGATGACCGCCCATAACGACCACGGTGGCCCGGTGTCGGTGCGGGCTTGCCACTGACTCAAAGCGGCCCCCTGGTTTTGAATCAATCGCCGGTTCGTGTGGACGACGTGTCGTTGGTGTTGCATAGGTCGGCGGTGTCGACGGTCGACGGCCACGCTGGGCGCCTCACCGGGAGGTGTCGAGGATCAGCCGACGCAATACAGGAGATCCCGTGGGGCGGGCGGGGCTCGAACCCGCGACCAATGGATTATGAGTCCACGGCTCTAACCGACTGAGCTACCGCCCCCGGCGCGTCAACGCGGGGACAATCGTCGCATGCGGTGCCTGCCGAGGCGAACAGCCCTCACTCTTGATCCGAACGCGTGGACCGCACCCGGACCCAGGGCAGGGTCATCAGCACCCACACCGCCACGATCAACGCCGTCGCCGACACGATGTACACCGGCCACGGACCGAGGACGTCCAGCAGGCTGGCGGTCACCGGTTTGCCGTTGAGGAAGCCGTAGTTGGTGCCGGCGACGCGGTTGAACACGAACGTCACGACCGCCCAGACCGCGGTCACGATCAGCACCAATCGCAGGCTGCGCCATCCGGGCCGCATGCCTCGACCCCACGTCAGATAGATGGCCGCCCACACCACCAACAGGTGGATGGCCCAGAACGCGAGAAACGAATAGTGCGGGAAGTCGGGCCCCACCAGCACCGGGGAGATCAGCGCCTGCGCACTCAGCACCAGCCCCCAGTAGTAGGTGAGCGCGAACGCCCAGTGCCGCTGAGTCCACAGCGCGCACGCCGCGGCCACGGTCGCCAGATCGGTCAACCGCAGCGGTACCGACCGCTCGACCGTCGGCGGCACGAGCGAATACAGCAGCACCGACGCGTAGACGACCGCGGTCAGCCCACCGACGATCCGGCCGAAGCGGCGGGACTGCTCCTGGGTCTGCCTGCGGCCCAGCCAGACCGCGACCACCGCCCCGACCACGAACAGCGCGATCGCACCCCAGTACGAGGGTCCGTACGACTCGAACTGCCGCTGCACGAGATCGTCACGCCGTCTCGGCGAAGACCGTCTGCCCGTCGTCGTCGATCACGTACCTCTCGGTGCCCGACGCCACCCGGGGTGCGTCGGCACCGAGTGCGACGGCGATCTTGTTGGTGGCGTTGCGCATGACGTCGAGGGTCAACTCGACGGCTTGGTCTTCGGGAAAGTGGCGACGCACGTCGCGGGCCACCTCGGCCGGGATGGCCGACGGCGTCCACACCAGCGCGTCGACGTAGCGCAGCGCCGCCTTGTGCGCCTCGCTCAACCGCTCGGAGCGGTCGTAGTCCCGGATCTCGGCATACAGCGGTTCCGATCCCCCGGCATCGAGGGCGTGCTCCTCGCGCAGCGATTGGCACAGCCGGCAGTTGTGGGCGATCGCCCCGCGCAGCCGCACCACCTCCGTCGTCAGCGGGTCGAGCGCTGCCAACCGGGCCACCGCGGGCACGAACTCGCCCAGCAGCGCCTGCGACGGATCGCTGTCGTGATCCCACCCCACCGGGCCCTCGCGACCTGGGTGGCCCAGCCCGAGAGCATCGAGTCCGGCGCCCACCCGCGGGACGAAGTCGGCGACGAACACCGCGGCAGCAACCCGAAAGGTCCTGTCCCCCAACGCCTCGACGAATCGCGCGCGCTGGTTGTCCCCGATTCCCGACACGTCGGTGGCGAACTGCTCGGCGAACGCCGCCACCACCGGCTCCTCGTCCGGCTTGCCGTCGAAGAGGTCCACCTCGACGGGTAGCGGCGGCAGCTGCAACGCCCGCCCGCACGTCAACCGGATCACCGCGTCAAGGCGCTGATCCCCCGACGACATCGCGACCAGTGCGGACAGCTGACCCAACACGTCAGTGACAGGTTCTACGGCCACCTGACGATTATTGCGCCTGACTGACCGACGACATGTGGAAGTCGGGAATCCGCAACGTCGGCATCACTGCCCGCGTCGCCCAGTCGCCCCATTCCCGCGGCAACGTCCGCTCGCTCATCCCCGCCTCCGTGGCGCGGCGCAGCAGATCCAGCGGGCTCTCGTTGAACCGGAAGTTGTTCACCGCCGCGCTCACCTCACCGTCCTCGATGAGGTACACCCCGTCACGGGTCAGCCCGGTCAGCAGCAGCACCGTCGGATCGACCTCCCGGATGTACCACAGCGTGGTGAGCAGCAGGCCGCGCTCGGTGGCGGCGATCATGTCGGCCATCTCGGCGGTCCCCCCGGTCATCACCAGGTTTCCGGCCGGCACCGCGACCGGTTGGCCGAACTCCGCGGCGGCCGCCCGCGGGTAGGCCAGCGCGTTGACCACACCGTCGCGCAGCCAGTCCACCCGGTCGATGTCCATCCCGTTGTCGAACACCGACACCCGCTCCGAGGAGGTCGCCGCCACCACGAACGGCGTGCACGCCAGCCCGGGCGCCGCGGGGTCGGAGTAGAGCGTCAGCGGCAGATCGGTCAACTTCTCCCCCACCCGGGTGCCGCCGGGCGCCGACAGCGCGGTGCGGCCCTCCTGCGCGCCGCGGCCGTCCATGGTCCACGTCAGGTAGATCATCATGTCCGCGACGGTCGACGGCGGCATGATCGTCTCGTAGCGGCCCGCGGGCAACTCGACTGTGCGCTGCGCCCATCCCAGCCGCATCGACAGGTCCTCGAGCATGGAATCTGTTGGCACGTCGAGGAAGTCGGGTGTGCTGATGCCCGCCCACGCGCTGGCGCCGCCACGTTTGGCGTTGATCTCCACCGATCCGGTGGGCTCGGTGTACCGCCGGCGCAGTCCCGTCGAGGTCGCGACGAACGTCGTCTCCAACTCGTGCCGGGCGAAGCCGTAGAGCGCGTCCTCACCGCGGAATCCGCGCACGAGACTGCCTGCCACGGAGGCGAACACCTCAGCGCCGGTGACCGGGACCGGCGCCTCCCAGTCCGGCGGTGTGTCCGTCGCGGGCAGCGGCGGTGCGCTGTCGCGGGCCTCGGGTGCGGCCAGCGCGGCGTCCTGCGACGCGGCGACCAGTGCCGCGATCGCTGCCGGTTCCACCTCACTGGACCGCACCGACCCGACGTGTGCGCTGTCGCCCTTGCGCACCACCGAGATCACGGTCGTGCTGCGGCTGACCGATTCACCGTTGGTGGTCATGGAGTTGCCGGCCCATCGCAGCGACGCGTCGGCACGATCGGTGACGAGCACGATCGTCTCGTCGGCCCGGCCGCGGCGGGCCGCTTCGGCGAGGACGGCGTCGACGACTTCCTGCGGCCCGATCACCGGCCCGCCTCCTCACGGGTGTTGAGCACGTTGATCCCGCGGAACAGCGCCGATGGGCAACCGTGGCTCACCGCCGCGACCTGGCCCGGTTGGGCCTTGCCGCAGTTGAACGCCCCGCCGAGGCGCCACGTCGACGGTCCCCCGACCGCCTCCAGGGCACCCCAGAACTCCGTGGTCGTGGCCTGATACGCCACGTCGCGCACCTGGCCGTCGAGGCGGCCGTCGCGGATCCGGAAGAACCGCTGGCCGGTGAACTGGAAGTTGTAGCGCTGCATGTCGATCGACCAGCTCTTGTCGCCCACGATGTAGAGGCCGTCCTCGACACGGGAGATGAGGTCGTCGGTGCCGATGTCCTCGGCTGCCGGCTGCAACGACACGTTGGCCATCCGCTGGATCGGCACGTGGTGCGGCGAATCGGCGTAGGAGCACCCGTTGGACCGGGCCACACCGAGGCGCGGAGCGAACACCCGGTCGAGTTGATAGCCGACGAAGACGCCGTCGCGCACCAGGTCCCAGCTCTGCGCACGCACTCCTTCGTCATCGAATCCGATTGAGGCCAAACCGTATTCGACGGTGCGGTCGGCGGTGACGTTCATCACCGGCGAACCGTAGCGCATGGTGCCGAGTTGGTCCGGGGTGGCGAACGACGTGCCGGCGTAGGCGGCCTCGTAGCCGATGGCGCGGTCGTATTCGGTGGCGTGGCCGATGGATTCGTGGATCGTCAGCCACAGATTGGAGGGGTCGATCACCAGATCGGTGGGGCCGGCCGCCACGCTGGGGGCCTTGGTCTTCTCGGCCAGCAGCGACGGCAGCTGAGCCAGTTCGTCGGTCCAGTTCCACACGTCGTCACCGGCGACGACCTCCCACCCCTGCGCGGTGGGCGGCGCCAGGGTGCGCATGGTCTCGAAGGTGCCCGCGGCGGTGTCGACCGCGACGGCCTCCAGGGTGGGCAGCACCCGCACCCGCTGCTGGGTGATCGAGGACCCGAACGTGTCGGCGTAGAAGGTCTGTTCCTTGGCGGTGTGCAGGCCGGCCGACACGTGGTCCACACCGTCGGCGGCCAGCAGTCTGCCGGAGTACTCGCCGAGCACCGCGATCTTGTCGGCCGCCGAGACGGTGAACGGGTCCACGCGGTAGTTCGACACCCAGGTGACGTCGCGGTAGACCGGTTCTGGCGCCAGTTCGATGCGTTCGGCGTTGAGCGGGGCCAGCGTGGTCGCCACCGACACGGCGCGGCGGGCGGTGTCGGCGGCCACCGTCGGGTCCAGTTCGGCGTGCGACGCGAACCCCCATGTGCCGTCGACGATCACCCGTACCGCCAGCCCGATCTCGCGGTCGATCACAGCGGTCTCCAGTTCCCCGTCGCGCAACTGGACCAGTTCGCTGGTGATCGCGTGGATCCTCAGGTCGGCGTAGCTGGCTCCGGCGGCCAGCGCAGCCGACAACGCCGCGTCAGCCAGTTGTTGTCGTGGCAGGGCGAGGAAGTCGGCGTCAACACGTCGGGGCGCTGTCACGGCCTCCACCGTAGTGGCGCTCGGGTGCGAGCACCGATCAGGTGGGTGCCGAACTGGTCGGCAGCACCGTCAACTCCACCGCGAGCGCCGCCCCGCACACGACGACGATGACCACCAGGGTGATCCAGTCCCGCGTCTTGGGTCCCGACGGTGCCGCCGAGATCTGGCCCGTCCCGCCGCGCGCGGTGATCGCGTCGCCCATCTCGTCGGCGCGGCGCAGCGCGACGGTCACCGCCGCGGCCAGCATGTCGACGACCTCGATCAGCCACCGCTTGCGCCGCGCCTTGCGGCTGGACAGATGCTGTTTGGGGCGTAACCGTCGCGCCGCGTACAGCGTCGTGAACTCGTCGATGAGCATGGGGAATGCCCGCAACGCCAGCGCGATCGCCACCGCCCAGTCGTCGATCGGGATCCGGATTGCCCGCAGGGGCCGGCCCAGTTTCGCGACCGCCGGGGCGATCTCGGCGACGTTGGTGGTCCACGAGACCATCGCGCCGAGTCCGAGGAGCACGATCGACAGCGCGGTGATGCGCAGGAAGTTGAACAACCCGCCGAGGCCGACATCGACGGATCCGAGCGTCACCACGGGGTCACCGCCCCCGAACGTCGCCGTCAGGCCGCCGAGGAACAGCAGACCCCACAACCAGCCGGGCACCGACGGCAGTGCCCCGCGCGGGATGTGCGCCAGCCGGGCGGCCACCACCACCAGCAGTGCCACCGACGCGATGGGAACCCAGCCCGGATAGAAGGTGAGCAGCACCCCGATCGCGGCGACGGCGATCAGCTTGGTGCCCGCCCACAGATCATGGATGACCGAACGGCCGGGCACCGGCCGCAGCAGCACCACCGGCCGGCGCGGTTTGCGCGCGGGCGCGGTCACGACAACCCTCCGGCGGTGGCCGACGCGGGTGCCAGCACGCCGTCGCGCAGGTGCAGGGTGCGCGGGCACAGTTCCTCGAGCCCGGAGAAGTCGTGGGAGATGACGACGACGGTCAGCCCGGCGTTGCGCCGCAGGTCGGTGATCAGTCGCAGCAGTCCGCGCTGGCTCGCCGCGTCCAGCCCGGCCAGCGGTTCGTCGAGGATCAGCGCGCGCGGTGATCGGGCCAACAGTCCGGCCAGCACGACACGGCGCATCTGCCCGCCGCTGAGCTGGTCGATCCGCCGCGACGCCATCGCCGGGTCGAGACCGACCGTCGCCAGTGCCTGCACGACGCGGTCGCGGTCGTGCGGAGAGAACCCCGCCACCGAGGCGATCTCGCGGTCGACGTGGCTGCGCATCAGCTGCAGCCGGGCCGCCTGGAACGAGATGGCCACCGCGCCGACCTGATCGGACACCGGTCGGCCGTCGAGCAGGCACTCGCCGGTGGTCGGTACGGTCAGCCCCGCCATGATCCAGGCCAGGGTCGATTTCCCGGAGCCGTTGAGCCCGTGGATCAGCAGGCCGTCGCCCTCACACACCGAGAAGTCGATGTCGCGCAGCGCCGTCTTGGCCCACGGGGTTCCGCTGCCGTATTCGTGTCCGACACCGACCAGTTCGAGCACCGGTGCCGCGTCGGTGTCGGCGACGGGTGTGGTGCCGACCGGCGCGTCGGCGGTCTCCACCATGTCGGTGTTGTCGGCCGCGCCGCCGTTGCCGGTGAGGTTGATGGTGCGGTCGGCGACATTCGCCTCGTCGTTGTAGTGGGTGATGTGCACCAGCGACATGTCGTGGTGTTCGGTCAGCCCGGACAGCACCTGGATGACGCCTTCGCGGCCCTGCTGGTCCACCATGCTGGTGACCTCGTCGGCGATGAGCAGTGCGGGTTGGCGGGCCAGCGCGGCCGCGACGGCGAGCCGCTGCAGTTCTCCGCCGGAGAGTCCGCCGGTGTCGCGCTCCTCCATCCCGTCGAGGCCGACTTCCGACAGCAGCGTCGGGACGTCGGTGGCGGTGCCCGGCGGCAGACCCCAGACGACGTCATCGGCGACGCGGGTGCCCAGCACCTGGCTCTCGGGATGCTGCATGACGACGGCGGTGCCGCCCAGGCGGCCGAGCCCGACCGCGCCGGGCCGTTCGACGGTGCCGGCGGTGGGTTCGCGTCCGGCCAGCACCAGCATGAGCGTCGTCTTGCCCGACCCGTTGGCGCCGGTGATCGCGAGGTGTTCGCCCGGTTCCACCGACAGCGACACCGGGCCCAGCGCGTCCTGCTCGGTGTTGGGGTAGCGGAACCGCACATCGCGCAGCCGGGTGGGCACCGGTGAGACGGGCCCGCTCTCGGCGGAGGCCTCGAGCTTGTGGACATCGGGGATGCCGACCAGCCGGCCGAGGACCCGTGACAGCGCCCACCAGCCGATCAGCGTCACCATCGTGATGCTGAAGACGCCGGATCCGCCGATGACCAGCGGCCAGTAGTCCAGCGCCGTCGCGAAGTCGCGTTTGAGCTGTTCGGCGGTGCCCTCCATGTTGGGGATCCGCGTCAGGATCGCGGCGACCCCGTTGATGTTGGCGGTCAGCGAATCGAAGATCAGGTTGCGCAGGCGCGACAGCACGGCCAGCGCCGCGACCGCAGCCGCGCCGAAGGCGGTGCCGGCGATCAGGGCGGCGACGAAGACCGTGGGGGTGCCGCGGCCACGACGTTTGACGATGCCGGTCAACCCGCCGATGTAGGCGCAGTCGATCACCGACATCATGCCGCCCATCCCGGCGATGAGGAACGCGATGGTGGCCCCGGCGACCGTGGCGGCCAGGAGCACGCGCAGACGGTAGCGGTAGGCCAGCAGACCCATCGGTACCGTGCCGAGCAGGGACAACGCTGCCGCGAACGGGACGACGACGGCGATGATCGCCGTCGCCGCGCACAGCGCCGCCATCACGGAGGCCTGCGCGAGTTCACCGGGCTGCAACGATCCGGCGCGTCGAGGCTGGCTCGGCGTGCGGGTTGCGGTCATCACCCGATTCTGCCAGTCGGCTCCGCCGAGTCGGCGCGGCCGCCCTTGGGCTACATAGGGTAACTATGTATCATGGTCGCCATGACCTCTCCTGCCACCCAGGATCCCGCCGTGGCCGGCGGCGAGCATCTCGGTGCCGATCTGCTGGCGGTTGTCGCCCGGCTCAACCGGCTGGCCACTCAGCGTGCGCGGTTGCCGCTGCCCTGGGCGCAAGCCCGGCTGCTGTCGACCATCGAGGACCGGGGCGAGGCCCGCATCTCCGATCTGGCGGCCCTCGATCACTGTTCGCAACCGACCATGACCACGCAGGTGCGTCGGCTCGAAGACGCCGGCCTGGTCACCAGGACCACCGATCCCGCGGATGCGCGGGCAGTGCTGATCCGCATCACCGATGACGGCCGCAGGGTGCTGACCCAGGCCCGCATCGACCGCGCCGCGGCGATCAATCCGCGGCTGGAGCAACTCTCCTCCCAGGACCGCGAGACGCTCGCCGCCGCCGTCGACGTCATCAAGCGGTTGCTCGCCCAATCCGACAGCTGACAGACAGGAGTCGCCCACTGATGTGGCGCCAACCCAAAGCCGTCTGGGCCGTTGCCTTCGCCTCCGTCGTGGCGTTCATGGGCATCGGCCTGGTGGACCCCATTCTCAAACCGATCGCCGACAACCTGCAGGCCTCGCCGTCTCAGGTGTCGCTGCTGTTCACCAGCTACATGGCGGTGATGGGTGTGGCGATGCTGATCACCGGCGTGGTCTCCAGCCGCATCGGCCCCAAGCGCACGTTGCTGCTCGGCCTGGTGGTGATCATCGCGGGCGCGGGGCTGGCCGGGATGAGCGGCACGGTCATGGAGATCGTCGGCTGGCGCGCGCTGTGGGGGCTCGGCAACGCGCTGTTCATCGCGACCGCGCTGGCCACCATCGTCAGTTCGGCGCGCGGATCGGTGGCGCAGGCGATCATCCTCTACGAGGCCGCGCTCGGCCTCGGCATCGCCGTCGGACCTCTCGTGGGCGGTGTTCTCGGTGAGATCTCTTGGCGCGGACCGTTTTTCGGCGTCTCGGCCCTGATGGTCATCGCGGTGGTGGTCACGGCGATCCTGCTGCCCGCCACACCGCGGGCCGAACGGGCCACCACCCTGGCCGACCCGTTCCGCGCGCTGCGCCACCGCGGGTTGCTGGGCGTGTCGATCACCGCGCTGCTCTACAACTTCGGGTTCTTCACGCTGCTGGCGTTCACACCGTTCCCGCTCGACATGAGCGCCCAGCAGATCGGTTTCATCTTCTTCGGCTGGGGTGTGGCGCTCGCCTTCACCTCCGTCGTCGCCGCGCCGCGTCTGCAGCACCGGTTCGGCACCGTGCCCACGTTGATCGTGAACCTGCTGGCGATGACGGCGACGCTGGTCGTGATGGCCGTCGGCACGGACAGCAAGGCCGTGCTGGCGACGTGCGTGGTGGTGGCCGGGCTGTTCATCGGCGTCAACAACACGCTGATCACCGAGACCGTGATGAAGGCCGCCCCGGTCGAGCGGGCGGTCGCCTCGGCCGCGTACAGCTTCCTGCGCTTCGGCGGCGCGGCGGTCGCGCCGTGGCTGGCGGGCGTGCTGGGTGAGCAGATCAACGTGCACCTGCCGTACTGGGTGGGTGCCGGTGCGGTGCTCGTCGCCGCCGGCGTGCTGGCGCTGAGCCGCAAACACCTGCACGGCATCGACGCCGAGGAAGACGAACTGTCCGAACGCACCGACGAGGCGCGCGCCGTGACGGTCGGCAGCGAAAGCTGAGCCGGCACCCCCGGATCGGTCGACTGGGCGCCGGGGTGTGCGAACGAAGGGCAGTGGAATCGGACTGCGAGGCCGGCGACGCACCTCCTAGGTGACGACGGTGCCCACCAACGCACCCACCAGGTAGGTGGCGGCGATCGCCACGGCCCCGAGCACCAGCTGCCGTGTCGAGGCCAACCACATCGACTTGCGGGTGAACCGGGAGGCGAGCGCGCCGGCGACCATCAGTCCCAGCCCGCCGCACACAAGGCCCGCCCACAGCGATTCGAAGCCGAGCAGGAACGGCAGCAACGGGATCAGCGCGCCGATCGCGAACATCAGGAACGACGAGATCGCCGCGACGTACGGCGAGGGCTTCTCGCTCGGGTCGACCCCGATCTCCTGGACGAGGTGGAAGTTGACCGCGCGGTTCTCGTCGCGGTGGATTTCGTCGGCGGCCTGTCGGGCGGTGGCGTCGACCATGCCCATCTCCGTGAGCATGTCGACCAGTTCGGCCTTCTCGGCCTGCGGATGCCTGCGGAAGGCGCGCCGTTCGACGAGCACCTCGGACTCGATCTGCTCGTTGGCGGTGCGCACCGAGGTGTACTCGCCGAGCGCCATCGAGAACGCGCCCGAGGCCAGCCCGGCGAATCCGCCGACGATCACCGCGTGCGCGTCGGCCGCCGCTCCGATACCCGCGATCAACGCGGTGTTGGACACCAGGCCGTCCATCGCACCGAACGTGGCTGCCCGCAACCAGCCGCCGCTGACGTCGCCGTGCCGTTGGTCGAATTCGTGCGGCCGCCAGGTGCGTGCGCCGGCCGGATGCTCGTCTGCCATGGTGCCGATTCAACGCTGTCGCCGCAGAGCCCGACAACACAGGTTGACCTGGGTTTGTCACATCACAGTTTCGCGGAATGGATAGCGGGTTACCGTCAGGTATGACCACCACTGCGGAGCATCTGCGAAACGCCCTCGACGGCCGCTGGCGTGACGTGAAGAACGACATGCGGGAGAAGCTCTCCCACGAGGTCTTCAAACCGCACTACACACCGAACACGGTGATCGCCCGCACCAAGGTGAACGAACAGCTACGGATCATGGCCGCCGAGGGCGCCGCCGAGGACGGCTTCGCCAAGGAGCACGGTGGCAACGGCAACGTCGGCGCCGCCATCACCCAGATCGAGATGCTGGCGATGAGCGACCTGTCGCTGATGGTCAAGGCCGGCGTGCAGTGGGGTCTGTTCGGCGGCGCGGTCGAGAACCTCGGCACCGAGCGGCATCACCAGCAGTACGTGCGCCGCATCATCGAATGCGATCTGCTCGGCTGCTTCGCGATGACCGAGACCGGACACGGCAGCGACGTGCAGTCGATCGAGACGACGGCGACCTACGATCCGGCCACCCAGGAGTTCGTCGTCAACTCCCCCACGCCGACCGCCCGCAAGGACTACATCGGCGGGGCCGCCCAGACCGCCCGCATGGCAGCGGTTTTCGCCCAGCTGATCACCCACGAAGACGGTGAGCCGGTCAATCACGGCGTGCACTGCGTGCTCGTGCCGATCCGCGACGAGGACGGCAACGACCTGCCGGGCGTCACCACGTCGGACTGCGACTACAAGGGCGGCCTGCCCGGCGTCGACAACGGCCGCATCGTCTTCGACAACGTGCGCGTCCCGCGGGAGAACCTGCTCAACCGCTACGGCGACGTCAGCGAGGACGGCACCTACACCTCGCCCATCGAGAACCCCAACCGGCGCTTCTTCACGATGCTGGGCACCCTGATCCGCGGGCGGGTCACCGTGGGCGGCAGCGGAGCCGCCGCGGCGCGCGTCGCCCTCGACATCGCCACCCGGTATGCGTTGCAGCGCAAGCAGTTCTCCGCTCCCGACGGCGGCGAGGTGGTCATCATGGACTACCTGGTGCATCAGCGCAGGCTGCTGCCGCTGATCGCCAGGTCATACGCCCTGCAGT
Source organism: Mycolicibacterium litorale (assembly GCF_014218295.1). The sequence continues at coordinate 3,472,143 of NZ_AP023287.1, forward strand.
TCGCGCAGAACGAGCTGGTCGCCAAATGCCACGAACTGCAGAGCTCCGACAATCCCGACGCCGAGGAGCAGCGCGAACTCGAAGCCCGCGCCGCCGGCCTGAAGGCGGCCAACACCTGGCATGCCAGCCGGGCGATCCAGGAGGCACGCGAAGCCTGCGGCGGCGCAGGCTATCTCGCGGAGAACCGGCTGATCGGCTTGCGTGGCGACATCGACGTGTTCACCACCTTCGAGGGTGACAACCACGTGCTCACGCAGTTGGTCGCCAAGGAGTTGTTGACCGCCTACGCCGACGACGTCAAGGGTATGAGCCCGATGGAGTGGGTCCGCTTCGCGGCCAACACCGTCGGCACGCGCGTGATGAAACGCACTGCGGCCGAGACGATCATGCAGACCATCCTCGACACCCGCCAGGACAACGAGGAAGAGGGCAGCCTGTTCAACCGCGGCACCCAGGTCCAGATGTTCGAGGACCGCGAGGAGTACATGCTGTCCTCCGTCGCGCGCCGGCTGCAGGGCAAGTCCAAGGAGATGTCGGCGTTCGACGCGTTCAACTCCGTGCAGGACCACGTGCTGCACACTGCGCAGGCCCACATCGACCGGATCATCCTCGAGGCGTTCGTCGCCGGAATCGAGGCGTGTGAGGACGAAGAAGCCAAGCGCATCCTCGGGATGGTGTGTGATCTGTACGCGCTGTCGGTGATCGAAGACGACAAGGCGTGGTTCATCGAACACCGCTTCCTGTCCACCGAGCGCGCCAAGGCGGTCACCCGCGGCATCAACGAGCGCTGCCGGTCGCTGCGGCCCTACGCCGAGTTGCTCGTCGACGGGTTCGGCGTCCCCGAACAGCTGCGGTACGCGGCGATGATGGACCCCAAGGAACTGTTGTCGCCGGAGCCGGCCTAGCTGTTGGGAATCGGGTCGAGCGCCTCGAGCTTGCCGTCCTGGCCGATGCGGAACCGCACGGTGCCGATCCCCGTCGGGCAGCACGGCGCCTCGTCACCCTGGCGCCACTGGTACTGCACCTCGACGGTGTCCTCGCCGCCGGTCAGGACCGAGACGTAGGGTCGCGGTTCCGGCGTCGCCGGGCCCAGCGCGGTGTTGCCGTCGAAGAACAGCACCTGCTGCGGGCTGTCGGGCTGCGCGCCGTTCGGTTGGGTCGGCGCCGGGCCGATCTGCACCCAGTACAGCCGGCAGTCGGTGGTGTGACCGTTGGCCACCTCGGTCCACGTGGCCCCCGGTACGGCCGGTGGGGTGCTGCTGATCGCGCGCTGCACGGTGTCGGGGGCGGGCCCGTCGTCCGGTGTGCAGGTGTCGGGTTTGGGCGGCGCGGCGCCTGGCGGACTCCACCCGCACCCCGCCGCCAGCAGACCTGCGGACATGAGCACTGCCAGGACGAGCCGCATGTGTCGAGCCTACGCACCGTCGTCACACGCCGATCTCCTACGCTGACCCTCGACATATCCCCCGATCGAAGGAGTAGCCGATGGCGTGGTTCCTGGCGATGCAAGGACCGCCCAGCAAGCTCGGTCAGTCGCTGATCTACGAACTGGCCGAGTCGGCCGACCGCAAGAAGCTGGCCGAGGAGATGTCCAGCGCCGCGACGCTGGACCGGGTCGTCCCGATTCCCGCCCTGTTCGGCGGGAAGCGTCAGGAAGTGACGATCTACGTCCGTCCGGCGGCGTGGGGCGTGTGGGCGTTCTACGAGATGTCCGAGGAGGAACGGCGCCAGATGCTGGCTGCCGCCAACCCGCTCATGAACGCGCTGGCGCAGGCGGCCAAACAGCAGCAGGGCGGCCAGACCAATCGCGGCCAGGGCCCGGCTCAGGCCCCGCTGGGCCTGTAGCGCCCGGCACGCATGACGTGCCCCCGAAAACAGATATCGCCCGCGCTGTCAGACAGCGCGGGCGATATCTGTTTTCGACCGAGATGGTCGAACTGCGCTCCCCCGGCTGGACTCGAACCAGCAACCCTTCGGTTAACAGCCGAATGCTCTGCCAATTGAGCTACAGGGGACTGCGGTTGTCCGCGTGAGCTTTCCGCGCGGAACGAGGGATGACTCTAGCGTATGCACCGGCGCCGCCGCCAACGCGCTCCCCGGCCCGGCGGGAACCGCCCGTCATGAGGCAGGATGGGAGGTACGCACCGTCGAGTGGAAGGGCCTTCGTGATCGGGTACGTCGCCGTGATGGCCGTCGGATATGTGTTGGGCAGCAAGGCAGGCCGGCGCCGCTACGAGCAGATCGCGGGCACCTACCGCGCAGTGACCGCCAGCCCGGCCGCCAGAGCGGTGATCGAGACGTCGCGCCGCAAGATCGCCGAGCGGGTGTCACCCGACCCGCAGCTGACGACGCTGACGCCGATCGACGAGAAGACGACGGTGCTGCACCCGGAGGCGCAGACCGAGAGGTGAGGCGGACGGCCTAGTTGCCGATACCGCGGTCGATCGTGGTGCCCGGCAGCAGCGGACCCGTGCTGATCCCGATGCCGTTGACGCCGCCGAGGGAGACCTCAGGGGTGCCGACGGCGACGCCGTTGCCGTTGGAGTAGGACAGGCACTTGCCGTCGTCCTTGTTGCCGAACCATGCCAGGCACGCCGGACCGGCCTGCGTCACCTGCTCAGGCGCCGAGGTCAGCGCGGCGGCCAGCGGCGCCGCCACCGCGGCTGCCGCGAACGCGCCGATCGCGACCGAGCGCCGGATCCGAATCATGGTTGCCACAAGCAGCTGCCTTCCTTCGCCGTTCCCCCAACGGTTCTATAGCGGGCCCACCATATCGCGTTACACGCGATCACGCAGTCAAGTCATCCCCGCTGGCCTGTTCGAGCAGGCTGCGACGGTAGGCCTCCATCGCCACCAGGTCACCGAACAGCGAGTGGTACTCGTCGCCCTGTTCCACCGGCGACATGCGCTGCAGCTTCGACTTCACCTCGGCGATCTGACGACCCACCCACACCTCCTGGAGCCGGGCCAGCACGCTGCCCACGTAGCGGGGCAACTTGTCGTCGTCCTCGACCCGGATGGCCTCGACGCTGAGCTCGTTGACCAGGTTGGCCGCCTGCGGGCTGGCGGTCTGCTCGCGCACCGACTCGATCCACTGGGCGCCCGACACGCCCGCGGCGGCCCCGCCCGCGGCCTCGATCGCCGCGCGCACCGCCCGGTAACCGGGATGGGTGAAGCTGTCGACGGTCAGGGCGTCGAACACCGGACCCGACAGCGCCGGGTACTGCAGCGCCGATTTGAGCGCCTCGCGCTGCGGCCACAGCGTGGGATCGGCCGGGTCGGGCCGCACCGCCTCCACCGGGCGGGCCCGGCGCGGCTGCGCCGGTTCGGCCTGGCTGCGGCGCCGCCCTCCGCGCTCGGGTAAACCGCGCTTCTGCGCCTCCTCACGGACCCGGGTCAGCACCTGGCTCTCGTCGGCCCAGCCCACCCAACCGGCGAGCCGGCGTCCGTACTCGTCGCGCAGCATCGGCTCCTTGATCCGCGCCACCATCGGCACGCAGCGGCGCAGCGCCCCGACCCGGCCCTCCGCGCTGTCCAGATCGTGTTCGGCCAGCGCCGTGCGGATCGCGAACTCGAACAGCGGGGTCCGGCGCGCCACCAGGTCGCGCAGTGCGCCGTCACCGAAATGAAGCCGGATGTCACACGGATCCATCCCGGCCAGTTTGTCTTCCGAGGCCACCGCGACGAACGACTGCCCGGCGAGGTTCTGTTCGCCCTCGAACGCCTTGATCGCCGCCGCGCGCCCCGCGGCGTCCCCGTCGAAGACGTAGATCAGCTCACCGCGGAAGAAGTTGTCGTCCATCATCAGCCGGCGCAGCATCGACAGGTGCTCGTCACCGAACGCGGTGCCGCAGGAGGCGACCGCGGTCGTCACGCCGGCCAGGTGCATCGCCATCACGTCGGTGTAGCCCTCCACCACGACGGCCTGGTGCCCCTTGGCGATATCGCGTTTGGCCAGATCGAGCCCGAACAGCACCGCGGACTTCTTGTACAGCACCGTCTCGGGGGTGTTGACGTACTTGGCTTCCATCGGGTCGTCGTCGAAGATGCGCCGCGCCCCGAATCCGATCACCTCTCCCCCGGCGGCCCGGATCGGCCACAGCAGCCTGCGGTGGAAGCGGTCCATCGGCCCGCGTTTGCCCTCCCGGGACAATCCGGCCGCCTCGAGTTCCTTGAACTCGAACCCCTTGCGCAGCAGGTGTTTGGTGAGCTTGTCCCAGCCGGACGGGGCGAAACCGCAGCCGAAGCGGGCGGCCGCCTGCGCGTCGAAGTTGCGTTCGATCAGATACTGGCGGGCCGGGTCGGCCTCGTCGGAGGCGAGCGCCTCGGCGTAGAACTCCTGCGCGGCGGCGTTGGCGGCGATCAGCCGGCTGCGGCTGCCCCGGTCGCGCTGGACGTTGGTGTTCGACGCCCCGGTGTAGGTGACGGTGTAGCCGATGCGGTCGGCGAGCAGTTCCACGGATTCGACGAAGGTGACGTGTTCGATCTTCTGGACGAACGCGTAGACGTCGCCGCCCTCACCGCAGCCGAAGCAGTGGAAATGGCCGTGGTTGGGCCGGACGTGGAACGACGGCGACTTCTCGTCGTGGAACGGGCACAGTCCCTTGAGTGAATCGGCGCCGGCGCGGCGCAGCTGCACGTAATCGCCGACGACGTCCTCGATGCGGACGCGCTCACGGATGGCCGCGATGTCGCGATCTGGAATCCGCCCGGCCACCGGGTCAGTCTAGAGGTCTGGGCGAGCGCGCCTCGTGCACTCGTTCCAACCGCCCCTCGGTGTATGAGGCGATCTGGTCGATCACCACACGCAGCCGGGTGCCGTCGTCCTCGGCGGCCGCGAACTCCGGCGCGAACAGCGGATCGAGGCTGCCGGGCGCCTGCGCCCACAGGATCAGCGCCACCTCGTGGATGCGGGTCCGCTGATCGGCCTGGATGCCCAGGTGACCGTGATCGGACATGATGAACTGCAGCGCGAGCATCTTGAGCACCGCCACTTCGGCGCGCACCAACGTCGGCACCGCGAGTTCGGTGTCGAAACGCCGCAACGGTCGGTCACCCGCGACCGCCCGGGTGGCGGTGATCGCCGCGTTGGCGAACCGACCGACCAGCTCACTGGTCATCCGCTTGAGCGCCACCGACGCCGACAGCGTGCCGTCGTACTTACCCACCTCCGCGACCACCGGCATCTCCGAGAGGCGCAGGGCCGCGGCCAGCAGGTCGTCGGGGGCCAGCGTCGGGAAGGCGTCGGCTCCCAGCCGGGCCAGCGAGGCGGCCGCGTCGTCGTCGGCCAGCACCCGCAGGTCGATGCGGCCCGAGACGACGCCGTCCTCCACGTCGTGGACCGAGTAGGCGACGTCGTCGGCCCAGTCCATCACCTGAGCCTCCAGGCACGGCCGTTCGGGCGGGGCGCCGTCGCGCACCCAGTCGGCGACGGTGGCGTCGTCGTCGTAGAAGCCGAATTTCGTCCGGTCGCCGCGCTGCCACGGGTACTTCGTCACCGCGTCGAGTGCCGCCCTGGTGAGGTTGAGCCCCACGCTACGGCCTTGCGCGTCAAGCACTTTCGGCTCGATGCGGGTGAGGATGCGGAAGTTCTGCGCGTTGCCCTCGAACCCGCCGAAGGACTTGGCGATCTCGTTGAGCGCGCGTTCGCCGTTGTGGCCGTACGGCGGGTGGCCGATGTCGTGGGCGAGGCCGGCGAGGTCGACCAGGTCGGGGTCACAGCCGAGCCCGACGGCCATGCCGCGGCCGATCTGGGCGACCTCGAGCGAATGGGTCAACCGCGTGCGCGGGGTGTCGCCTTCGCGCGGACCGACCACCTGCGTCTTGTCGGCGAGCCGGCGCAGCGCCGCGCAGTGCAGCACCCGGGCACGATCGCGCGCGAAGTCGGTGCGGTGCTCGGTGCCCGCCCCCGGCAGGACCGCACTCTTCGCCGGTTCGGCCACCCGGCGTTGGCGGTCGAACTCGTCGTAGCTGTCCTGCGCGTGTGGATTCACCGACGCACAGTCTGCCAGGACGGTCTGTCCGTCCGATCGAGGTCGGCCTGTGTGCGGCACTACATTGACGACCATGCGCATCACGCGACTGCTCGCCCTGCTGGCCACCGTCCTGACCGCGGGGGCCCTGCTCGCACCGGCGGCCGCCGCCGAACCGCCGTTCCGGTTGCCCGGCTATGTCACCGATCAGGCCGGTGCGCTGTCGGCGGCGCAGCGCGGTCAGGTGCAGCAGGCGGTGGACCGCCTCTACACCGACCGCAGGATCCGGCTGTGGGTGGTGTTCGTCGACGACTTCTCCGGCCAGGGTGCGGTCAACTGGGCCCGCAGCACCATGCAGATCAGCGATCTGGGCAGCTACGACGCGCTGCTGGCGGTGGCGACGGTCGATCGGGCGTACGCCCTGCAGGTGCCGTCGACGGTGCCGGAGCTCACCGCCGACGAGGTCGACGAGATCCGGCGTGATCAGGTGGAACCGGCGCTGCGCAACAGCGACTGGGCGGCCGGTGCGGTGGCCGCCGCCGACGGGCTCAACGACGCGACGGCGCCGGGCGGCGGGATCGCGTGGCGGGGACTGCTGATCGCGCTGGGTGTCATCGCGCTGGCCGTGGTGATCCTGTGGGTGTGGGCGCGTCGACGCAGCCGCAGGCGGCGCGCCGCGGAGATCGAACGGGCCCGCCGCGTCGACCCCAGTGATCCGAACGCGCTGGCGACGGTGTCACTCGACGCGCTCGACGAACTGTCCAAATCGATGGTGGTCGAGGTCGACAACGCCGTGCGCACCAGCAGCAACGAACTGGCGCTCGCAGTCGAGGAGTTCGGCGCCGAGCGCACCGAACCGTTCACCCGCGCGGTGGACAACGCCAAACAGACGTTGGCCCAGGCGTTCACGGTGCGCCACCAACTCGACGACGCGATTCCCGAGACACCCGCGCAGCGCCGTGACCTGTTGACCCGCGTGATCGTCTCGGCCGCGAAGGCCGACCGCGAACTCGACGCGCAGACCGAGGCGTTCGAACAGCTGCGTGAACTCGTGATCAACGCGCCGAGCCGGCTGGACGGTCTGACGCAGCGCGTCGTCGACATCACCGCCCGCCTGGAACCGTCGCAGCAGAAACTCGCGGCGTTGCACACCGAATTCGACGCCGCCGCGCTGACGTCGGTCGCGGGCAACGTCGACGCAGCGAGGGAACTTCTCACCTTCGCCGACCAGAACATCGGGCGCGGCCGGGAACTCGCCGCCCGCCCGGTCGCCGGTCAGCAGTCCGAGCTGGTCGACTGCGTGCGGGCCGCGGAATCCGCGTTGAGCCAAGCGAGTTCGCTGCTGGACGCGGTCGACAGCGCCGCCGGTGACATCCGGCGGGCCGCCTCGCGACTGTCCGCGGTGATCGAGGACACCCAGGCCGGGATACGCCAGGCCGGCGAACTGCTCGCCGGCGGCACGGTGCCCCAGGGCGCCGAGTTGGAAGCCGCCCGCGACGCCGCGTCGGCGGCGGTCGCCGCCGCACAGCGGTCCGGCGCCACCGATCCGCTGGGCGCGTTCACCCAGCTGACCAAGGCCGACGCCGACCTCGACCGGCTGCTGGCCGCCGTCGAACAGGAACGTGAGGCCGCCGACCGGCTGAACCGCGCGCTCGAGGAGGCGCTGTTCGTGGCGCGGTCGCGGGTCCGTTCGGTGTCGGACTTCATCGACACCCGCCGCGGCAGCATCGGCCCGGAGGCCAGGACGCGGTTGGCCGAAGCGGTGCGCCAGATCAGCGCCGCGGATGCCGTCCGCGCGACCGACCCGTCGACGGCGATCGCGCACGCGAACGGGGCGGCCATGCTCGCCGCGCAGGCCCAACAGCTGGCCAACAACGACGTCCAGTACGCGCAGCAGGCGTACATGGGCCGCTACGGCGGGGGCGGCGGCGGCAACATGGGCGCGATGATCGGCGGCATCCTCATCGGCAACATCCTCAGCGGCGGGATGCGCGGCGGTTTCGGGGGCGGATTCGGAGGGGGCGGGTTCGGCCCGGGATCCTTCGGCGGCTCCGGTGGCGGCGGCGGTGGGATGTTCGGCGGCGGGGGCCGGTTCTGACCCCCGGGGCGAAGGCGGTCTAGCAGCCCTTGAGCCGCACCGCGAGGTAGTCGGACACCTCCGAGAGCGCGATGCGGTCCTGCGTCATCGTGTCGCGTTCGCGGATCGTCACGGCGTGGTCCTCGAGCGAGTCGAAGTCGACCGTGATGCAGTACGGCGTGCCGATCTCGTCCTGGCGGCGGTAGCGCCTGCCGATCGCGCCGGCGTCGTCGAACTCGACGTTCCAGTTGCGGCGCAGCTCGGCGGCGAGGTCACGCGCCTTCGGTGACAGGTCGGCATGGCGCGACAGCGGCAGCACCGCGGCCTTGACCGGCGCCAGCCGCGGATCCAGCCGCAGCACGGTGCGCTTGTCGACGCCACCCTTGGCGTTGGGCGCCTCGTCCTCGGTGTAGGCGTCGACCAGGAACGCCATCAGCGACCGGGTCAGGCCGGCCGCGGGTTCGATGACGTACGGCGTGTAGCGGGTGTCGGTGGCCTGGTCGTAGAACGACAGGTCGGTGCCGGAGTGCTTCGAGTGCGTCGACAGGTCGAAGTCGGTGCGGTTGGCTACACCTTCCAGCTCACCCCACGGGTTGCCGGCGAAACCGAACTTGTACTCGATGTCGACCGTGCGGTCCGAGTAGTGCGACAGCTTCTCCTTGGGGTGCTCGTAGAGCCGCAGGTTGTCGCGGTCGATGCCGAGGTCGACGTACCACTGCAGCCGGGTGTCGATCCAGTACTGGTGCCATTCCTTGGCCGTCGACGGTTCGACGAAGAACTCCATCTCCATCTGCTCGAACTCACGGGTGCGGAAGATGAAGTTGCCCGGCGTGATCTCGTTGCGGAAGCTCTTGCCGATCTGGCCGATGCCGAACGGTGGCTTCTTGCGCGCGGTCGTCACCACGTTGGCGAAGTTGACGAAGATGCCCTGCGCGGTCTCGGGCCGCAGGTAGTGCAGCCCCTCCTCGGTCTCGATCGGGCCGAGGTAGGTCTTGAGCATCATGTTGAAGTCGCGCGGCTCTGTCCACTGACCCTTGGTGCCGCAGTCCGGGCAGGTGATCTCGCTCATCGGCACGGAGTCCGGGTCGTCGATGCCCCGCTTCTCGGCGTAGGCCTCCTGCATGTGGTCCTGACGGTGCCGCTTGTGGCAGTTCAGGCATTCGACGAGCGGGTCGTTGAACACCTCGACGTGACCGGAGGCCACCCACACCTCGCGCGGCAGGATGATCGCGCTGTCGAGGCCGACGACGTCGTCGCGGCCGGTGACCACCGAGCGCCACCACTGCCGCTTGATGTTCTCCTTGAGTTCGACCCCGAGTGGCCCGTAGTCCCACGCCGACTTGGTACCGCCGTAGATCTCGCCGGATTGGTAGACCAGTCCACGGCGTTTCGCCAGGTTCGCAACGGTGTCGATGATCGAAGAAGATGGAGCCACGGTCCAACAGCGTAGTGGGCGCGCAGACCGCGGCCCGCCAGCGCGTCGACAGCCGTTGACATGCAGATCGATGCATGTATGGTGGCTGCCATAATGAAAATCGTTTCCAGCACTGCGGCGTCGGACACCCACCAGCACAGCGCGGCCCCGGTGCCGGAGCTGCCCGCGCGCGAAGTCCTCGAGAGTGCGGGTGAACTGCTGCGGGCCCTGGCCGCGCCCGTGCGCATCGCGATCGTGCTGCACCTGCAGCATTCGGCGCGCTGCGTGCACGAACTGGTCGACGCGCTGGGCGTGCCGCAGCCCCTGGTGAGCCAGCACCTGCGCATCCTCAAACAGGCCGGCGTGGTGGCCAGCGAACGGTCGGGCCGGGAGGTGCTGTACCGCCTCGTCGACGCGCACCTGGTGCACATCGTCACCGACGCCGTCGCCCACGCCGGCGAGGACGCCCGGTGAGCCCGGCCCCCGTGCGCGCGACCCGGCAGCGGGCCGCGATCGCCGAACTCCTCGAGGAGGTCGACGACTTCCGCTCGGCCCAGGAACTGCACGACGCCCTCAGACGCCGGGGCGAGGGCATCGGGCTGACCACGGTGTACCGCACCCTGCAGTCGATGGCGGAGTCCGGACTCGTCGACACCCTGCGCACCGACACCGGCGAATCGGTGTACCGCCGCTGCTCGGCCGATCACCACCATCACCTGGTGTGCCGGGCGTGCGGGGCCACCGTCGAGATCCAGGGCGGTCAGGTGGAGACGTGGGCCGCCGACATCGCCCGCGAACACGGGTTCTCCGACGTCAGCCACACCATCGAGATCTTCGGGGTGTGCGGGGACTGCTCAGGACGTTAGATCGCGGCGGATGTCGGCGCCCGTGCTGAGCACCAGCAGGATCAGTGTGCGCAACGCCTCGTCGGACAGCCCGGCGGCCGGAAAGTTGTAGCGCAGCAGCACATCGGCGGCCTTCTTCGAATTGCGTTTGGCGCCCGCCGCGATCTCCTTCGGACCGCTCTTGGCCGCCAGGGACACCGTGCCCAGCAGCGTGCCGTGTGCGTGGTCGGCGACGGCGTTGCGCAGTCTGGCGTCCAGCGGCAGATCCCACGCCAGGATCTGCGTGAGCGACACCAGGTCAAGGCCTTCGGCGATGGAGACCACCCGCAGCGAGGCGATCGTCCCGTCGTGCCGCACGGTGAGCGCACCGTCGGCCTCACGGGTCACCGCGTCGACGAAACCGTCGAGCACGGCGGCCAACCGCGGCTGCAGGTCCATCAGGCCCGACCGAACCTTCGGTTGCGGCTCACGTACTCCTCGCAGGCCGCCCACAGGTCGCGGCGGTCGTAGTCCGGCCACAGTTTGTCCTGGAAGACGTATTCGGCGTAGGCGGACTGCCACAGCAGGAAGTTGCTGGCCCGCTGCTCCCCCGACGTGCGGATGAACAGGTCGACGTCGGGGATGTCGGGCCGGTGCAGATGCTTGGCGAACGCGGCCTCGGTGATGCGGCCCGGGTTCACCTTGCCGTCGACGGCCTCCTGCGCGAGCTGGCGCGCCGCCTCGACGATCTCGGTGCGCCCGCCGTAGTTCACGCAGTAGTTGATGGTGATGACGTCGTTGTCGACCGTCATCTCCTCGGCGATGTCGAACTCCTTGCTCACGCTGCGCCACATCCGTGGCCGCGATCCGACCCAGCGCATCCGCACACCCATGTCGTTGAGGTTCTCGCGGCGGCGGCGGACCACCTCACGGTTGAACCCCATCAGGAAGCGCACCTCCTCGGTGCTGCGTTTCCAGTTCTCGGTGGAGAACGCGTACACCGTCAGGTGTTTGATGCCGATCTCGATGGCTCCGCAGGTGATGTCGATGAGCACCGCCTCGCCCATCTTGTGGCCCTCGGTGCGGTGCAGCCCGCGCTGCGTCGCCCAGCGACCGTTTCCGTCCATCACGACCGCGACGTGCTGGGGCACCTGGTCGGCGGGGATCTTCGGCGCCGCCGCCTTGCTCGTATGCTGCGGCGGGCGGGCGAACCTGCCGTTGGTGTTCGGCGGCAGCTCGGGGAACACCACCGGCCACGTCGACTTGTCGGGGAAGGTCGGATAGTCGTCGGCAGGTGGGTCGAGCTGCGGGAATTGCGACTTCTTGCGCTCAGCTCCCCGCCGCGAGCTGGTCACCCGGTTCGTCACCACGGTGCACATCCTGCCGCAACAGCGAAACCCGGTGATCGGCGACCGCTTGATCGACTCGGTAGACGCGCTCCACCAGCGGCAACGTGCGTAACTGTCGTTCCAGGTGCCACTGCAGATGCGCGGCCACCAAACCGCTGGCCTGGCTGCGGTGTGCCGACGTGGACGCCTCGGCGGCCGGCCAGTCGCCGTCGTGCAGCGCGGCCATCAGGTCCAGCACCGCCTGCGGCGGCGTCACCGACCCCGACGGCCGGCAGTGCACGCAGACGCTGCCGCCCGCCGCGACGTGGAACGCCCGGTGCGGGCCCGGTGTGGCGCAGCGGGCGCACTCGGTCAGCGCCGGCGCCCAGCCCGCGATTCCCATGGCGCGCAACAGGTACGCGTCGAGCACCAGTTCGCGCGGCCGGCTGCCGTCGGCGACCGCCCGCAACGCGCCGACGGTCAGCCGGTGCAGCGCGGGCATCGGGGCGCGCTCCTCACCGGCGAGCCGTTCGGCGGTCTCGAGCACCGCGCAGGCCGACGTGTAACGGCCGTAGTCGCTGACGATGTCGGAGGCGAACGCATCGATCGCCTGCACCTGGGTGACGATGTCGAGGTTGCGGCCGGGATGGAGTTGGACGTCGATGTGGGCGAACGGTTCCAGCCGGGCACCGAACTTGCTGCGGGTACGGCGCACCCCTTTGGCGACTGCGCGGACGAGTCCGTGGTCGCGGGTCAGCAGGGTGACGATCCGGTCGGCCTCCCCCAGCTTGTGTTGGCGCAGCACGACCGCGCGGTCCCGATACAGCCGCATCACTCCAGTGTTCCATCACGGTCGGACAATGCTCGGTCGGCAACGCCGATATGGTTGGAGCCGATGGCTGATTCGTCTGCTCCCCGTTCTGCTCGAACCGCCTTCCCGACCCTGACGGACCAGCTCTATCAGCTCGCCAGTGGCGCGGTGACGGCGGAGGATCTGGTGCGCCGGTCCCTGCATGCCATCTCGGCGAGCCAGCCCACACTCAACGCGTTCCGGGTGGTGCTGACCGAACGGGCACTCGTCGACGCCGCCGAGGCCGACCGCCGGCGCGCCGCCGGGGATCAGCGTCCCCTGCTGGGCATCCCGATCGCGGTGAAGGACGACGTCGACGTCGCCGGGGTGCCGACGCGTTTCGGCACCGCGGGCACGGTGCGGCCGGCCACCGCCGACGCCGAGGTGGTCCGCCGCCTGCGGGCCGCCGGCGCGGTGATCGTCGGCAAGACCAACACGTGCGAACTCGGCCAGTGGCCGTTCACGAGCGGACCGGCCTTCGGCCACACCCTCAATCCGTGGTCGCGCGACCACACTCCGGGCGGATCGTCGGGCGGCAGCGCAGCGGCGGTGGCCGCCGGCCTCGTCACCGCGGCGATCGGCTCCGACGGCGCGGGCAGCGTGCGGATCCCGGCGGCCTGGTGTCACCTCGTCGGCATCAAACCGCAGCGCGGCCGCATCTCGACCTCGCCGCTGGCCGATGCGTTCAACGGCATCACCGTCAACGGGGTGCTCGCCCGCACCGTCGCCGACGCGGCGCTGGTGCTCGACGCGGCGTCCGGCAACGCTCCCGGCGACCTGCACCGTCCCGCGCCGGTGCGGGTATCGGAATACGTGGCCAGAGCGCCGGGGCCGCTGCGGATCGGGTTGTCGACGAAGTTCCCCTTCACCGGCTTCCGCGCCACCCTGCATCCCGACATCCGTGCGGCACTGCACACCGTCTCGCGCCACCTCGAGGAACTGGGCCACACCGTGCGGCCCGCGGATCCCGACTACACCGTCGGCATGTCGTGGAACTTCCTGTCCCGCTCCACTTCCGGGCTGCTGGACTGGGCCGACCGGCTGGGCTACGGCGTCGACCTCGACAAGCGCACGAAGGCCAATCTGCGGATGGGGCGGCTGCTGTCGGAGCACGTCCTGCGTAAGGCCCGCGCCAAGGAGGCCGCCGCCCAGCGCCGTATCGGCTGGGTGTTCAACCTGTGCGACGTGGTGCTGGCGCCGACCACCGCGCAACCCCCGCCCCGTGTGCACGAGTTCGACGACCTCGGCGGACTGGCCACCGACCGCACGATGATCAAGGCGTGTCCGGTCACGTGGCCGTGGAACCTGCTCGGCTGGCCGTCGATCAACGTGCCGGCCGGGTTCACCGCCGACGGGCTACCGATCGGGGTCCAGCTCATGGGTCCCGCCGAGAGCGAGCCGCTGTTGGTGTCGCTGGCGGCGGAACTCGAGGCCGTCAGCGGGTGGGCCGCCCGTCAGCCGGCGGTGTGGTGGGAGACGCCGCAGGTGCCGCTGGCCGCCACGGCCGCGGCCGCTCGAGCCGAGGACCCACCGACCGCTCCGATGCGGCAGGACGAAGTCGCCTGAGGCGATCAGAAACCCAGGCGCCCAAGTTGTTTCGGGTCGCGCTGCCAGTTCTTGGCGATCTTGACCCGCAGGTCCAGGTAGACCTTCGTACCGAGCAGCTTCTCGATCTGCGTTCGCGCGGCCGTGCCGACCTCGCGCAGGCGGGCACCGCCCTTGCCGATCACGATGCCCTTCTGGCTGTCACGCTCGACGTACAGGATGGCGTGGACGTCGATCAGTTCGCCCTGTTCGGGTGTGCGGCCCTCGCGCGGATTCACCTCGTCGATGACCACGGCCAGTGAGTGCGGCAGTTCGTCGCGCACCCCTTCGAGGGCGGCCTCGCGGATCAGTTCGGCCATGAGCGTCTCCTCCGGCTCGTCGGTCAACTCACCGTCGGGATAGAACGCCGGGCCGGGCGGGAGCTTGCTCGCCAGCACGTCGGTCAGCACGTCGAGCTGTTCGCCGGTGGTGGCCGAGACGGGCACGATCTCGGCGTCCGGTCCGACCAGTTCACTGACCGCGACGAGTTGGGCGGCGACCCGGTCCCTGGGCACCTTGTCGATCTTGGTGACGATCGCGACCAGCGTGGTCCTCGGCGCGACGGCCCGGATCTGCTCGTGGATCCAGCGGTCCCCCGGGCCGATGGCCTCGTCGGCGGGGATGCACAGGCCGATCACGTCGACCTCGGAGTAGGTGGTCTTGACCAGATCGTTGAGCCGCTGGCCGAGCAGCGTCCGCGGCCGGTGCAGGCCCGGCGTGTCGACGAGGATGATCTGGAAGTCCTCGCGGTGCACGATGCCGCGGATGGTGTGCCGCGTGGTCTGCGGTCGATTCGACGTGATCGCGACCTTGGCGCCGACGAGCGCGTTGGTCAGGGTCGACTTGCCGGTGTTCGGCCGGCCGACGAAACACACGAACCCGGAACGGAACTCGCTCACACCACGGTCCCGGCACGGTCGGTGACGATCACGGCGGCGTCGGCGGACAACTCACGCACCGCGGCCACCCCAGCATCGTCGGCCGCGCCGCCGACGAGCACGGCGGCCTCGAATCCGGTGGCGCCGCTGGAGACCGCCGCGGCCACCGCGGCCTGCAGGGCGGTCAGTGACAACGCGGTCAGGCCGACGGGGGCGCCGGCGTAGGTGCGGCCGTCGAGGTCGCGCACGGCGGCACCGCTGCCGGCTTCGGCGCGGGCCATCGCGCCGCGGGCCAGCACGACGAGTTTGCCGTCCTCGGGGTCGAGCTCAGTCAACGTTCTCCTCATCGTGCTCGTCGTCGTCTTCAGGTTCGGTGGGACTGACCAAGACGGTGCCGATCCGTACCCGCCCGCGGTGGTCCGGGCCGCCTTCGGCCTTGAGCCGCAAGCCGTCCCAGGTCACCTCGGCGCCCGGCAGCGGCACGCGGCCGAGTTCGAAGGCCACCAGGCCGCCGACGGTGTCGACGTCGAGATCCTCGGCGAACTCGATGTCGTACAGCTCACCGAGATCCTCGATCGGCAGCCGCGCCGATACCCGGTACTCGCGGTTGCCGAGGTCCTCGACGGGCGCCACCTCGTCGGTGTCGTACTCGTCGGCGATCTCACCGACGATCTCCTCGAGCACGTCTTCGATGGTGACCAGACCCGCGATGGCGCCGTATTCGTCGACCAGCAGCGCCATGTGGTAGCGGTCGCGCTGCATCTCGCGCAGCAGTTCGTCGAGCGGTTTGGAGTCCGGGACGAACACCGCGGGCCGCATCACCTGGTCGACGGTCGTGTCGCGGCCGCCGTTGACCGAGTAGTAGGTCTGCTGGACAAGGTCTTTCAGATACACCACGCCGACCACGTCGTCGACGTTCTCACCGATGACGGGGATGCGGGAATGGCCGCTGCGCACCGCCAGTGAGGTCGCCTGACCGGCTGTCTTACCGCTCTCGATCCACACCATCTCGGTGCGCGGCACCATCACCTCACGTGCCGCGGTGTCGCCGAGTTCGAACACCGACTGGATCATCCGCCGCTCGTCGTCGGCCACCACACCACGCTGTTGCGCGAGGTCGACGACCTCACGCAGTTCGATCTCGGAGGCGAACGGACCGTTGCGGAAGCCGCGGCCCGGGGTGAGCGCGTTGCCGATCAACACGAGCAGTCGGCTGATCGGGGTCAGCAGCACCGAGATCGCCTGCAGCGGAAGCGCGGTGTAGAGCGCGATGGGATAGGCGTTCTGCCGCCCGACCGTGCGCGGACCGACGCCGACGGCGACGAAGCTGGCGACCACCATGATGCCCGCGGCCGCGGTCAGCCCCCAACTGACGCCGAGCAGGCCGTCGAGGTAGGCGGCCAACAGCACCGTGGCGGTCACTTCGCAGCTGATCCGCAGCAGCACGATGAGGTTGATGTAGCGGGGCCGCTCGTTCATCACACGCGACAACCGCACGGCACCCGGACGTTCGTCGCGGACGAGTTCCTCGACCCGCGCCATCGACACGGTGCTCAGGGCGGCGTCGATCGCCGCGAACAGCCCGCCGAAGGCGACCAGGGCGATGGCTCCGATGAGCTGAGGTAGTCCGCTCATTCGTCGAAGTACCGCGACTTGTCCAGCAGCCGCCGGTCGCGCTCGGTCTGACGGTCGAGGTGGTATGCCTCGACCTGGTCGGCCACCCACCCCTCGAGCAGTTCACGTTGCAGCGCGAACATCTCTTTCTCCTCGTCGGGTTCGGCGTGGTCGTAACCCAGGAGGTGCAGCACCCCGTGCACGGTCAGCAGCGCGAGCTCGTGGCCGAGCGAATGTCCCGCGGTCTCGGCCTGTTTCGCCGCGAATTCCGGGCACAGCACGATGTCGCCGAGCATGGCGGGACCCGGCTCCGGCGCGTCGGGGCGACCACCGGGCTCGAGCTCGTCCATCGGGAAGCTCATCACGTCGGTGGGCCCGGGCAGGTCCATCCAGCGCATGTGCAGATCGGCCATCGCCGGCGTGTCGAGCAGCACCATGGACAGCTCGGCCGCGGGGTTGACGTTCATCTTCTCGATGACGAACCGGGCGACGCTGATCAACTCCTCTTCGGAGACGTCGATGCCGGACTCGTTGGAAACCTCGATACTCATGCGCCGTTACCGCCGTGGCCGGCCGCTGGACGCCCGCCGCTGCGCCCGGTTCAGTTGCGCGGGCTCTTCGAACTTGGCGTAGGCGTCAACGATCTCGGAGACCAGCCGGTGCCGGACGACGTCGGCGCTGGTGAGTTCGGCGAAGTGGATGTCGTCGATGTTGTCGAGGATCCGCATCGCGGCGCGCAGACCGGACTCTGCCCCGCCGGGCAGGTCCATCTGGGTGACGTCGCCGGTGACGACGATCTTCGAGTTGAAGCCGAGGCGGGTGAGGAACATCTTCATCTGCTCGGCGGTGGTGTTCTGCGCCTCGTCGAGGATGATGAACGCGTCGTTGAGCGTCCTGCCCCGCATGTACGCCAGCGGCGCGACCTCGATGACCCCGGCGCTCATCAGCTTCGGGATCAGCTCAGGGTCCATCATGTCGTGCAGCGCGTCGTACAGCGGCCGCAGGTAAGGGTCGATCTTCTCGCTCAGCGTGCCGGGCAGGAAGCCGAGCCGCTCACCGGCTTCCACGGCGGGACGGGTGAGGATGATGCGGCTGACCTGTTTGCTCTGCAGTGCGCTGACGGCCTTGGCCATGGCCAGGTACGTCTTGCCCGTACCGGCCGGGCCCACACCGAACACGATGGTGTGCTGGTCGATCGCGTCGACGTAGTGCTTCTGGTTGAGCGTCTTGGGCCGGATCGTCTTACCGCGCCGCGACAGGATGTCCAGCGTCAGTACCTCGGCCGGGGACGCGTCGCCGGTGCCGGTGAGCATCGCGACGCTGTGCCGCACCGTGTCCGGCGTCAGGGCCTGACCGCCCGCGGCGATCGCGATCAGTTCGGAGACCACCCGCTCGGCGAGCGCCACGTCGGCGGGCTCCCCGGTGAGGGTGAGTGCGTTGCCGCGGACGTGGAGGTCAGCGGCCAGCAGCTGCTCGAGGGCGCGCAGGTTCTCGTCGGCGGAACCGAGCAGGCCCATGACGAGGTCGGGCGGAACATCGATGCTGCTGCGTACCTGGGCGCCGGTGGTTGAGGGGCCGGTCGTGGGGGCCGGCGAGGACCCGGACGAGTCAGCGTTCGTTTCGCGGGGCGTCACGTGCTGCTTTCTGCCTGCTTTCTGTTCTGCATCGACCCGACGGCCGTGTTGTCGCTGGTCCCAGTCTACCGCCGGGTCCGACACCGCCCCAATGGTTAACCTGGTGAACGCCGATGACCCCTCGCCCCCGCGCCGCCGCGACCGCCTGGATCCTCGGTGCGGCGGCCTACCTGACGGCCGAGGCGCTCGCCGCGGCCGCGTACCGGCCGTCCTACAGCTACGTCGACGACTACATCAGCGATCTCGGGGTGCCGGGGCGGCCGCTCGCAGCCCTGATGAACGCCGCGTTCATGGTTCAAGGTGGGCTGTTGCTCGTGGGCGCGGTGCTGGCGACGGGACTGCGTTGCCGTCTGCTGGTGACCTTCGCGGCGGCCAACGCCGTCGGCAACCTGCTGGTCGCGACGGTGCACGCGGGCGACGGCGCAATTCACCTCGTCGGCGCCGCCCTCGCCATCGCGGGCGGCAACGCGGCGGCGCTCGCCGGCGTGTCCCTGCACCCGGGTCGTCGCTACCGGCTGATCTGCCGGCTGCTCGGCGGTGCCGGGTTGGTCAGCCTGGCCGTTCTGGTCGCCCAGGCGTGGGCCGGTGTCGAGGTGGCGCCTGCACCGGTGTGGGAACGGGCGAGCGTCTATCCGATCCTGGCCTGGCAGGTCTGCGCGGCCGTTGCGGTGGCACGGCCGGCGATCTCACTGCCAGCGCGGCGTCAGCACCCCTAGCGCGCCGAGGCCGACGGCCGCCGCCGTCGAGGTCCGCAGCACGGTCGGCCCCAGCCGCACGGCCACCGCCCCCGCTGCCGTCAGCGCGGCGATCTCGTCGTCGGCGATACCGCCCTCGGGCCCCACGATCAGCGTCACCGCGCTCGCCTCCGCCAGGGAAAGGCCGGTCAGCGGCGCGGTCGCCGATTCGTGCAGCACCAGCACGGTCACACCGGCGGCCACCTCCGCCGTCACCCGGCCGACCAGCTCGGGCGTCGTCACCACACCGTCGACCGGCGGGATGTGGGCGCGGCGCGACTGGCGGGCCGCCGACCGGGCCACCGACCGCCACCGCCGCAGACCCTTGTCGACCTTCGGTCCCTCCCACCGGGCCACGCACCGCGCGGCCTGCCACGCCACCACCGCATCGGCACCGGCCTCGGTGGCCAGCTCCACGGCGAGTTCGGAACGCTCGGACTTCGGGATCGCCTGGACGACGGTCACCGCGGGCACCGTCGGCACGACGATCCGGCGGTCCAGTACACGCGCGGTCAGCCGTCCCTTGGCGACGTCCTCGACCACGCAGTGCGCCACGGCGCCGGCGCCGTCGCCGAGATCGAGGTGCTCGCCCGGCCGGATGCGCCGCACGCTGGTGGCGTGGAAGCCCTCGTCACCGTCGACGACGGCGAGTCGGTCGGGCTCGGGGACCGCGTCGACGTAGAAGAGCGGTCGACTCAACGTCAGCGACCGGTGAACGTCTCGCGCAGCCGGCTGAACAACCCGCCGGAGTTGGACGCGGACGGTGAGCTGCTGGTGCGCACCTCGGCCACGTCGCGGCTGCGGTGTTCCTTGAGCTGGCGCAGCAGTTCGATGTCGGTGTGGTCGAGCCGCGACGGCACCACGACGTCGATGTGGGCGTGCAGGTCGCCGCGCACCCCGGAGCGCAGATGCGGCATACCGTGGCCGCGCAGCGTCGTCACCGCACCGGGCTGGGTGCCTGCCGCGATCGTGAGTTCGATCGGACCGCCGAGGATGTCCTCGACGGTGACCGTGGTGCCCAGCGCCGCGTCGACCATCGGCACCGACACCGTGCAGTGCAGGTCGTCGCCGTCGCGCACGAACACGTCGTGCGGTTTCTCGTGCACCTCCACGTACAGGTCGCCGGCCGGACCGCCGCCGGGGCCGACCTCCCCCTGGGCGGCCAGCCGCACGCGCATCCCGTCGCCGACGCCGGCCGGGATCTTCACGCTGATCTCGCGGCGGGCGCGGACGCGGCCGTCACCGCCGCAGCGGTGGCACGGGTCGGGGATCACCTCGCCGACGCCGCCGCACACCGGGCAGGGCCGCGTGGTCATCACCTGTCCGAGCAACGAACGCTGCACCGTCTGGATCTCCCCGCGGCCACCGCAGGTGTCACAGGCCACCGGCGTCGAGTCGCCGTGGGTGCCCTTGCCGTGGCACAGGTCGCACAGCACCGCGGTGTCGACGGTGACCTGCTTGGTCACCCCGGTCGCGCATTCGGCCAGGTCCAGACGCATCCGGAGCAGGGAGTCGGAGCCGGGACGCACCCGGCCGATGGGCCCGCGCGAGGTGGCGCCGCCGCCGAAGAAGGCTTCGAACACGTCGCCGAGGCCGCCGAATCCGCCGCCGAACCCGTTGGCCGATGCGCCCGCACTCTCCAGCGGATCCCCGCCGAGGTCGACGATGCGCCGCTTCTCCGGATCGGAGAGCACCTCGTAGGCGGCGCTGATCTCCTTGAACCGCGCCTGCGCCTCCTCGTCCGGGTTGACGTCGGGATGCAGTTCCCGCGCCAGCTTGCGATAGGCGCGCTTGATCTCCTGATCGCTCGCACCCTTGCTCACCCCGAGCAGGCCGTAATAATCGCGTGCCACGCTTGACCTTTCAGTGCCTTTGCCGCCGGTGTGACCCGACGTCTCCGTGCCGGTGTTACCGGCTGCCTAAGACTTCGCCGATGTAGAGAGCAACCGCCGCGACATTGGCGATAGTTCCCGGATAGTCCATTCGAGTGGGGCCGACCACGCCCATACCGCCGTAGACCTTGCCAGAGCTGCCGTACGCCGTGGTGACCACCGACGTCCCGGCCATTTGCTCGGCCTCGGTCTCGTGACCGATCCGCACGGTGACCTTGCCCGCCTCCTGCTGGGCCGCCAGCAACCGCAGCACCACCACCTGCTCCTCGAGCGCTTCGAGCACCGAGCGCAGCGAGCCGCCGAAGTCGGCGGTGGCCCGGGTGAGGTTCGCGGTACCGCCGAGCAGGAGCCGCTCCTCGGTGTGCTCGACGAGGGTCTCGACCAGCACCGTGGCCGAACGGCCGACCGCATCGGCGAGCCGGTGCGACATCCCCGGGCTGCCGGTGAGGTGCGAGGCCAGGTCGGAGACCGCGACCGACGCCGCCGAGAGGCGCTTACCGTCCAGCGCCTGACCGAGCAGGTCGCGCAGGGTCGCGAGCTCGTGTTCGTCGATCGCGTCACCGAGTTCGACGATGCGCTGGTCGACGCGCCCGGTGTCGGTGATGACGACCAGAAGCAGCCGCGCCGGCGTGAGCGCCACCACCTCGAGGTGGCGGACGGTCGAGGTGGACAGCGTCGGGTACTGCACGATCGCGACCTGACGGGTCAGTTGCGCCAGCAACCGCACCGCACGGCGCAGCACGTCGTCGAGGTCGACGCCGCTTTCGAGGAACTTGAGGATCGCGCGCCGCTCGGCCGACGACAGCGGTTTGACGTCGTCGAGGCGGTCGACGAACTCGCGGTACCCCTTCTCGGTGGGCACCCGCCCCGAACTCGTGTGCGGCTGGGTGATGTAGCCCTCGGCCTCCAGAACCGCCATGTCGTTGCGGACCGTCGCGCTGGACACCCCGAGGTTGTGTCGTTCCACCAGGGTCTTCGAACCGATCGGCTCCTTGGTGGCGACGAAGTCGGCGACGATGGCGCGCAGCACCTCGAAGCGACGATCGTCGGCACTACCCATGTGTTCACCTACCTCTCCACGGAAAGCCCAGCACAGGTCTTACCCATTTTACGGTGCTCAGCAGCTGTGTTACGCATCGCGCACGGCGGGCGCGGCTGCCTGACGGGCATGGCTCGGCTAACCTTCCTCGTGGAGGGGGCAGAGCTACCGAAGGCGCGTCGATGATCTTCAAGGGTGTCCGCGACGGGAAGCCTTACCCCGACCACGGCCTGAGCCACCGCGAGTGGTCCCGCATCCCCCCTCGGCAGATCCGGCTGGACGAGATCGTCACCACCACGACGGTGCTCGCGCTGGACCGGTTGCTGTCGGAGGACTCGACGTTCTACGGCGACCTGTTCCCGCATGCGGTGCGCTGGCAGGGCGTCATCTACCTCGAGGACGGACTGCACCGCGCGGTGCGCTCGGCCCTGCGCAATCGCACCGTCCTGCACGCGCGGCTGTACGACATGGACGTGCCGTACGCACAGCAGATCTGACAGACGAAACCGGGCCCCCTCCGGAGGGAGGGGGCCCGGTTCCTCGTCAGGTGTTACTCGGCGGCGCCGGACTTGGCGTCCGAGCCGGACTTGGCATCCGACTTGGTGTCGGCCTTGTCGTCGGCCTTGTCGGCGGAGTCCTTGGCGTGCTTCGGCGTGGAATCCGAGGCGCTCTCGGACGCCTCCTTGCCGCTCGCGTGACGTCCGCCGGTCAGGGCGTTCTTGAAGCCGTCCTGGGCGTTCTTCACCGCCGCGGCGACCTGGTCGCCGACGGCCTTGAACGGATCCTTGACCGCCTTGGCGGGAGCGGCTTCGGCACCTTCCTCCGCGACGACCTCCTCCACCACGACGTCGGTGTCGACCACCGGCGCCTCGGCGACAGGCACCGGCTTGTCGGCGACGACCTCGACGTCGACGAGGCCGGCCTTGTCAGCGGTGGCCGAATCGGCGGCCTCGATGGCGGCGAGCGCGGGTTCGGTACCTTCCTCGCCCTGGGGCAGGTCCAGGGTCACGACCCGCGCCGACGAGGGGGCCACCGGCGGAGCGAGGGCGGCCGCGATCGCGCGGGGCAGCCGCACCAGGAACTGGTCGAGGGTGCCGAGCGGCGAGAACACGCCCTGGAACGCTTCGGTGGCGTAGGTGAGGGGGTTGCCGTCCTCGTCGTAGGTCAGCACCGGCCGGTACCCGTTGAGGAAGGCGCCCGTCGCGATGCCGGGCGCGTTCACCACGGCCGTGAGAGCCGCCTCGAGATCGCCCCGCTCCACCGCCTTCGTGACGGTCTCGGCGATGTTGGCCAGCGCGAAGCTCAAGGTGATCGGCGGCGCCAGCAGACCCCGGGTGATCGCCACAGCGTTGCCGCGGGTGAACAGCGAGTCCCACACGTCGGCGGCGTTCTGGAGCATGTCGCCGGGGATGGCCAACGGGGCCAGCAGCGGGATACCGATGTTCTCGTAGCCGATCAGCAGTGCGCTCTCGACCTCGGCCCACGCGGCCGTGAGGTCACCGGCCAGCAGATACTCCTGCGCAGCGGCCAGCCGCGTCTCGAAGAGCGTGACGGTGCGCTCGACGCCCTGGATGGCGCCACGAATGCCGGTACCGCGCTGCCGCGGCGGGGCGTCCGCCGGGGCGGGCGCCCCGATGATCGTGTCGGCGTACGTGGACAGATTCTCGATGACCTGGCTCAGGATCGGGAACGGCTGATCGGTGAGGGACGCCGCGAGCGCCTCGAAGTTGGCGAACGCGTTGGTGAAGTTGTCCTCCCACACGGCAACGGGATTCGCAAGAATCGGATTGGCGTCGGCGGTCATCTCGTATGCGCGCTGCTGGATGTCCGACACGCTCGGCGCCACCGGGCTGACGGCCATCGCGCCGGCGCCGACCATCGCGACGCTCGCGAGCAGCAGCTTGTTGGGGCGCGGCGTGGAGTCTGCCGGAGCCACCTGGGGCTCCGCGCACGACGCGGCGGGACGAAGAACTGATTGCACGAAATCTCCTTCGAAGTGGGTAGGCGCCACTGAGGGCGCGCACGGACGCTAACTGAGATTCCGTTAAGAATCAATAGGTACGCCTAACCTAAGTGAGAGCAGCTTAGTAAATCGTTTCCGCAGGTCTTGGACGCAATCGTTACCTGAGCGAACGATAAGAGGGGCGCGCCGATATTTTGACATCACAAAGATCACCACCACGCAGAGGCCCCCTGAACGGTGGCCGCGTTAGCCGTAGGCAGACCAACGAAACCGGGCCCCCTCCGCGAGGAGGGGGCCCGGCTCGTTCGACGGTTCTTACTCGGCGCCGCCGGACTTGGCGTCGGAGCCCGACTTCGAATCCGACTTCGCGTCGGACTTCACGTCGGACTTCGCCTCGGACTTGGGGTCCGACTTGGTGTCCGACTTGTCCTCGGATGCGTTGTCCGACTTGGCATCCGACGCAGCATCGTCGTTGGCCGAGTTCGACTCGGCGTCGTCCTCGGCGTGTTTCGGCGACGACTCCGAACCGCTCGTCGTCGACTCCTCTCCACTGCCATGGCGACCACCGGTCACGGCGTTGACGACGCCCTCACGGGCATCCTCGACCGCCGCGGCGACCCCGTCGCTGATGGCCTTGACCGGATTCGCCGGCACAGCCTCGGCGGGCAACTCTTCGGTGCCCTCCTCCACCACGACATCGCCCTCGGTCACCGGCGCTTCGGCGGCGGGCACCGTCGTGTCGGCGACCACCTCGACGTCGACCAAACCGGCCTTCTCCGACGTCGCGGAATCCGCGGCGTCGATGGCGGCCAGCGCGGGCTCCTCAGGGGATTCGCTCACGTCCAAGGCCAGCGTGGTGGTGCCGGCATCGGTCGACGGGGCCGCCGGCACGTTCGGCTTGAGCGCCTCGGCGATGGCGTTCGGGATACGCACGACGAAGTCGACGATCGGGCTCGTGCTGTTGAGCAAGCCGGGGAAGACGTCATCGCATGCTGCCCCTTCGCATTCCGGGTTCACGTAACCGTTCAGGAACGCATTGAGGACCGTGCCCGGCGTGTTGACGAGCGCGGTGGCCGCACCCGCGAAGTCGCCCGCGTCGACCGCATCCTTGATGGCTTCGGCCGCAAGCGCCAGTTCGAAGTTCACGCCGATGAACGGTCCGAGGAGCGACTGGGTGGACCCGCTGACGACGCTGCCCTGGTTGAACACCGCCCGCACGACATCGGCGACGTTCAGCGCGATCTGCTCCGGAATGCCGATGCGGCCCTCGGGGACCCGGGGACTCGGCTCGGCCGAGAGCAGCAGGTTGTACAGCGGTGCGAACACCGTCAAGGAGTAGATGTTGAAGCGGTTGAGCTCGTCGTAGGCGTCGGCGAAGTTGCCCTCGCGGATGTTGTTGACCGCGTTCTGCAGGCGTACCTCACCGTTGCGGCCCGTCCAGAACGCGTCGAACGACTCAGGCAGAGAAGCGAACCCATTGAGGATGCTCTCGGCGTATCCGGCCTGGTTCTCGAGGATCTGACCGACGATCGGGAACGGATTCTCGGCAAGGATGCCGCCGAGCTCGGTGACGTTCGCGAACGCCGAGCTCAGGAGGTTGCCGTACACGGCCGCCGGGCTTTCGGTGACGGCGACCGGCGCGGCCGTCAGCGCGACGGCGCGCTGCTGAAGCTCCGCCACGGTCGGGGCGACCGGCGTGACGGCCATGGCACCCGCACCGATCATCGCGACGCTGGCCAGCAGCAGCTTGTTGGGACGCGGCGCGCAGTCCGCAAGAGCTGTTTGCGGCTCGGGGCATGACGCGGCGGAACGTAGAGCTAATTGCACGGATTCTCCTTCGATATCGGATGCGGCCACCAGGGCGCGCTCCGGCACGCTAACTGAGAGTCCTCTGTGAATCAATAGGTTCACCTAACCTTATTAAGTCACGCTCACTACCGCCTTTTAGCTGCAGTTTCGTGCTTCAGATCACTCGAGTGCGTGACCGTGATGTGGATGACTCAGCTTATGGGCTGGGCACGCACAGTCGGTCGCGCGAATGCCCGACACGTGCACTCGCGATCGCCACCGAAGCGGACTGCGTCGGAGTCAGATGTTTGCTGACTGGTGGCGGGGCAACACTTCCCCGCGGCGTGTCGCCTAGTCGGTGGACATCGCGTCGCGCAGGCTGCGCGGACGCAGATCGGTCCAGTTCGCCTCGACGTACGCCAGGCAGTCGGCCCTGGTGGATTCACCGAACACGATGCGCCAACCCGCGGGCACGTCGGCGAACGTGGGCCACAGGCTGTGCTGTTCCTCGTCGTTCACCAGGACGTAGAAGGTGCCGTTCTCGTCATCGAAGGGGTTGGTGCTCAAGGTGTCTCCTGTTCGTCGTGTCGCCGGCTGCCACGAGATCCGCGCCGAGGACGCGATCGGAGAGCAGCCCGAGGCAGCTGAGATTGGGAAAACCGGGTCCCTGGTTGAGCCCGGCGAGTCCGGGCAGGAACAGTTTGGGCGTCACGCCTGCGACGGCGAGGTCGTGGCCGATCGACTCCTGCAACAGCTCACCGGTCAGCGGCCCGCCGAGTCCGAGTTCGAGCAGGTCGCGTGCGTCCTGACCCAGCAGCGACATGAACCACAGCGGGTCGGCCCCCTGACCGTCGATCACCAGGTCGAAACCGTGCACGGTCTCCACGCGTTCGCCTGCCCGGTCGGTGTGCAGAGTCAGCCGGATCCGCCCGTCGCGGGGGACCGCGTGCGCCACGCGGCCGCGCAGATGCCGGATGCGGTCGTCGGCCAGCAGCGCTTCCTGCACGCGCGCGGAGAACACGCCGCGGTCGGTGCGGAACATGGCGTCGCGACGTTCGGCCAACGTCAGGCTCGTCCAGCCGGTGGGATCGGAGAACAGAGTGTTCTCGAAGAACCCCTCACCGCGGGTGAACAGCGTGACCTGCGGCGAGATCACCGTGATCGTCGAAATACGGTGGCGGAACAGCTCGTTGAGCATCGAGGCCGCGGTCTCACCGCCGCCGATCATCGCGACACGTTCGGCGACGATGAGTTCGTGCGCCGCGGCGCGGCGCCAGAAGTCGGCGATCGACATCACCCGCGGGTGTCCCGGAAGCAGCGTCCGTTCGGCCTGCCCCGGCCCGGTGATCAGCACCCCGTCGGCGCTCACGGTGGTGTCGCGGGTGTGCAACTCCCAGCCGCGGCCGCCGACCGAGATCCGCTCCACCTCCCCGTGCACCACGGACATGCCGATCGCGTCGGCGACCCAGCGCAGGTACGCGGCCCACCTGTGGTGATTCGGCGCCGGCCTGCCGCGGTCGATCCACTCGGCGAACTGCGAGGTCGCGATCAGATAGGCCTGCCAGCTGTGCCGGGTCATCCGTTCGTCGAGTTCGGCGTTACGGCGCGGCACGAGCGCCGAGCGGTACGGGAAACCGATGTCCTTCTCGGGGCTGGTGCCCAGCCGGTGCTGACCGTCGGTCCAACCGCCTGCGGCGGTCCAGTTCGCGCCGACCCCGGTGCGTTCGACGACCACCACCTCGGGCGCGTCGACGCCCATGTTGCGCATCTCGGCGGCCTTCGCGGCCACGGCGACGGCCTTGGGGCCGGCGCCGATCACGGCCAGTGTGGCGATCATGGGGCAACCTCTCGGAGCGCGTCCTGCCACAGCGACTGCAGGACGGCGACGTCGTCGGCGGACAGGACCTCGGGCAGTGTTCGCCATTGGGTGGCCAGTACCGGCGCACCGCCCTCACCGAGGACGGCGGCCATCACGGTCACCTCGTGGCGGACGGCCTGCTGCGGCTCGGGCAGGACCGACACCGCCGTCAGAAGTGACCGGTCCATGGCGAAGGCGCCGGCGCCGGCCACGTCGGCGCGGCCGAGGTAGTTCAGCAGCAGCTGCGGCTCCCGATAGCCCGACAACCGTTCGGCGGTGTCGGGCCGCAGGTACCGTAGCAAGCCGAAATCGATTCCGTGCCCGGGGATCTCGGTCGGGCCGGTCTCCGGGTCGACTCGGACGGGATAGATCGCGCTGAGCAGCCCGACGGTGTCGCCGGTGTCGGCGCTGTCGCTGACCGCGCCGTCGGCACGGCCATGGGTCTCCAGCGCCAGCAGCGGCGGTGGCGTGGGTTGGCCACGACGGCGGCGCCATGCGGTCACCGTCCGCGCGGCCGCCACCGCCAACAGGTCGGGTATCGCGTCCGGTGCGGCTATCAGCCTCGCGGTGACGTCCGGGTCCGTGATCGCCACACTGACCGACAGATCGCGGGCGCGGTCGCTGTCCGGGCGCACCCGGCGGGTGCCGAGGTCGGGGTCGGCGCCGTCGAGTTGGGCTGCCCAGAAATCGGCGGTGTCGAGGGCCTGCGCCCGCGCATGAAGCTGCCCCGACCATTGCCGGTAGGTGGTGTGCTCGCGTGCCGGCACCGGCGTCCGTCCGGCACTGAGCGCGTGCCAGCCGGCGTCGAGTTCACCGAGCACGACGCGCCACGACGCCGGGTCGATCGCCAGCACATGGGCGGTCATCACCAGCACACCGGATCCCTGCGACGGACGCAGCCACACCGCCGACCACAGCCGGCCCCGCTCCGGATCCAACTGCTGCACAGCCTTTTCGGCGTGCTCGGCGACCGCGAGAGCGAGGTCACCGCTGACCGAGGCCTCGGTCAACAGTTCGCCACCCTCCGAAACCGACTGCGGCACAAGCGTCATCGTCGTGCGGTCCAACCGCGTACGCAGCACCTCGTGACCGTCGACGACGGCGTGCAGCAGCGTGCGCAGCGCCTCGGCGGTGATGCCCTCGGGCAGCGGGATCGCCTCGGTCTGCGCCAGCCGGCGCGGGTCGCCGTACTCGTACAGCCAGTGCACATTGCCGAGCACCGGAATCGGTTCACCGGACCGCTCCACCGACTGCGGGATGTCGGGCCCGGCGCCCGCCTCGGCGTCGATCGCGGCGGCGAGTTCGCGGATCGATCCGCACTCGAGCATCAACCGGGCCCGCAGCGCGACGCCGCGCCGGCGGGCGGCCTGCACCACCGACAGCGCCACGATGCTGTCCATCCCGAGCGTGAGCAGATCGGCGCTCACGTCGACGGTCGTCGACCCGAGCAGTTCGGCGACCGCCTCGGCCAGCGCCGTCTCCGTCGGGGTCTCCGGCGCAGCGGCCGGGCCCCCGGCGGAGGCGTCGTGGGCGGCCAGTGCGGCGTCGTCGATCTTGCCGTGAGCGGTCAGCGGGAGTTCGTCGAGGACCGCGATGTGGTGCGGGACGAGGTAGCGCGGCAGTCGCGCGCTGAGCATGCTGCGCAGCTCGGCGACCTCCACGGCGGCGCCGGCGGTGGCGGCGTAGGCCATCAACCGCGGCCCGCTGGCGTGGGTGCGCACGGCGACGTGGGCGGCCCTGACGCCGGGATGGGTCTGCAGCACCGCGGACACCTCACCCGGTTCGACTCGGAATCCGCGGATCTTGACCTGGTCGTCGCTGCGGCCCAGATACTGCAGCGCACCGTCGGGCTCGCGGCGCACTACGTCACCGGTGCGGTACATCCGGCTGCCGGACTGGAACGGGTCGGCGACGAACCGCCCCGACGTCTCGCCGGCACGGTTCAGGTAGCCGCGCGTGAGCTGGGCGCCGGACAGGTAGAGCTCCCCCGCCACCCCATCGGGCACCGGGCGCAACCACGCGTCGAGGACGTAGGCACGGGTGTGCCGGGTCGGCAGGCCGATCACGGACTGCCGATGCCCGG
This sequence comes from Mycolicibacterium litorale, assembly GCF_014218295.1. The sequence continues at coordinate 3,501,675 of NZ_AP023287.1, forward strand.
TGAACGCGGCGACGACGGCCTCCACGGTCGTCTCGGTGGGGCCGTAGCAGTTGAACGCCGCCATCCCGGTGCGCGCGCACTCCTCGCGGATGAACCGCCACGTCCCGCTGCCCACGGCCTCGCCGCCGAGGGCGAGCACCGCGAGCGGCACCCGGGACAGCAGGCCGAACGCCTTGAGTTGGGCGAACATCGACGGCGTCGTGTCGATCATGTCGATACCGTGGCGGTCGATGGCGTCGACCAGCGCTTCGGCGTCGCGCTGCACGTCGTCGCCGATGATGTGCACCGAGTGGCCCTCGAACAGTGCGACCAGCGGCTGCCACGCGGCGTCGAACGTGAACGACCAGGCGTGGGCGATCCGCAGCGGGCGGCCCAGCCGGTCGGCGGCCGGGCGCAGCACATGGCGGGCGTGGTCGTCGCCGTAGGCCAGCACCGCGTCGTGGGTGCCGACGACACCCTTGGGCAGTCCGGTGGTGCCGGAGGTGAACACCGCGTATGCGGCGTGTCCGGGAGCGACCTCGGCCGGCGCATACGAGGGATCCGGGTCACCGGCGGTGGCCAGCAGCGCCTCGTCGATCACGACGGGCGCCGCGGTCTGGCGCAGGACCTCGGCGATGCGTTCCCCGGCCATCCCCGGGTCCAGCGGCACGATCATGCCGCCCGCCTTGAGGACTGCGAGCATCGCGACCACGTAGTCGGGTCCACGCGAAAGGGCAATGGCGACCGGGGTTTCCGAGCCGACGCCGCGTCCGGTCAGCGCGGCGGCGAGACGGTCCGCGGCGATGTCGACCTCGCGATAGCTGAGCGTGCCGCCGTCCCAGCTCAGCGCGACGGCGTCCGGCGTCCGGCGCGCGGCCTCGGTGAACGCGGTGTGCACACCGCCGCCGCGGGGCGGTGCGGTGGGCGCCGCCTCCGGGATGGCGTCGGTTCCGGAAAGGACCGTCACCTCGCGAAGTGGCCGGTCCCACAGGGCGATCAGGCGCTGCACGGTGTCGAGCAGGCATGCGCCGACACTGTGCGGGCTGAGTGCGCCGAGGGCGCCCTCGAGCGTCTCGACCAGCACCGTCAGCTGCTCGTCGGCCATGTGCGCGGCGATGGTGACCGGGAAGTGCGACAGGCTCTCCAGCGCGGCCGGGACGAAGGTGGCGCCACCCGCCTCGAACCGGTGGTCACCGCCGACCATGCCGCCCGGTGGGAAGTTCTCGTAGACCAGCAGCGAGTCGAACAATTCCCCCACGCCCGCCAGCGCGCGCAGCTCGGCGTGCGCGAGGTAACTGTGGTCGCGCAGCGCGGCGGCGGTGCGCTGCAGCGAAAGACATTGGTCACCAACGCTTTGCACCGGGTCGAGCCGGACGCGCAGCGGCACGGTGTTGATGAACAGACCGACCATGGTCTCCACACCCGCGAGTTCGCCTGGCCGTCCGGACACGGTCATCCCGAAGGTCACGTCGCGGCGGTCGGTGAACACCGAGAGCATGGCCGCCCACGCCATCTGCACCAGCGTGTTGACGGTGATCCCGCGCGACCGCGCGGCCTCGGTCAACCGTTGGGTGGCGGCGGCGTCCAGCCGCACCTCGGTACGCCGCGGCAGCCCGGGTGCGGGTTCGACGGCCGACAGAGCGGGGGTGAGCAGCGTGGGACCGTCCAGTCCGGCGAGGTGCTCACCCCACAGAGCGCGGCTGGCGGCCTGGTCGCGGCCGGCGAGCCAGCCGATGTAATCGCGGTACGGCCGCGGTGGCGCGCCGAGCGCGTTCAGGTCGCCGCCCGCGCCGTAGAGCGCCATGAGTTCGCCGACGAACAGAGGAAGTGACCAACCGTCGATGACGATGTGGTGGGCGACGATGACGAATCGCCAGTGCGGCTCCGGCGTTTCGATGAGTAGGAACCGGATCGCCGGTCCGTGTTCCAAGTCGAAGGGGTGTCGGCGTGCGCGGTCCTCGAGTTCTGCCGCCGCCTCTGTGGTGGGCACGGAGACGTGCTGCCACGGCAGGTCGACGCGGACGGGCACGACCTGGACGGGGCGGGGCAGGTCTCCGCGGAAGAAGCTGGCCCGCAGATTGGGGTGCCGGGTCAGCATCGCCGCGGCGCAAGCCCGCAGCAGGGCCACGTCGAGGGTTCCGGTGACGTCGGCGGCCATCGCGATGACGTAGGGGTCGCCGTCGGTGTGGTCGGTGCCGCTGAGCACCGTCATGGAGTACAGGCCCTGCTGCAGGGGGCTGAGCGCCAAGACGTCCTCGATGGCGTTGGCGGCGGCTTCGGTCTGCGTCACGGCGCGTCTCCCCGCGATGCGCTCCACGACGCCGTCAGGGCGGCGAGTTCGTCCGGGGACAGGCCCGAGGCGCTCATCGGTGCGTGGGCGGTGTCGGCGTCGCCGGCGGTGCCCGCGGCGGCGGCCTTGTCGTCGACGGCGGCGGCGAGGTCATGCAGGGTGGGCTGTTCGAACACCATGCGGGCGGTCAGTTTCAGGCCGGCGTCGCGAGCCCGGGCGGCGAGTTGCACGGCAAGGATGCTGTCACCGCCGAGGCTGAAGAAGTCGTCGTGGCGTCCGGTGACCTCGGTGTCGAGCACCTCACCGAGCAGCGCCGCCAGCGCGCGTTCGGTGTCGGTGGCGGGAGGCTCACCGGACGAGTCCACCGGCCGAGCGGCGGGTGCGTCGGTCCGCTCCTCGAAGCCGACGAGTTCGAGCACACCGCCTGCACTCCACCGGGCCTGCTCACCGGTGCGGTGCAGCCGCGTCCCGGGCTTCCCGTAGGGGTGGGCGACCAGCCGGGTCGCGGTCGTCACCGCGGTGTTCCAGTGCGCGGCCGCCAGCGGTCCGCCCGCGGTGTACACGTCGCCGACCACGCCGACCGGCACCGGCCGCAGCGCCTGGTCGAGTACGAATACGCTTCCCCCGCCCCACTGTTCGACGATGCGCTGCCGCTCGCCGGGCGCGCCGATCTCGAGGTCGGCCAGGGTGAGGTCGGGATGTTCGGCGAACGCCGCCACGACGCGGCCGAGCCAGCCGACGAACCGTCGGGCGGTCTCACGGCTGTAGAGCTCGGGGCGGTAGATGACGTGCCCCCGGTAGCCGCTTCCGTCCTCGTAGGCGAAGAAGTTCAGGGACAGATCCGCGTGGGCGGCGTCGAAGGTCGGCTCGAGCACGGTGACGGTCGTGTCCCCGTCGGGGCCCTGGTCGATCACCCGGTTCTCGGGCAGTTGTTCGCGGACGTGGACCACCACGCTGAACAGCGGGTTGCGCGCCAGGGTGCGGACCGGACTGACCGCGTCGACGACCTGATCGAACGGCAGGTCCTGGTGGGCGTACGCCGCCAGCGCCATCTCGCGGGCGCGCCGGCACACCTCGCGCAGGGTCGGGTTGCCGCTCAGGTCGTTACGCAGGACCAGGATGTTGATGAAGAACCCGACCAGCTGGTCCAGTTCGGGTTCGTTGCGGCCCGCCACCGGGGTACCGATCGGCACGTCGGGGCCGCCGCCGGCTTTGTGCAGCACGACGGCCACCGCCGCCTGCAGCAGCATGAACTCGGTGACACCGAGTTCGCGGCACAGCGCCGTCAACTTCTCCCTCGTCGCGCCGTCGATGTGGAACTCGACGGCTTCGGCGAGGCCACTGGGCACCGGCGGACGGGTGAAATCGGGACGCAGCCCGGTCTCCTCGGGCAGACCGGCGAGCTGCCCCGCCCAGTAGTCGCGCTGCGGTGCGGCGACGCCGGCCTCGTCGGCGAGCAGCGCGGTCTGCCAGGCGCCGAAGTCGGCGTACTGGATCGGCAGCGGCGCCCAGGCGGGCGTCTCACCGGCCACCCGGGCCCGGTAGGCGGTCAGCAGATCGGAGAACAAGACGGTCGCCGACCAGTGGTCGGCGGCGATGTGGTGCACCACCACCGACAGCACATGTTCTTCCGGCAGGCTCAGCAGCGCCGGGCGGATCGGCCGTTCGTTCTCGAGGTCGAACACGTGGGCGCGTTCGCGGTCGAGTTCGGCGCGCAGCCACTCCTCACCGTCGCCGCAGGCCCGCCGTACGGTCACCGGTTCCGGCGCCAGCACCACCTGGTGGGGCACGCCGTCGATCTCCCGGTAGACGGTGCGCAGGATGTCGTGGCGGTCGATCACGTCACCGATCGCCGCCACCAGCGCGTCGACGTCACACGGTCCTTGTAGCCGGGCCGCGAACGGGATGTTGTTGACGACACTGGGGCCGTCGACGCGGTAGGCGAACCAGGAGCGCAGCTGCGCCGAGGACAGCGGTGCCGGCCCGTCGAGGTGCAGGGGCATCAGGCGCGGCCGGGCCGGGCCGGTGCCGCCGGCACGCAGGTCGTCGATGTGCCCGGCGATCCGCGCCACCGTGGCCAGCTCGAAGACCTCCTGGACGCCGATGTCGACCCCGCACGAGCTACGCACGGCGGCAACGAGTTTCGTCGCCAGCAGCGAGTGGCCCCCCAGGTCGAAGAAGGAGTCGTCGGCGCCGATGCCACCGTCGCGGCCGAGTAGGTCACCGAACAACCGGGCGATCTCGCGTTCGGTGTCGGTCCCGGGTTCGCGGTATTCGGTGGTGGAGGCGAGCTCGGGCGCGGGCAGCGCGGCCCGGTCGATCTTGCCGTGGGTGGTGATCGGGATCTCGTCGATGACGACGTACGCCGCGGGCACCATGTACTCGGGCAGCGCCGCGGCCACCCGTGCGCGGATGCGCTCGACGGCCACCGAATCCCGGTCCTCGCCACTGACCGGGGTCAGATAGCCCACCAGGCTCTTACCCAACCCCGGCAGGTCGCTGACCACGACGACGGCCTGTCCGACACTGGGGTCGACGGAGATCGCGGCCGCCACGTCGCCCAGTTCGATGCGGAAACCGCGGATCTTCACCTGTTCGTCGGCGCGTCCGACGAATTCGATGTCGCCGTCGGCGTTGCGGCGGGCGAGGTCACCGGACCGGTACAGCCGCCCGCCGGGAGTGAAGGGATCGGCGACGAATCGCTCTGCGGTCAGGCCGGGTCTGCGGTGGTAGCCGTGCGCGACATGGGTTCCGCCGATGTAGATCTCGCCGATCACGCCGACCGGCACCGGTTGCAGTGCGTCGTCGAGCAGATACATCTGGGTGTTGATCTTCGGGCGGCCGATCGGCACGATCCGCGTGCCCTGTTTGCCCTCCACCTTGTAGCGGCTGGCGTTGATCACCGTTTCGGTGGGACCGTAGAAGTTGTGCAGCAGCGCGTCGAAGGTGGCGTGGAACTTGTCGGCGACCTCACCGGGCAGCGGTTCGCCGCCGATCGGGACCCGCTGCAGGGTCCGCCACTGGTTGACCCCCGGAAGCGACAGGAACAGACCGAGCAGCGACGGGACGAAGTGCATCGCCGTGATGCCCTCGTCGCGCAGCAGGTCGGTGAGGTAGCCGATGTCGTTGAGCCCGCCCGGCCGGTGGATGACGATGCGGGCGCCGCACGCGAGCATGCCGAAGATCTCGGCGATCGACACGTCGAAGCTCGGTGAGGCGACCTGCAGCAGGCGGTCGTTGCCGTCGACCTGGTAGTCGTTCTTGAACCAGACGAAGTACTCGGCGACCGGGCGGTGCGGAACCGGCACGCCCTTGGGGAGGCCGGTGGTCCCGGAGGTGTAGATCAGGTACGCGGTGTTCTCCGGGCGCAGCGGCCGCACCCGGTCGGCGTCGGTCGGGTCATCGTCAGGGAGGTCGTCGATTCCGATGACCGGTTCCCGCAGAACGACTTTCGCATCGCAGTCGCCGAGGATGAACGTCAGCCGGTCCTCGGGGTAGGTCGGGTCGATCGGCACGTACACCGCCCCGGCCTTGGCCACGCCCAGTGCGGTGACGACGAGCTCGGGCGACTTGTCGAGCAGCACCGCGACGCGATCCTCGGCGCCGATGCCCTGGCCGATGAGCCAGTGCGCGACCCGGTTGGCGGCGGCGTTGATCTCGCGGTACGAGTAGTGCCTGCCCTCGTAGACGACGGCGACCTCGTCCGGCGTCCTGGCCACCTGGGCGGCGATCACGTCGGGCAGCGTGCGGGCCGGGGTGTCGAAACGCTCGCCGCAGGCGACGTCGTGCAGCCACGCGGCGTCGGCGGCGCTCATCAGCGGCAGGCGCGACAGCGCGGTGCCGGGGTGTTCCAGGGCGCTGTCGAGCAGCACGACGAAGTGGTCGAGCAGTTGCTGTGCGAGCGCCGGTTCGATGATCTCGACGAGGTGCTCGACCTCGACGAGAACGCCGCCGGTGCCCGGGTCCGCATCGAATTCGACCATGACGTCGAGCGGGAGCTGAGTGATGTGGCTGCGCAGTTCGGCCCGCTCGCACCGTACGCCGGGCGGGGTGAAACCGAAGCGGTCCGGTCCGCGGAAACCAAAGCTCACCCGCGTCATCCGCTCGGTGCCGTGGCGGCGGTCCGGGTTGAGTTCGCGGACCACCAGGTCCACGTTGACGCCCTGATGGGCGAATGCCTCGAGCGCGGTGTCGCGCGCCTGGGTCAGCATGTCGCGGAACGACATCGACGCCGTCGGCTTCAGCCGCATCGCCACGGTGTTGCCGTAGTAGCCGATGCGGTTCTCGGTGCCGGCGCCCCGGTTGAGCACCGGGGTGGCGACCAGGAAGTCGTCGGTGTGGGTGTAGCGGTGGATCAGGGTGCCGAACACCGCCAGCAGCACCGCGTACGGGGTCGATCCGGTCTCCCGCGCGAAGTCGGCGACGCGGCGGGCGGTATCCGCCCCGAGCGCGACGCTGGTGCGCCCCGAACGCCAACTGGTGGGCACCGCCGAACCGGTCGGCCCCGGAAGTTCGAGTGGCTCCGGCGGATCGGCCATGACCTCACGCCAGTACGCGAGGTCGGCCTCGGCGTCGCGGGGCGCGGCGGGTATGTGCGGGGTGAGCTCCTCCCCCAGTCCGTCACCGGTGTACGCACGGGTGAGGTCGGCGAAGAAGACCTCCCACGAGCCGTCGTCCCACGCGATGTGGTGCGCGACGAGCAGCATGACGTATTCCTGGGGGCCGGTGCGCACCATGGTGATTCGCAGTGGCGCGTCGGTGGCGAGATCGAACGGTGCAGCGAATTCGCGCTGTGCGAGCACCTCGAGGCGCAACCGCTGCGCGTGGCTCGCCAGGGCGGTCAGGTCGTGCTCGGCCCAGGCCGGCCGCAGGTCGGGGTGCACGGTCGGACGCGGTTCGCCGGTGTCGTCGACGGTGTAGGTGGTGCGCAGGACGGGGTGGCGGCGGGCGACGGCGTCGAGCGCCCGGCGCAAGGCGGCGAGGTCGACCTCACCGCGGATGCGGTAGGACAGGCAGATGTTGAGCAGGGCCCCGGACGGGTCGGCGGCCTGGACGAACCACATGCGGAGCTGCCCCTCGGACAGCTCTTCGGCCGACGGCACGGGGCCCGTGGCGTTCTGCGACGACAGGCCGCGCTCACTGAGCTTGCGGCGCAACAACTCCAGGCGGGCATCGGCGTCCAGGCCGGCCGGCCGTGATTCGGTGGTGTCAGTCACTCGGGGTATCCACTTTCTCGTCGAGCTCGGCGACAAGTTCGGTCCCGGTGATGCCTCCGAGCAGGGTGGCGAGCGGGACGGTGCGGCCGAGGGCACGTCGGAATCGTTTACGGAGGTCGAGGGCGAGCAGCGAGTCGACGCCCAGGTCGAACAGGGAGGCGTCGAGGTCGATGTCGTCGCGGTCGGTGATGCCGAGCACGGCGGCGAGTTGGCCTCGGACGGTGTCAGCGGTGTCGGCGTGCTCGGCGATGGCGGTGGTGGCGGCGCCGGGCGCGGGCTGCGCCCTGGCGGGTTCGGCGGCGCCGAAGAACATCTGTATCCGGTGCATGTCGGCCGAGAGCACCAGCGGGTCGGGTCCGTGGTCGGCGAGGCTCGCTTCGATCGCCTGCTCCGGGTCCATCGGCCGCAGCCCCGATCGCTCGATGCGCGCCGTTTCGACGTCGTCGACGATGCCCGAGCCGCCGTCGGACTGCCACAGTCCCCACCGCACGGCCACGGCGTGCCGGCCGTCCGCGCGCAGGCGCTGGGCCATCGCGTCGAGCATCCGGTTGGCCGCCGAGTACAGGGCGTGGCCGCGGCCACCCCACAGACCGGACACCGACGAGCACAGCAGGATGCGGGCGTCCTTCCGCAGCGGCCACAGCTCGGCCATGTGGGCGAGTCCGACGACCTTGGCGCCCAACGTGTCCGCGGCTGCTGCCGCATCGAGCCGGTCACCGGTGGCGAAGGTGGCCGCGCCTGCGGCGTGGATCAGCAGCGACGCCCCGCCGGCGGAGTACCCAGCGGCGACGGCGGCGACGCTGGCGCGGTCGGTCAGGTCGCACGGGACCGACAGCACCTCGGCGCCGTGCGGTTCCGCCAGCCCGGCCAGCACCGCCGGGTCGACGGTGCGGCGGCTGAGCAGAACGATGCGTCGCGCTCCCCGGTCGGCCAGGTGGCGTGCGTAGCGCAGACCGATGGCTCCCGCGGCACCGGTGATGACCACCTCGTCGAGCAGTCCGGACTCCAGCGGCCACGGTCGGGCGGCCGCGGCGTCGAGCATCGCCCGTCGGTGCAGCGTCGGTCCGGTGCCGCCGTCGCGCAGGGCCAGCTCCCCCGTGCCGGTCAGCACCGTGTCGATCACGACGGTGTCGGCGGGCGTGTCGGCGGACAGATCGAGGTGGTGGAACCCGACTTCGGGGTTTTCCAGGCCGAGGCTGCGGTGCGCCGCCGCCAGTGCGGCCGCGGGCATCGCCACCGGCTCGCCGGTGCGCACCTGCTCGCCGCCGACGGTGACCAGCCACACGTCGCGGCAGCGCGGTCCGGCCTCGGCGGGATAGCGCAGCGCCCCGGCGGCGACCAGCTCGGTGAGCGCGGCGACGGCGGCACCGGCGTCGGCGGCGGCGGATCGCGGTGCGACGACGACCATCACCTCCGCGGTGTCCGGCGCCGTCACCGCCACACCGGGGTGCTCGGCGGCGGCGGCACGGAGCCGCGCGCCGAGTGGGTCGGCGTCGACCAGGTCAACGACCGCGACCGCGACGCGCGCCGCGACATCGGGTGCGGGGTGCGCCGTGACCGGCTGCCACACCTCCTGCGCGATGGTGAGATCGCTTGCCGGCTCGAGCGGTTCGGGCATGGCCCACATCGGGGTGGCCCGCATCGGGGCGTTGGGAAAGCCGCGCAACCGGTTCCCGCCCCGTCCGGCGGCGTCGCGCCAGGCGAATCCGGGGTCCGATACGGCGGCGGCGGCCAGGTTCGCCGACAGCGCCTCGGTGATCGGCTCGTCGCGTCTGCCGGACCCGACGAGCGTGGCGCTGGTGTCGCCGAGGATGTCGCCGATCGCGAACAGCAGTTGGGGATGCGCGGACAGTTCGACGAAAGTGCGGGCGCCACAGCGCAGCGCGGCGGCGACGGCGTGGTCGAAACGCACCATGTGGCGGAGGTTTCCGTACCAGTACTCGCCGAACGGCGTGCCGGCCGGCACCACGTCACCGGTGGCGCCGCCGATGAACTGCACCGGCGTCTCGGCGAACACGGTCTGCGGAAGCCGGCGAAGCAGGTCGTCGCGCAGCGGTTCGAGGATGCTGGTGTGCACCGGGAAGCCGACGGTGATCTCGCGCGCGAACCGGCCCTGGTCGCGGACGCGGGCGACGGCCGCTCGGACCGCGTCCCGGTCACCGGAGACCGCCACCGAGGACGGCGCGTTGACCACGGCGAGCTCGAGCCAACCCGCGGTGGCGGCGATGACCTCACGGGCTGCATCGGGGTCGATGCCGAGGACCGCGACCGCGTGGTCGCCGGACAGCCGGTCGACGACGGCGGCGCGGGCGATCACCACCGACACCGCGTCCGGCAGCGACATCGCACCCGCGATGTGGGCCGCGCCGATCTCGCCGAGGCTGTGGCCGACCGTGAGGTCGGGCAGTATCCCGACGGACCGCCAGACGTGGGCGAGCGCGACCGCGTGCGTGAACTGTGCGCCCTCGATCTCGGTTTCGGAGAAGCTGCCCACGTCGTCGGGCCTCGTCAGGTAGCGGACCGGCGACGGCGCCCCGGCGGCGAGGAACGCCTCGGCGCAGGCGTCGACCGTCGTCCGGTACTCGTCGAGTTCGCCATAGGCCTGTGCGCCCATCGACGGCCATTGGGTGCCCTGACCGGGGAACACGAAAGCGATGCGGCCTGGCGCGCCCTCCGCGCTGCGCGCGACCAGGGGATGTTCGGCGCCCGCGGCGACCGCACGCAGACCGTGGACGAGTTCGTCGCGGTCGGCGGCGCGGACCACCGCCCGGTGCCGCCGCACCCGACGGGTGCCTGCCAGCTGTGCGGCCACATCGGGGATCGAGGCGTCCGAGTGGTGCTCAAGGTAGCCCAGCACCGCGCGGGCGTCAGCGGTGAGGAGGTCGGCGGCATACGCGCTCAGCAGCACCGGGATCCGCCCGTCGGGCCACCGGTTCGGCCGGGTCACTTCGCTTCCCGGGGCCGGTCCGGCACCGACACGACGATGTGGGTGTTCGTGCCGCTCATCCCGAATGCCGATACGGCGCCGACACGCTCGCCGTTGTGGGCCGGCCACGGCGTCAGCTTGTGCGCCACGCGCAGACCCGTGCTGTCCCAGTCGATCTCGCGGCTGGGTTCGTCGGCGTGCAGGGTGGGCGGGATGGTGGCGCGCTCGGCGGCGACGAGGACCTTGGCCAGCCCCAGGGCGCCGGCGGCCGCCTGGGTGTGCCCGATGTTGGACTTGACCGACCCGAGCAGCGGTCCGCGGCCGGGGCGGGCGGCGCCGTAGGTCGCGGCCAGCGCGTGCAGTTCGGTGCGGTCGCCGAGGCGGGTCCCGGTGCCGTGGCCCTCGACCATCCCGACGTCCTCGGGCGACACGCCTGCCTGCGCGATGGCGCGGCTGAACAGCCGGATCTGTGCCCGTTCGCTGGGGGCGGTGAGACCGACGGAGCGGCCGTCGGAGTTGAGGCAGCTCGCTCGGACGTCGGCGAGGATGTCGCGGCCTTCGCGCACCGCGCGAGACCTGCGCTGCAGCACGAAGATCCCGGCCCCCTCGGCCCAGACCGTGCCGCTGGCGTGGGCGCTGTAGGGCCGGCAGTGGCCGTCGTCGGAGAGCGCGTGCTGTTTGGAGAACTCGACGAAGTAGCCGGGCGACCCCATCACGCAGACACCGCCGGCCAGGGCCAGATCGCAGTCGCCGGAGCGCAGCGCCTGCACCGCGAGGTGCACGGCGGACAGCGCCGATGAGCACGAGGTGTCGACGGTGACGGCCGGACCCGCCAGGTCGAGCGTGTACGCGATGCGCCCGGAGATGACACCGAGCGACGTGCCGGTGATGAGATGACCGCTGTGGTGGGAGAACTCGGTGAGCGCGGGCCCGTACTCCAGGGCCGACGCCCCCACATAGCAGCCGGCGTCGTGGCCGGCGAGGTCGTCGGGGTTGATGCCGCTGTTCTCCAGCGCACGCCACGCCAGGCGCAGGGCGACCCGCTGCTGTGGGTCCATCGCGACGGCTTCACGTGGCGAGATGCCGAAGAACTCCGGGTCGAATTCCGCGGCGGCCGAGAGGAATCCGCCGAGATCGTGGATCTGTTTGAATCCCTCACGCCGCGATCCGGCGAACAGCTCCCGCAGCGACCAGCCGCGGTCGGTCGGGAACGGCCCCAGTGCTTCGCGCTGCTCGGACAGCAGCGCCCAGTAGTTCTCGGGCGTGTCGATCCCGCCGGGTGCCTCCACCGCCATACCGACGATGACGACGGGGTCGTCACCGGAGGCGGTCAGGTCCCGTGCGGTCATCCGCCGCTCACCAGCGCCGCGACCTCGTCGAGATGATCGTCGAGGTAGAAGTGGCCGCCTTCGAACGTCGACAGTGTGAAGCGGCCCGTGGTGTGCGACGCCCAGCGCTGCGACCACTGCGGGCTGATCCGATGGTCGCGGTCACCGCGCAGCGCGTGGATGTCGGCGTCGATCTGCTCGTCCGATCCGCAGGTGTAGCCGCTCAACGCTCGGTAGTCGGCCCGCACCGCCATGACGAGCAGCTCGACGAAGTCATCGTCCTCGAGCAGTCGCGGATCGGTGCCGCCGAGGTCGACCATGTCGGCGAGCACGTCGCGGTCGGTGCTGGGCAGGGGTGCCCCCTCGGCGACCGTCGACGGAGCCTGGCCCGCCGACGCCCACAGCGTGCGCACCGCGACGCCGTGGCGTTCGGCGACCCGCGCGAACTCGAACGCCACCACCGCGCCCATGCAGTGCCCGAACAGGTCCAGCGGACCGAGGCGGTCCCACGGCCCGGCCTCGAACAGCTGGGTGGCGAGCTCGTCGATGCTCGCGGCCGCCGGATGCCGCAGCCGTTCCGCGCGTTGCGGGTACTGCACGATATAGGTGTCGATGCCCTTGCCGGAGAACGTCTTCGCCAGCGCGCGGTAGGCCGCGGCGGCGCCACCCGCGTGCGGGAACACCACGGCCGCAGGACCACCCTCGGCAGGGAAACGTTTGACCCACGGCGCGAACTCGAGCTGCTGCGCCGTCATCGCGCCTGCGCCGACGTCGGATCGAGCGCGGACGCCACGTCGGCGGAGTTCATGTCGGCGACTTCGAGGTAGAGCTCGGCGACGGCCTCGAGGCGGTCGCTGCCGGACTCGTGACCGACCAGCCGCTGCGCCAGGGCGCCGACGTTGCGGGCGGCGAAGATGTCGGTGACCATGACCCCCGGCGAGTCCAGCCATTCGCGGATGCGCGCGACGGTCTGGGTGGCCAGCACGGAATCGCCCCCGAGTTCGAAGAAGTCGTCGTCGACGCCGACGTTGTCGCGGTCCAGCACGGTGGCGACGATGTCGGCCAGCGCCCGCTCCAGCGCCGTGGCCGGCGCGCGGTACGTCGGTGCCTGATCCTGGGCGCGTTCGGTCATGCTGCGGGTCAGCGCCGCGGTGACGGCCCTGCGGTCGATCTTGCCGCCCACGGTGAACGGGATGGTCTCGACGAGAGCGATATGGCTCGGAACCATGTGCGGCGGAACGAGTTCGGCCATCCGGCGGGTCAGCTCCTCGACGGTCAGCCGGGGGTCCGAGGGATGGACGATCGCGGCGAGCTGTTCGGTGCGCCCGTCCCCGGGAGCGGCCAGAACGGCGGCCACGGCGGCGTCGACTCCGACGATGCGCCGCAGCGCGGCCTCGACCTCGCCCAGTTCGATGCGGTAGCCGCTGATCTTGACGCGGTGGTCGGCGCGGCCGACGAAGTCGATCTGACCGTCGGGCAGGTAGCGGACGAGATCGCCGGTGCGGTACCAGGTCCGGCCGTCGTGGTCGACGAACCGCTCGGCCGTCAGGTCGGGGCGGCCGCGGTAGCCGCGTGCGATTCCGCGCCCGCCGACCCACAGCTCGCCGGGCACCCAGTCCGGGCAGTCCGCCCCGTCGGCCGCGACGACGCGGCAGGTGTTGTTGGGCAGCGGACGGCCGAACGGTACGGCCGACCACCGCTCGGGCAGCTCACCCGGTTCGCAGATGGTGTTGTGGATCGCGGTCTCGGTGGCACCGCCGAGGCCGGCGAAGCGGACATTCGGTGCGGCGCTGCGCAATTCGCGCACCATCTCGGTACGCACCCAGTCACCGCCGGTGGGCACGACGCGCACCGACGGCAGCGATCCGCCGACCTGGAGCAGCATCTCCAGCCAGCCGGGCATCCAGTGCAGCACGGTGACGTGATGCTCGTTGATCATGCGTACCCAGCTGTCGGGGTCGCGGCGCTGGGCTTCGTCGACCACGACCAGCGAGCCACCCGCGCGCAACATGCCGAACACGTCGAGAACCGACAGATCGCCCTCGAGCGTGGACAGCGCCAGGCAGCGGTCGGCGGGGCCGATCTCGAAGTGGGCGTTGATGAATTCGAGCGTGTTCATCGCGGCGGCGTGGGTGACCTCGACGCCCTTGGGTGCACCGGTCGAGCCCGAGGTGAACAGCACGTAGGCGACCTCGTCGGCTCCGATGGCTGCGGGGGTGACGTCCTCGGCGCGGGATCCGACGCGGACCGCTTCGGCGACGGTCAGCGCCGGCAGGGTGGTCGGGGCGTCGTCGCCGCACGCCAGCGCCATCCGGACGCCGGCGGTCCGCAGGATGGTCTCGGCGCGGTCGGCGGGCTGGTCGGCACCGATCGGCACGTACACCGCGCCGGCGGCGTGGATCGCCAGCAGCGCCGTCACCTGATCGGCGCACTTGGGGCCCGTCACCGCGACGGTGTCACCGGGTTTGATGCCGGCCACCTGCAGGGCTCCGGCGACCGCCAGAACCTTCTCGCGGAGGTCGGCGTAGCTCAGCGTGCCCGCCGAGCTGATCACCGCCGTCGCGTCCGGGGTGGCCGCGGCGCTGCGGAAGAAACCGTCGTGCAGGGCCTCGTCGCTGCGCTCTGCGGTGGTGTCGAGTGCGGTGCGCACCGCCAGCTGTGCCGGCGGCACCGCGGGAGGATCGACGGCGTCCCACGCGGCGTCGTCGGTGGCGAGCCGCTGCAGTTCGGCGAGCTGGTAGGCGAACATTGCGTCGATGGCCCCGGGGCGGAACGCCTCTTCGCGCACGTCCCAGTTGACCAGCAGACCACCGTCGAACGGGGTGACCTGCGAGTCGAGCAGCACCTGTGGACCCTGGGAGATGTGCCAGACCGGGGTGCCGAACTGGTCGGTGACGTCGCCGGCGAACAGGTCGCCGAGGCCGAGCGCACTGGTGAACACGAACGGCGCCAACGTCGGGGTGCCGTGGTGGCGGCTCAGGTCGCGCAACACCGACAGACCCGAGTACGTGGAGTGGGCGGCGGAGGTGTGTAGTGCCTCCTGCATCACCCGCGCACGCTGCGCCGGGGTGTGTGCCGCCGTGAAGTCGACGTCGAGCATCAGAGACGACGAGAAGTCGCCGACCAGTCTGTCGACGTCGGGGTGGAACGGTTCACGACCGAACATCGGCAGGTTGAGCAGGAAGTGGCGGCTCGTCGACCAGCGGGCCAGCGTCCCGGCGTACGACGCGGCGAACGCCATGGCGGGAGTGATGCCGCGTTTGCGGGCGGCCGCGTAGAGACCGTCGCGGGTGTGGGCGTCGAGGAACTGCCAACGCCGGGTGCCGCGGCGAGGGTTGCGTTGTTCGGCGCGCGGAACCAGCGGCAGCGCAGGCGGTTCCGGCAGGTGCGGGATGCGCTCGGCCCACCAGCGGCGGTCCTCGTCCGCGGCCGGGGGCGGTGTCGCGGTGAGGGCGCTGCGGTATTCGCGGTAGGTGTACTGCAGTTCGGGCAGCTGCACACCGCGGTAGAGCGCGGCGAGGTCGGCCATGAAGTTGCGGTAGCTGACGGCGTCGGCGGCCTGCATGTCGAGGTCGACGTGCAGCCGGGTCCGCCCGCCGGGCAGCAGGGTCAGCGCCAGCTCGAGCACCTCACCCTCGAGCATCTGATGGGATTTGGTGTCACGGATGACTTCCAACTGCTCCTCGGCGGCGGCGATGTCCAGATCGCGGAGGTCGGTGAGCTTGACCGGCAGGGTGCGGTCGCTGATCCGCTGCATACCGTCGCCGAGGATCTCGACGCGCAGCATGGGGTGGCGCGCGGCGAGGGCGGCGGCCGCGGCGCGCAGCCGTTCGGGGTCGACGCCGGCGCCGTCGAATTCGACGTAGAGGTGTGCGGCCACCCCGCCGAGTTCGGTGAGTTCGTTGCGTCCGACCCACAGTGCGTGCTGGATCGGCGCGAGCGGGAACGGCGCGTCCGGATCCCGCGCGCCGGTGTCGGCCGCTGCCACGGGTTCCTCGGCCGTGGTGTGCTCACCGACGAGCTGTGCCCACGCCGCCACGGTCGGGTTCGCCGCCATCGCCGCGAAACGCACGTCGATGCCCTGCTTCCGCCAGCGGCCGGACAGTGACATCATGCGAATCGAGTCGAGGCCGGAGGCGATGAGGTCGGCATTCGGATCGAGCTCGGATTCGTCGATACCGAGAAGTTCTGCAACCTCGGCGCGCACGGACTGTGAACTCGTCACAACGGCCTCCACCGCGTTTCCTCCAAGTCAACGTAGGCTGCCCTAACTTCAGGAAGGCTATCCTATATTCAAGGAGTCGAACACTCCTACCCAGAGGGGCCTTTCCGCGCCATGAGCACCGGATTCCAGAACCTGCAGAGCGACCTCGCCGACGGTTTCGTACCCTTCCCCGACGACCGCGCCGAGGAGTACCGGCGGGCGGGCTACTGGGCCGGGCGTCCGCTGGAGTCGCTCCTGCTCGACGCGGCGCAGCAGCGGCCCGACCACCCCGCGGTCGTCGACGTCGACGAATCCCTCAGCTACGCCGAGTTGGTGCGCCGCGCCGACGCCGCCGCGGCCGCCATCGCCGGACTCGGCATCCGGCCCGGGGACCGCGTGCTGTTGCAGTTGCCCAATTCCGTGCGGTTCGCCGTCGCGTTCTTCGGGCTGCTCAGGGCGGGCGCGGTTCCGGTGATGTGCCTGCCGGGGCACCGCACCGCAGAGCTCGGGCACTTCGCCGACGTCAGTGGCGCGGTGGCCATGGTGATCCCCGACGAGGTCGGCGGTTTCGACTACCGCGAGATGGCGGCCCAGCTGACCGCGGACCGGCCCGGCCTTCGGCACGTCATCGTCGACGGCGACGCGGGCCCGTACACGTCGTGGACGGCGCTGGTCGACGGTGGCGGCGCACCACCGGAGCGCGCACCGGTCGACACGTCCCTGCCCGCGCTGCTGCTGGTGTCCGGTGGGACCACCGGGCTGCCCAAGCTGATCCCCCGCACCCACGACGACTACGTCTACACCGCGGTGTCGAGTGCGCAGGCCTGCCACGTCAGCGCCGACGACGTCTATCTGGTGGCGCTGCCGGCCGGCCACAACTTCCCGCTCGCATGCCCCGGGATGCTGGGCGCGATGACCGTCGGGGCGACGACGGTGTTCACCGCCGATCCCAGCCCGGAGGCAGCGTTCGCGCTCATCGACAAGCACAAGGTGACCGTCACCGGGCTGGTCAACGCGCTCGGCAAGCTGTGGGCGCAGGCCTGCGAGTGGGAACCGGTGCTGCCGACGTCGCTGCGGCTGGTGCAGGTGGGTGGCTCGCGGATGAGCCCGGAGGAGGCGCGGTTCATCCTCGACCGGCTGACCCCCGGACTCTCGCAGATCTTCGGGATGGCCGAGGGCATGCTGAACTTCACCCGGCCGGGCGATCCGGTCGACGTCGTGGTGCACACCCAGGGCCGGCCGGTGTCACCGCACGACGAGATGCGGGTGGTCGACGAGAACGGTGACGAGGTCGCGCCCGGCGACGAGGGTGAACTGCTGGTGCGCGGGCCCTACACGCTCAACGGGTACTACCGGGCCGACGAGGCGAACGCCCGCTCGTTCAGCCCCGACGGTTTCTACCGCACCGGGGACCGGGTCCGGATCTTCGCCGACGGCCCGTTGGCGGGCAACGTCGAGGTCACCGGTCGCATCAAGGACGTCATCCACCGCGGCGGCGAGACCGTCTCGGCGACCGATCTCGAAGACCACCTGCTCACCCACCCCGGGATCTACTCCGCGGCGGCGGTCGCGTTGCCCGACGACTATCTCGGCGAGAAGATCTGTGCCGCTGTGGTTTTCCGCGGCAAGCCGCTCACGCTCGCCGAGCTCAACGCGTTCCTCGACGAGCGCGGGGCATCCACGCACGCCCGGCCCGACGTGCTGGTGCCGATGCCGTCGCTGCCGTTGACCGCGGTCGGCAAGGTCGACAAGAAGAAGATCATGGCCCAGCTGACGGCCTGAGGAGCCGCGTTCGTGACCAGACGGCGGAAAACGGCCCGGATTCCCGCCCTCCGGTCACGAACGCGAGCGCCCCGCGTCTCAGGCGGCCGAATCGTCCTGGGCTGCCAGCAGTTCGGCGATCCGCTCACTCACCGCCGCGGCCGTGGGGTACTCCCACAGCAGCGTCGGCGGCAGGGCGAGCCCGGTCTGCTTCTCCAGCTGACGCCGCAGCGACACGGTCATGATCGAGTCGACGCCGATCTCCACCAGCGGCAGCCGGACGTCGACATCGTCGGGGGCGCAACCGAGTTCCGAGGCCACCGCGGTGAGCACCTGTCGCGCCGCCCATTGCGCGACGTCCAGGTCGCCGCGGTCCTCGATCGCGGCGGCGGCGCTCGCATCGGCAGTCTCGGCGGGCGCGACGTCGGCCAGGATCGGCACCGCCGCCGCGGCGGGCAGTACGGGCAGCACGACCACGTTCGCGTCGTCGTCGCGCAGCGCCGAGTCGAGCGCCCGCATGGCGTCGTCGAGGCCGACGGTGCCCATCCCGAGCGCGTCGAGTTGGGCGGCGACGAAGCCGGATGCCGACCCCATGCCCAACCCCCGCCACGCCGTCCACGCCACGCTGGTGGTCCGGTCGCCGAGGCGGCGCCGGTGGCGGGCGAACGCGTCGAGGTAGGCGTTACCGCACGCGTACGCGCCCTGTCCGGGGAAGCCCGCGAGATAGCCGCACGACGAGAACAGCACCATCCAGTCGAGCTCACCCGGCGGGAACAGCTCATGCAGCGCGTTGAGACCGTCGACCTTCGGCCGCATCGCCGCCTGCAGGTCCTCCGGGGTCGTATTCGACAGCAGCGCACCGGCTTCCACCCCGGCGGCGTGGATGACGCCCCGCACCGGCGGCAGGTCCTCGAGTGCCGACCGTAACGCCGCGGCGGCGCCGGGCGCTCCGACGTCGACGGCCGCCACCCGCACCGACACCCCGCGCTGCTCGAGCGCGGACACCACGGCGACGGCCTCCGAGCCGGGGTGGGCGGGCCACGCCGCGCGCGCCGGCATCCCCGACCGGGACGCCAGCACAAGCCGTCGCGCACCCAGGTCGGCCAGCCGCTGCGCCAATCGCAGACCCAGCACGCCGGTGCCGCCGGTGATCAGATAGGTGCCGGCGGGCGAACACTGCAGCGGCGCCGCGTCACCGGCGCCGGCGTGGGTCAGTCGGGCGGCGTACGCGACACCGTCGCGGACCACCACCACACCGTGACCGGCGAGCGCGTTCAGCGCCCGCACGGGGAGCCGCTCACCGGTGACGTCGAGGACCCCGCCCCACAGCTGCGGGTGTTCGGCGGCGGCGACCCGGGCCATCCCCCACAGCGGGGCGTGCGCAGGGTTGAGGCCTTCGTGGACGTCGGCGGTGAGGACCCACAGACGGGCCTGGCTTCCGGACGCGTCCAGGTGTTGCAGGGTGCGCAGCACGAGTTCGGCCGACGCCTGCGGGCTGTCGTCGGCGCGCGGCAGGACCAGCACCACCGCACCTGGCGTGAGTGCGCCGAATTCCGTTGACTCGCCGACCGTCCGGTGTGGGACGCCGGCTTCGCCGAGGTCGCGGGCGACGAAGTCGACCGTCGCCTCGTCGCCGCCGACGACGGCCACCTCGGTGGGCGGCGCGGTGTCGGGCCAGTCGACCGGATGCCACGCCACGTGGTGCAGCAGGCGCACGGTGTCGCGGCCGCTGGGATTCTCGAGCTCCTCGAACGCCATACCGGTCAACGACACCGACACCGTCCCGGACTCCTCGGCCAGCACCACGTCGGTGACGGTCCCCGCGTCGCGGCGGCGCACATGCAGCAGGGCGACGGCGGGCGGCTTGTCGTGGACGTGCACCCGTTCGATACGGGCGGGCATCCGTAGCCGCGGCGGGCCGTCGAAGATCGTGGACGCCGCCGACGTCGCCGCGTCGAGGAGTCCCGCCCACGTCGCCGGTGTGGAACCGTCGGCGTCGGCCGCCACCCGCGCGAACAGTTCACCGTCGCCGCGGTGCAGTTCGAGCACCTGCCAGCCGAAGCCCATCGCCGCCACCCCGAGTGTCGCGAGCGTGTCGACCACGTGCGTCGACGGCAGCGACTCGGTGCAGCGTGAGCGGATCTCGTCCTCGTCGAGGACGGTCAACGCCGCCTCACCGCCGGGCGCGGCCAGCGCCGTGCAGTGGGTCAGCCAGCCGCCTTCGGCCTCGTCGTCGACCAGCCGGGACGCCAGCGCCAGTGAGCGGTCCTGTGACACCACCTGGATGTCGCGCGCCCGGCCGGGCGGCACAGGGGTCCGCAGCCGCACGTCGGCCAGATCGGTGCCCGCGGCGGTGAGGAAGGTGTTGAGCAGCACCGCCGCCGGCACGATCTCCGTGCCCTGCACCGGATGGTCACCGGGATAGGGACGCGTCGAGGAGTCCAGGCGCGTCTGCCACACCCGGGCCGGAACGGCGCCGGTCACCTCCATCAGGCCGCCGAGCAGCGTATGCGATTCCGGTTCGTGCACGCCACGGCCGCCGGGCGGCGCGGTGGGGGTGCGCCAGTGCGTACGGTGCACCCACTGCGTACCCGGAAGATCTGTCGCCCACGGAGTTTCGGTTCTCACACCGGGATCGACGGGTGCGCCGTGGCAGTACAGGGCGGCGACGGCGACGGCGAGTGCGGGGCGCTCGGGTTGCTCGCGGCGCAGCACGGGCACCACCGCGTGGTCGCCGATTCCCAGGTGGCTCAGCGTCTCGGCGATGGAGTGGGCCACGACCGGGTGGGCGGACACCTCGAGGAAGAGCCGGTGACCGTCCTCGGCCGCGGCGCTGACGGCTTCGGCGAAGCGCACCCGGCCGCGCAGGTTGGCCACCCAGTAGTCCGGGTCCCGCGGCGCGTCCGAGCGCGGATCGGCCAGTGCGGTGGTGTAGAGCGGCACGGCCGGCGGTGTCGACGGCCCGAGTCCTGCGGTGAGAGCGGCCAACTCGGCGGTGAGGGCGTCCATCGCCGGGCTGTGGAACGCCACGTCGGTGTTCACCCGGCGCACCATCAGACCCTCGTCGGCCCACCGTGCGGACACCTCCTCGACCGCCGCGACGGTGCCGGAGATGACCGTCGACTCAGGTGACGCACTGATGGCGGCCACCACGTCGGTGCGGTCACCCAGCCGCATCTCGGCCTCGGTGAACGCCAGCCGCACCAGCGCCATCGCCCCTTCACCGGCGACGGCGCGGAAACCCCGTGCCCGGTAGCAGGCCACCCTGGCGCCGTGGGCGAGGTCGAACACACCGGCCACCACGTTGGCCGCGACCTCACCGACGGAATGACCGATCACCGCGGCGGGGCGCACCCCCCGTTCCCGCAGCACCGCGGCCAGCCCGACCTGCATGGCGAACGTCAACGCCTGCACGTGGTCGGTGCCGCCGAGGTCGCCGGTGCGAAGCGCCTCACGCGGGGAGAAGCCGAGTTCGGCGGCGAACACCGGTTCCACCGTGTCGATGACCGCCGCGAACGCCGGTTCGTGGTTCAGCAGTTCGCGTCCCATGCCGGGCCAGTGCGACCCGTGTCCGGAGAACACCCAGACCGCGCCGTCGGCCGCGCCGGCGAGGACGCTGCCGGTAACCACCGAGGGGGTGCGCCGGTCGCCGGCGAGCGCGTCCAGTCCGGCGACGAGTTCGTCGGTGTCATGCGCGACCACGGCGGCGCGGACCGGCTCGTGGGACCGCCGTGACCACAGCGTCGCGGCTACCTCACCCACCGGATGCGGTTGGCGCCGAACATGATTCGCGAGGGCGGTGGCCTGGCGGGCCAGCCGCGCCGAGGACCGCGCGGACAGCGGAAGCACCGACGGCGCGGCGGGGGCCGCCGTCCCGGCACCGGCGCGGGGCGGCGCCTCTTCGAGCAGGACATGGGCGATGGTGCCGCCGTATCCGTAGCTGCAGACCGCGGCCCGTCGGGGTGTGCCCTCGCGATGCGGCCACGGCTCGACCTGTGTCGGCACCCGCAGCCCGCTGGTCGACCAGTCCACGGCCGGGGTGAGCGCGCGGATGCCGGCCGTCGGCGGGATGGTCTCGTACTGCAACGCCATCGCGGCCTTGATCAGCCCGACCACCCCGGCCCCGCCCTCCAGGTGGCCGGTGTTGGGTTTGACCGATCCGACGCGGCACGGCTGTCCGTCGGCACGCTCGGCGCCGTAGACCGCGGCGAGCGCGTTGAGCTCAACCGGGTCGCCGGTCGGCGTGCCGGTTCCGTGGGCTTCGACGAATTCGACTGTGCCGGGCGCAATCCCGGAGATCGCACAGGTGTGCCGGAACAGGTCCTCCTGGGCGGCGCCGTTGGGCGACATGATGCCGACGGTGCGCCCGTCCTGGGCCACCGCCCCGCCGCGCACGACGGCGATCACCCGGTCCTCGTCGCGCAGTGCGTCGGCCAGGCGCTTGAGCACCACCACCGCCGCGCCCTCGCCGCGCCCGTATCCGTCGGCCGCCGCGTCGAAGCTCTTGCACCGCCCGTCGGGTGCGGTGGCGCCGGCCTGGTCGAGCACCCGGGTGAGCCCGGGGCCGATCAGCGCGCTCACTCCGCCGGCCAGCGCCAGTGAGGTCTCCCCCGCCCGCAGCAACTGGCACGCCTGGTGGACCGCCACCAGAGAGGCGGCGCACGCCGCGTCGAGGGCGACGCTGGGGCCGCGCAGGTCGAGCAGGTGCGAGACGCGGTTGGCGATACCGCACAGCGACGTGCCGATTCCGGTCCACGCCTCGATCCCCGGGAGATCCTCCATGATGAGCTTGCCATAGTCGTCGGAGTTGACGCCCATCAGCACGGCGGTGTCGCTGCCGGCGAGTGAGCGCGGTGGCACACCGGCGTGTTCCAGTGCCTCCCATGAGACTTCGAGGGCGAGGCGCTGCTGCGGATCCATCAGCTCCGCTTCGCGGGGTGAGACGCCGAAGAACTCGGCGTCGAATCCGGCGAGGTCGTCGAGGAAGGTGCCCCACGGCGTCGTCTCCCGCAGCACTGCGGCATTGCGCGGATCGCGCCGCAGATAGGGCTCCCAGCGCTCGGCGGGCACCTCGCGTACGTGGCTGCCGCCGTCGAGCAGGAACTCCCAGAAGTCCGCCGGGGTGGTGATGTCGCCGGCCAGACGGCAGCCGATACCGATGATGGCGACCGGCTCGGGGGCGGCGGTCTGGTTAGCCTTGCCTAACTCCGTCGACATGCGGACAATATTGGCACAATCGGGTCGACCCGGGGCAACCACCTCGGGTCTAATCGGCGAGCAGCGTGCGCACCACTCCGTCGGCCAGCAACCGTCCCCGGTCGGTGAGGATCAGCCGGGTGCCGTCGACCTCCGCCAGACCGTCGGCGACCACGCCGCCGACGCGACCCCGCTCCTGCACGGTGAGCGACTCCAGCGGCAGCCCGCTGCGCAGCCGCAACCGCAGCATCACGTCCTCGGTGTGCCGCGCGTCCGGGTCGAGGATCTCGAAATCAGCGACGGGCAGCGAACTCTCGGCGAGTACCGCCGCATACGCGTTGGGATGTTTGACGTTCCACCATCGCGTGTCACCGAGGTAGCCGTGCGCACCCGGTCCGGCGCCCCACCACTCCCCGCCGGCCCAGTAGCCGAGGTTGTGGCGGCACTCGCCGCCGGGTCTGGCCCAGTTGGAGACCTCGTACCAGCCGAAGCCGGCCTCACCCAGTCGTGCGTCGAGCAGTTCGTACCGCGCCGCCAGTACGTCGTCGTCGGGGGCGGCCACCTCGCCGCGCCGCACGCGCCGCGCCAGCGCCGTCCCGTCCTCGACCACCAGCGCGTAGGCCGAGACGTGATCGACCCCGGCCGCCACCGCGGCGTCGACGGAACGGCGCAGATCGTCGTCGGTCTCCCCCGGTGTGCCGTAGATGAGGTCGAGGTTGACGTGGCCGAAACCGGCTGCGCGCGCCTCGCCCGCCGCGGCCAGCGCACGCCCCGGCGAGTGCAACCGGTCCAGCACCGTCAGGACGTGGCGGGCGATCGACTGCATGCCCAGCGACACCCGCGTGTAGCCGGCGGCCAGCAGCGCGTCGAACAGTTCAGGTCCCGACGACTCGGGGTTGGCCTCGGTGGTGATCTCCGCGCCGGGCGCCAGGTCGAAGTGGTCGCGCACGGCGTCCAGCACCGCGCGCAGGCCGGCGCCGCCCAGCAGCGACGGTGTGCCACCCCCGACGAAGACCGTCTGCACCGGCGGGGGCGACCCCAGCGTGCGGGCGGCCAGGGCCAACTCCTGGCGCATCGCGGTCAACCAGCCGTCGGGGTTCGCACCCCCGGCCTCGGCCGGGGTGTAGGTGTTGAAGTCGCAGTACCCGCAGCGCGTCGCGCAGAACGGCACGTGGATGTAGACGCCGAACGGCCGGCCCGGCGTCGCGGCCAGCGCCGGCACGCGGACGGGTGCGGATCGAACGGTCACTTCACCCATGGTCCCAGGATCGTGCCGGATGTCGTAATCCCGACCGGCCCGTCATGATCAGGGTGGTGGGCCGGCTGACCGCGCAACGGGGGCCTGCGGCGACTTTTGCTCACCGCGAGCGCAAATATGGGCCGGTTAGGGCATATGCGGCCGTCCGTGGCAGAATGGCCGCGTGACCGTCGTCCCGACTCTTCGCACCCGCATCGCGTTGGTGGCACGTCGGCATGTCGACTTCAAGCGCGTGTGTACCTGTCGCTGTATGCCCTGACGCGCCTGATCTAGGACCCAGCCCACCACGATCTTCAGCTGGCCGCCGGATCTGCGCCGCCGGACAGCCCCCCGGTGATTCAGCGCGGTCCCAACGCCGGCTCCGAGAAGGAGCCAACCTCCATGACCGAGACTCCGGCCCAGGCCAAGCCTCGTCCCGCCAAGCCTGCCAAACGTCCCCGCGGCGAGGGCCAGTGGGCGCTGGGCTACCGCGAACCGCTCAACGCCAACGAGCAGGCGAAGAAGGACGACAACCCGCTCAACGTCCGCGCGCGCATCGAGAACATCTACGCCAAGGGCGGCTTCGACAGCATCGACAAGGGTGACCTGCGCGGCCGGTTCCGCTGGTGGGGTCTGTACACCCAGCGCAAACCCGGGTACGACGGCACCTGGACCGGTGACGAGAACACCGACATGCTCGAGGACTCGTACTTCATGCTGCGCGTGCGCTGCGACGGCGGCGCGCTGTCGGCCAGGGCGCTGCGCACGCTGGGCGAGATCTCGACCGAGTTCGCCCGCGACACCGCCGACATCTCCGACCGCGAGAACGTCCAGTACCACTGGATCCGGGTCGAGGACATGCCGGAGATCTGGAAGCGCCTCGACGCCGTCGGCCTGCAGACCACCGAGGCGTGCGGCGACTGCCCGCGCGTCGTGCTCGGCTCCCCACTCGCCGGTGAGTCTCTCGACGAGGTCATCGACGGCACACCTGCGATAGACGAGATCGTCCGCCGCTACATCGGCAAGCCCGAGTACTCGAACCTGCCGCGCAAGTTCAAGACCGCGATCTCCGGACTGCAGGACGTCGTGCACGAGGTCAACGACGTCGCGTTCATCGGCGTCAACCATCCCGAGCACGGCCCCGGTTTCGACCTGTGGGTCGGCGGTGGCCTGTCGACGAACCCGATGCTCGGCCAGCGCGTCGGCGCATGGGTGCCGCTCGACGAGGTGCCCGACGTGTGGGAGGGCGTCGTGAGCGTCTTCCGCGACTACGGGTACCGCCGGCTGCGTTCGAAGGCCCGCCTCAAGTTCCTGATCAAGGACTGGGGCGTCGAGAAGTTCAGGGACGTTCTCGAAACCGAGTACCTGAAGCGTCCGATGATCGACGGCCCGGCGCCGGATCCGGTGGTCCGCCCCATCGACCACGTCGGCGTCCAGAAGCTCAAGAACGGGCTCAACGCCGTCGGCGTCGCACCGATCGCCGGCCGCGTGTCGGGCACCATCCTGCAGAAGGTGGCCGACCTCGCCGAGGCCGCCGGCTCCGACCGCATCCGCTTCACGCCCTATCAGAAGCTGATCGTCCTCGACGTGCCCGACGACAAGCTCGACGAACTGCGCGCCGGCCTCGACGCCGTCGGCCTGCCGTCGCAGCCGTCGCACTGGCGGCGCAACCTGATGGCCTGCACCGGCATCGAGTTCTGCAAGCTGAGCTTCGCCGAGACCCGCAAGCGCAGCCAGACCCTGGTGCCGGATCTGGAGAAGCGGCTGGAGGACATCAACGCCCAGCTCGACGTGCCGGTGACCGTCAACATCAACGGCTGCCCCAACTCGTGCGCACGCATCCAGGTCGCCGACATCGGCTTCAAGGGTCAGATGGTCAGCGATGACACAGGCGGCGACCCCGTGGAGGGTTTCCAGGTCCACCTCGGCGGCAGCCTCGGCCTGGACAGCGGTTTCGGCCGCAAGCTGCGTCAGCACAAGGTGCTGTCGACCGAACTCGGTGACTACATCGAGCGAGTGGTTCGCAACTTCGTGAAACAACGCGAGCACGGTGAGCGTTTCGCTACCTGGGCGCTACGCGCCGACGAAGCGGATTTGAGGTGACACGATGACTGACCTGCTCTCCGACATCGACCTGCAGCAGCTGGCCGAACGCGGCGCCGCCGAACTCGGACCCGACGCGTCGGCGGTCGACCTGCTGCGCTGGACCGACGAGAATTTCGCCGGCAACTACGTCGTCGCCTCGAACATGCAGGACGCGGTGCTCGTCGACATGGCCGCCAAGGTCCGGCCCGGTGTCGACGTCCTGTTCCTCGACACCGGTTACCACTTCGCCGAGACCATCGGCACCCGGGACGCGGTGCAGGCGGTGTACGACGTCAACGTCGTCAACGTCGCCCCGGAGCGGACCGTCGCCGAACAGGACGCGCTGCTCGGTAAGGACCTGTTCGCCCGCGAACCCAACCAGTGCTGCCGGCTGCGCAAGGTCGAGCCGTTGACCAAGGCGCTGCGCGGCTATTCGGCGTGGGTCACCGGCATCCGCCGCGTCGAGGCCCCCACCCGCGCGAACGCCCCGCTGATCAGCTGGGACAAGGCGTTCCGGCTGGTGAAGATCAACCCGATCGCGGCCTGGTCCGACGAGGACATGCAGGCCTACATCGACGCCAACGGTGTGCTGGTCAATCCCCTGGTCGACGAGGGCTACCCGTCGATCGGCTGCGCGCCCTGCACGGCCAAGCCGATCGAGGGCGCCGATCCGCGCAGCGGACGCTGGGCGGGCACCGGCAAGATCGAATGCGGGCTGCACCAGTCTTGAGCACCCTGGTTCTGACCGCGCACGGCAGCGCCGACCCGCGGTCGGCGGCGGTCACGCATGCGGTGGCCGGGCGGATCCGGCGGCTGCGGCCGTGGCTGGACGTGCGGGCGGCATTCCTCGAGCAGACCCAACCGGCGCTGCCCGATGTGCTGGCTCAGACCCGCGACGCCACCGTCGTCCCGTTCCTGTTGGCCGACGCCTATCACGCGCGCGTCGACATCCCCGCCGTCATCGACGCGGTGGACCGACCGGTGCGGACCGCTGCCGTGCTGGGTGAGGATCCGGCACTGCTGACGGTGGCGCGGCTGCGGCTGAGCGAGGCCGGGGTCTCCCCCTACGACCCGGACCTCGGCGTGATCGCCGTCGCCGTCGGGTCGTCGCGACCGGCCGCCAACGCCAGGACGTCGACGGTCGCCTCGGCGCTCGCTGACGGTACCCGGTGGGCGGGTGCGCGGGTCGCGTTCGCGACCGGTCCGCACGCCAACCTGGCCGACAGCGCCGACGCGTTGCGGCAGACGGGCGCTCGCCGGCTGGTGATCGTGCCGTGGTTCCTCGCCCACGGCCGCATCACGGACCGAGTCGCCGAATACGCTGCGCGCGAAGGGATCTCGATGGCCGAGCCGCTGGGGTCGCACAATCTGGTCGCGGCCACGGTGCTCGACCGCTTCGACGAGGTGACCGCAGCGCGCGCAGCCGCCTGACGGCGCAGCACGAAAGACCAACTCCGAGCGTTCGGTAGTGTGGATGTCGACGGACATTCCGCCCACCACCGAGCAAGGACTCGATGCCCCCTCTTAGACCCATGGCGGTCACATGTTGACCGCCGTTCTCGGAATACTCGTAGGATTTCTCGTCGTCTTGGCGATCACCGCGCTGACCGGATACTTCGTCGCGCAGGAATTCGCATACATGGCGGTGGACCGCTCCCGTCTCAAGGCCCGCGCCGAAGCAGGTGACCACGCCTCGGCGCGCGCGCTGACCGTCACCCGCCGCACCTCGTTCATGCTGTCGGGCGCCCAGCTGGGCATCACCGTCACCGGACTGCTGGTCGGCTACGTCGCCGAACCGCTGATCGGCCGCGGTCTGGAGACCCTGCTCGGCGGTGCCGGAATCCCCACCGCGGTGGCCGTCGGCTTCGGCGGACTCGTCGCGATCGCGGTCTCGACGGTCGTGCAGATGGTCTTCGGCGAACTCTTCCCGAAGAACCTGGCGATCGCGCGGCCCGAGCCGCTGGCCCGTTGGCTGGCGCTGTCGACCACGATCTATCTGAAGCTGTTCGGGTGGCTGATCTGGCTGTTCGACCAGTCGTCGAATCTGCTGCTGCGGCTGCTGCGCATCGAACCCGTGCACGACGTCGAGCATTCGGCGACCCCGCGCGACCTCGAGCACATCGTCGCCGCCTCCCGGGAGGCGGGTGAGATCCCGCAGGAGTTGTCGGCGCTGCTCGACCGGATCCTCGATTTCCCGACCAGCACCGCCGAACACGCCATGATCCCGCGTTCGCGCGTCGACGTCGTCGCCGCCGACGAGCCCGTGCCGGACGTGCTGCAGCGCATGGCCCGCGGCCACACCCGCTATCCCGTCACCGGCTCGGGCCCGGACGACGTCGTGGGGGTCATCGATCTGCACGACCTGCTCGGGCCGACCTCCGATCGCAGCACGGGTACCGCCGGGAGCCGGTGCCGGCCGGCCGTCGTCGTTCCGGAGACGCTGCCGCTGCCCAACGTGGTGCGCACACTGGCGCGGGCCGGCGACGAGATGGCCATCGTCATCGACGAATACGGGGGGTTCGCCGGCATCGTCACGGTCGAGGACCTGGCCGAGGAACTGGTGGGCGAGATCGATGACGAGCACGACACCGAGTCGGGGGCCGACGCGATCGCCCGGGACGGCGGCTGGCTGCTGGCCGGCGACCTCCCGCTCGACGAAGCCGAACGCACGTTGGACCTCACGCTGCCCGAAGGCGACTACGAAACGGTCGCGGGCATGGTCATCGCGCACGCGGCGGGCCTGCCCGCCGTCGGCGACACCGTCGAGATCGAACTGCCCACCGACACCGCCGATCTCGTCAACGACGGAGCCCCGGTGACGCGGCAGATCGTCGCGGAGGTGCGGGCGGTCGAGCGGCGGGTACCGGCACGCGTGCTGGTCACCGTCGGCACCCGCACCGAGGAGGCCGACCATGAGTAGCCCGTGGACCGTCGTGGCGATCACCGTCGCGCTGATCAGCCTGAGCGCGTTCTTCGTCGCCGTCGAGTTCGCGTTGATCGCCGCGCGCCGCAGCCGGCTCGAGGATGCGGCCGCCGACAGCGCCGCGGCGCGTGCCGCACTCCGCAGCGCCGGTGAGCTGTCACTGCTGCTGGCCGGGGCCCAGCTCGGTATCACGGCATGCACGCTGCTGCTCGGCGCGGTCACCAAACCGGCTGTGCACCATGCCATCACGCCGTGGTTGGCCGGCCTGGGGGCACCGTCGTGGGTGGCCGACGCCGGCGGTTTCGTCCTGGCGCTGGCGATCGTGACGTTCCTGCACCTGGTCATCGGTGAGATGGCGCCGAAATCGTGGGCGATCGCCCATCCCGAACGCTCGGCCACGCTGCTGGCCCTGCCGATGCGCGGGTTCATGTTCCTCACCCGCCCGCTGCTGCGTGGCCTCAACCACGCCGCCAACTGGTGTCTGCGCCGGGTCGGGGTCACGCCGGTCGACGAACTGGCCGATGCGCAGGATCCGGATGCGCTGCGTCAGTTGGTCGAGCACTCGGCGACGGTGGGAACGCTCGACGAGCGCTACCACGCGAATCTGACCAGCGCGCTGGAGCTGGAGACGCTGACCGTCGGACAGGTCGCCCGCCGCGACGGCGAGTACAGCGACGTGCGGGCCGAGGCGACGCCGGAGGAGATCCAGCAGACCGCGCACGCGACCGGGCATCTGCGGTTGCTGGTGCGCGACGGCTCGGCCACCGTGGGTGTCGTGCACGTTCGCGACAGCCTGGGCGGATCGGGTATCGCGCGCACATTGATGCGGCCGGTGCTGACCCTGCCGGAGAGCACACCGGTGTACGAGGCGCTGCGCACCATGCGGGAGACGCGCAGCCACCTGGTCATCGTCGACGGCGCCGCCGGTCGGGGGTTGCTCACCCTGACCGATCTGCTGCACCGGCTGCTGCCCAGCGAGGCGGCGTCACAGGCCTGACACGGGAGGTCGCCGCCCTCACGCCACTCAGGCGTTGGTCAGCGACTCGTCCTCGTCGGCCTTCGGCAGCGCGGTGCCGCCGGGAATCTCGGGCACCCGGGTGGCCCGCACGTACACCGTCTCCCCCTCGCGCAGGCCGAGGGCCTCGGCGTCGCCGCGGGTGATCTGCGCGGTGAACGGCGCATGCGTCGCGGCGTTGGTGAGCTCCAGGCGTACCTCGAAGCCCAGCACGACCACGCGGTCGATCGTGGCCTTGACGACTCCGGTCGCCTGGACCGACTCGCTCTCGTAGATCGGCAGCTCGGGATTGCGGCCGACCCGGATGTCGTGCGGCCGCACCAGCGTGCCGTTGAGCGACGACACCGCCCCCAGAAACGACATGACGAACGCGTTGGCCGGGGTGTCGTACACCTCGGTCGGTGAGCCCACCTGTTCGATGCGGCCCTTGTTGAGCACGGCGATGCGGTCGGCCACGTCGAGTGCCTCGGCCTGGTCGTGGGTGACCAGCACGGTGGTGACGTGCACCTCGTCGTGCAGCCGGCGCAGCCATGCCCGCAGGTCTTCGCGCACCTTGGCGTCCAGGGCGCCGAACGGCTCGTCGAGCAGCAGCACCTGCGGGTCCACCGCCAGCGCGCGGGCCAGCGCCATCCGCTGACGCTGCCCGCCGGAGAGCTGGTTGGGGTAGCGGTTCTGGAACCCGGCCAGTCCGACCACCTCGAGCAGGTTGTCGACCTTCTCCTTGATCTCCGCCTTCGGCCGTTTGCGGATCTTGAGCCCGAAGGCGACGTTGTCGCGCACCGACAGGTGCTTGAACGCCGCGTAGTGCTGGAACACGAAACCGATACCGCGGTGCTGCGGCGGCACGTTCGTGACGTCGCGGCCGTTGATCGTGATGGTGCCGGTGTCGGGGTGGTCCAGGCCGGCGATCGCCCGCAGCAGGGTCGACTTGCCCGAACCGCTGGGGCCGAGCAGGGCGGTGAGGGAACCGGCGGGAACCTCGAAGTCGATGTTGTCCAGCGCGGCGAAGTCGCCGTAGTGCTTGTTGGCGCGGCGCACGATGATCGCGTCTGTCATGTTCGCTTCCTTGTCGGCCTCGGGGCTGTCCGGGACTCAGTTGTGTTGTCTGGCGCGACGGGCGTCGAGGACCACCTGGAACACCAGGACGATCACCGCGACCCCCATGAGCAGGGTCGATACGGCGTACGCCCCGTATTCGGCGCCCCGGTTGTAGCGGTCGGACACCAGCAGCGTCAGGGTCTGCGACGTCCCGGGCAGGTTCGACGACACCATGATGACCGCGCCGTACTCACCCAGTGTGCGGGCGATCGTCAGCACGACGCCATAGGTCAGACCCCAGCGGATCGACGGCAGCGTGATCCGCCAGAACGTCTGCCACCACTGCGAGCCCAGTGTCGAGGCGGCTTCCTCCTGGTCGGTGCCGATCTCGTGCAGTACGGGTTCGACCTCGCGGATGACGAACGGCACGGTGACGAAGATGCTCGCCAGCACGATGCCGGGCAGGCCGAAGATGATCTTGAAGCCGAGGTCGTTCTCCACGAACCCGAAGACCCCGGCCGAACCCCACAGCAGGATCAGCGCGACACCGACGACCACCGGCGACACGGCGAACGGCAGGTCGATGACCGCCTGCAGCGCGCTCTTACCTCGAAACCTGTTGCGGGCCAGCACAAGCGCGGTGGGCACCCCGAACAACACGTTGAGCGGCACCACGATCGCCACCACCAGCAGCGACAACTGCAGTGCGCTGATCGCGGCCGGGGTGCCGATGGAGGCGATGAACGCACCCAGGCCGGGCGAGAAGGTCCGCCACAGGATCAGGCCCACCGGGACCACGACCAGTACCAAGATGTAAGCCAGCGCGACGAAGCGCAGCGCATAGCGCGTGACGGGCGACAGGATCATGGCCGACCTACCCCACCAACTGTTCCCGTTTGGCCGCCCGGGACCCGAGCGCGCGCAGGATCAACAACACGACGAACGAGATCAGCAGCAGCACGATGGAGATGGCGGCCGCACCGGTGCGGTCGTCGTTCTCGATCAGCGTGCGGATCCACTGGGAGGACACCTCGGTCTCCCCCGGCACGGCGCCGCCGATCAGGACCACGGAGCCGAACTCGCCGATGGCGCGGGAGAACGCCAGCCCGGCACCCGACAGAAGCGACGGCAGCAGGGCCGGCAGGATGATCTTGGTCAGGATCGTCCAGTTGTTGGCCCCCAGCGAGGCGGCCGCCTCCTCGACCTCCCGATCCAGTTCCAGCAGCACCGGCTGCACCGAACGCACCACGAACGGCAGCGTGACGAACAGCAGCGCGATCCCGACACCCCACTTGGTGTGCTGTAGATGCAGGTCGACCGGGCTCGCGGGTCCGTAGAGCGCCAGCATGACCAGGCTGGCCACGATCGTCGGCAGCGCGAACGGCAGATCGATGACCGCGTCGACAAGCCGCTTCCCGGGGAAGTCGTCGCGGGTCAGCACCCAGGCGACCAGCAGCCCGAACACGGCGTTGATCACCGTCACCCCGACCGAGATGGTCAGCGTCACGCGGAACGACTCCAGCGCGGCGTTGCCGGTGACGGCGCGGTAGAAGGCCTCCCAGCCGCCGCCCACCGACTGCCACAGGATCGCGGCCAGCGGCAGCAGCACGATGACGCTCAGCCAGATGGTCGCGACCCCGACCCGAAGCGACGCCGTACCGCGGCGCCGGGCGAGACCGCCCGGCGCGCGGCCGGTGTCCGAGTCGACGGCAGTGATCATCCAGTGGCCTGGGTGTAGATCTTGGTGATCGAGCCGGTGTCCTTGTTGAACAGTTCGCTGTCCACCTTCTGCCAGCCGCCGAGGTCGGCGATCGTCCAGAGCTTCTCCGGCGCCGGGAACTCGTCGGCGAACTCCTCGGCCACCGACGGGTCGACGGGGCGGAATCCGGCTTCGGCCCACAGCTTCTGCGCCTCAGGGGTGTACTGGAAGTTCACGAACGCCGTCGCCTGCTCGAGATGGCGGCTGGAGTCGACGACCGCGACCGGGTTCTCGATCTTGAAGGTCTGCGCGGGGTTGAAGTAGTCGAATTTGTGGCCCAGGCGGCGCGAGTTGATCGCCTCGTTCTCGTAGGCCAGCAGCACGTCGCCGCTGCCCTGCAGGAAGACGTCGGTGGCCTCACGCCCGGATCCGGGGCGCAGCTTGATGTGCTCGCTCACCAGCTTGTTGACGAAGTCGAGACCGGCCTGCGGGTTCTTGCCGCCGTCGCTCTTGACCGCGTACGGCGCCAGCAGGTTCCACTTCGCCGAACCGGAGCTCAGCGGGCTGGGGGTGATGACCTCGACGCCCGGCTTGAGCAGGTCGTCCCAGTCGCGGATGCCCTTGGGATTGCCCTCGCGGACCATCAGGCTCACCACCGATCCGAACGGAATCCCCTTGGTGGCGTTCTTGTTCCAGTCCTCGCTGACCTTGCCCGACTTCACCAGGCGGGTGATGTCGGGTTCGACCGAGAAGTTCACCACGTCGGCGGGCTTACCCGAGTCGACCCCACGGGACTGGTCCCCGGAAGCGCCGTAGGACGCGGTCACCCCGACGCCCTTGCCTTCGGGCGTGGCCGCGAAGGCGGGGATGACCTTCGACCAGCCGGGCTCGGGAACGGCGTAGGCGACCAGCGTCAGCGTCGTCTCCGCGTCCGAGCCGCCGTCCTCACCCGCGACGTCACTGGCACCGCCGCCGCACGCCGCCAACAGTGACGCGGTGGTGGCGAGCGCCGCGGCGTACCGCCAGCGCTTGAGCGATGTGAATGAACTGAGCATCGATGGCCTTTCGGTCGTTTTCCGTGGAGTACAGGACATGTCCCGTCACACGTCGGCGGCAACGAAAAGGCACGCATGCAGAGCCGTCGCCGAGCCCCCTACCGTGTAACGGAAGGGTTCAGCGACAACAGTGAACGTCAGCAACCGCGCAGGGACCCACGGCAATGAGCGCCAAGATGTGGCACTCGTTGTTGCCGGACGCCGGATGCATGGCGCGAAGAATAACAGAGCGTCGCCGACGGCTCAGCGCAAGTCAGCGAGTCATCAGCCAGGCGACGATGACCAGCAGCACCAGGGCGACGAGGATCAGGGTCACCCGTGAGCGCGGCATACCGGTCATGACAGCTCCTGCCCGTTACCGCGGACGCGCCGCAGCACCCGCACGCCCGCCGCCAGCGCGCCGTCGAGGATCACGGCGACACCGTAGGCCAGCAGCAGCGCCACCGGCATCACCACCGCGGTCTGTGCGACGAAACCGAGACCGGTCAGCCACAGTTCGACGCCGTCCCACCAACTCAGGAATGCGTCCACCGGGCCAGACTATGCGATCGGCTCGACCGGCCCGTCCCTGCCGGGGCGCGACCCAACGAAGCGATCCCCGACGTGCGGTTTGAGTAGACGCCGAGCAGGTCGGCAGCCGATGATGACGGGCATGGTTCTGCAACACTCCGAGCCGACCGACGAGGCCGCAGCGATCGGTCAGCCCGCGCTTCTGCCCGACACCCCGCTGACGGTGACGGCTCCGGTGCCCTACGCGGCGACGGGCGGCCTGCGGAACCCCTTCCCCCCGATCGCCGACTACGGCTTCCTGTCCGACTGCGAGAACACCTGCCTGATCTCCTCATCGGGGTCGGTGGAGTGGCTGTGCGTCCCGCGACCGGATTCGCCGAGCGTGTTCGGCGCGATCCTGGATCGCGGTGCCGGCCACTTCCGGCTCGGCCCGTACGGGGTGACCGTGCCCGCCGCGCGACGCTACCTGCCCGGCAGCCTCATCCTCGAGACCACCTGGCAGACCCACACCGGCTGGCTGATCGTGCGCGACGCCCTGGTGATGGGGCCGTGGCACGACCTGGAAGCCCGCTCCCGCACCCACCGCCGCACCCCGATGGACTGGGATGCCGAGCACATCCTGTTGCGGACCGTGCGGTGTGTCAGCGGCACCGTCGAACTGGTGATGAACTGCGAGCCGTCGTTCGACTACCACCGCGTCAGCGCCGAATGGGAGTACTCGGGCCCGGCCTACGGTGAGGCGATCGCGCGGGCCAACCGCAACCCCGACTCGCATCCCACCCTGCGGCTGACCACCAATCTGCGGATCGGGCTGGAAGGCCGCGAGGCCCGCGCGCGGACCCGGCTCAAAGAGGGCGACAACGTGTTCGTGGCGCTGTCCTGGTCGAGGCATCCGGCGCCGCAGAACTACGACGAGGCCGCCGACAAGATGTGGCAGACCAGCGAGGCGTGGCGGCAGTGGATCAACGTCGGTGACTTCCCCGACCATCCGTGGCGGTCGTATCTGCAGCGCAGCGCGCTCACCCTCAAGGGCCTGACCTACTCCCCGACGGGTGCGCTGCTGGCGGCGAGCACCACGTCGCTGCCGGAAACCCCGCACGGCGAACGCAACTGGGACTACCGGTATGCGTGGGTGCGCGACTCCACGTTCGCGCTGTGGGGGCTCTACACGCTCGGCTTGGACCGGGAGGCCGACGACTTCTTCGCGTTCATCGCCGACGTGTCGGGCGCCAACAACGGCGAGCGCCATCCGCTGCAGGTCATGTACGGCGTCGGCGGTGAGCGCAGCCTGGTCGAGGAGGAACTGCACCACCTGTCGGGCTACGACGGCGCCCGCCCGGTCCGGATCGGCAACGGCGCCTACAACCAGATGCAGCACGACATCTGGGGCACCATGTTGGATTCGGTCTACCTGCACACCAAATCGCGCGAGCAGATCCCCGAGGCGCTGTGGCCGGTGCTGAAGAACCAGGTGGAAGAGGCCATCAAGCACTGGAGGGAGCCCGACCGCGGCATCTGGGAGGTCCGCGGCGAACCCCAGCACTTCACCTCCTCGAAGGTGATGTGCTGGGTGGCGCTCGACCGTGGCGCGAAACTGGCCGAGCTGGAGGGCGAGAAGAGCTACGCTCAGCAGTGGCGGGAGATCGCCGACGAGATCAAGGCCGACATCCTGGCCAACGGGGTCGACTCGCGGGGCGTGTTCACCCAGCGCTACGGCGACGACGCGCTCGACGCGTCACTGCTGCTGGTGCCGCTGGTGCGGTTCCTGCCGCCCGACGATCCGCGGGTGCGGGCGACGGTGCTGGCGATCGCCGACGAACTGACCGACGAAGGGCTGGTGCTGCGCTACCGCGTCGAGGAGACCGACGACGGATTGGCCGGCGAGGAGGGCACATTCACGATCTGCTCGTTCTGGCTGGTGTCGGCGCTGGTGGAGATCGGTGAGGTGAGCCGGGCCAAGCACCTGTGTGAACGGTTGCTCTCGTTCGCCAGTTCGCTGCATCTCTACGCCGAGGAGATCGAGCCGCGCACCGGTCGCCACCTCGGCAACTTCCCGCAGGCGTTCACGCACCTGGCGCTGATCAACGCGGTCGTGCACGTCATCCGCGCCGAGGAGGAGGCCGACAGCTCCGGGGTCTTCGTCCCCGCAAACGCGCCGTCGTAAGCCAACGTTCAGCGTGAAGTCAGGATCACGGTGTATCGATGTCTTGTCACCGACGGCACCGACTCAGCACGATGGTGCGGTCAGAAGGGGAAGAGCATGGACAACCGGATCACGGACGTGACGTCGCGCCGGGTCATCGACATCGCGATCGGCATCCTGGTGGGACTGCGCGGCTGCACCGAACGTCAGGCGTTCGACGAGTTGGTCGCCGTGGTCAAGCAGACAGGGCTCGGATTGGGCCGCGTCGCAACGGGATTGGTCGCACTGGCGGCCGGGTCCGCGTCGGCCGAGCACGCCGAGGCCTACACCGCCTGGGGTGAGCTGATCCGCGACGCCCGGCGGGTGCCGACGGCCTAGCAGCGCAATTCCTCGCCCGGGCCGAGCGCACACGCCCACGCCTCGACGGTCAGGTTCGCGACGTCACCGGAATTGACGGGTCATCTCCTCAAGGAGCGCCACACCCAGTGTCACCGCCCTGATCCGGCCCGCCCCCACGTCGGGCCTCCGTCATCCGGTCAGTTTTTCGAGCATCAGCGCCGCGACGTCGACCGCCGCGCCCGCACCCGCGGATCTCGCGCCGGCGATATCGGTGATCTCCACGTCGACGATCGAGTCACCCGCGACGCCGAGCGCCCGTTGGATCGGCATCCCGCTGCCCTGCCCCGCCTCGTGCACCACGACCGCCGACACCACGCGCTCGTCGACCCTCACCTCGGTGATGCGGCTGCGTTCGCTGGCGGAGCCGCGCCGCAGTCGCATGGTCTGGCCGTCACATTCCCGCCAGTCCTGCGCGGCCGCGGCGAAGAACGCCTGCGCCTCGGCGGGCGAGGCCAACTGCACCGCGCCGAAGAACCCGCTCAGCGCGGGGCCGTCGACGCTTCCGGCCGCCCAGGACCGGCTCGCCACCGACCGCACCGAACTGGCGCCGTAGACGGCCTGCTGCAGCCGGTAGGTGGTGCTGACGCATTCCACCGGCGTCGCCTCGGCTCGGTCGACGCCACGCAGCAGGGTG
This sequence comes from Mycolicibacterium litorale, assembly GCF_014218295.1. The sequence goes on from NZ_AP023287.1 coordinate 3,539,313, forward strand.
TCGGCACCGCCCGCGACGAGTTGGCCCATCAGTCCCGTCGGCGCGATGCCCAGAACCGAGGAGAGCTCGTCGGCGGTGGGCAACACGGCGTCGAGCGCACGCACCGGGCCGCTCACGGCCGCAGGCGCCCGGTCGACCGCCGTACCGTCGACGGTGGTCGTGCATCCGGCCGCGAGCACGCATGCGCCGGCCAGGACCGACGCCAGGCGTGGTGCGCGCATGCCCTTCTCTAGCACGCGCAGCCGGTGCTTGCGACCGTTCGGACTACTTCTTCGGTTTGTCCCCGGCGGCGTCGGTGGACAGCGCCGCGACGAAGGCCTCCTGCGGCACGTCGACCCGGCCGATGGTCTTCATCCGCTTCTTGCCCTCCTTCTGCTTCTCCAGCAGCTTGCGCTTACGGGTGATGTCACCGCCGTAGCACTTGGAGAGCACATCCTTGCGGATGGCGCGGATGTTCTCGCGGGCGATGATCTTCGAGCCGATCGCCGCCTGCACCGGCACCTCGAACTGCTGGCGCGGGATGAGCTCCTTCAGTTTGGTGGTCATCTTGTTGCCGTAGGCGCTGGCGCTGTCCTTGTGGACGATCGCGCTGAACGCGTCGACGGCCTCGCCCTGCAGCAGGATGTCGACCTTGACCAGCGCCGCCTCCTGTTCGCCGGCCTCCTCGTAGTCGAGGCTGGCGTAGCCGCGGGTCCGCGACTTCAGCGAGTCGAAGAAGTCGAAGATGATCTCGCCGAGCGGCATGGTGTAGCGCAGCTCCACCCGCTCCGGCGACAGGTAGTCCATGCCGCCGAGCTCGCCGCGGCGGGACTGGCAGAGCTCCATGATCGTGCCGATGAACTCGCTCGGCGCGATGATCGTCGTCTTGACCACCGGTTCGTACACGGTGCGCACCTTGCCCTCCGGCCAGTCCGAGGGGTTGGTGACGATGATCTCGGTGCCGTCGTCCTGCACGACGCGGTAGACGACGTTGGGCGAAGTGGAGATCAGATCCAGGTCGAATTCGCGCTCGAGGCGTTCGCGGGTGATCTCCATGTGCAACAGGCCGAGGAACCCACAGCGGAACCCGAAGCCCAGCGCCACCGACGTCTCCGGTTCGTAGGTCAGGGCGGCGTCGTTGAGCTGCAGTTTGTCCAGCGCGTCGCGCAGCACCGGATAGTCGGAACCGTCCACCGGGTAGAGCCCGGAGTACACCATCGGCTTGGGTTCGCGGTAGCCGGTCAGCGCTTCCTTCGCGCCGTGGCGGGCGGTGGTCACGGTGTCGCCGACCTTGCTCTGGCGGACGTCTTTCACACCGGTGATCAGGTAGCCGACCTCGCCGACGCCCAGGCCCGCCGAGGCCTTCGGTTCGGGCGAGACGATGCCGACCTCGAGTAGTTCGTGAGTGGCGCCGGTCGACATCATCGCGATCCGCTCGCGCGGGGTGATCTTGCCGTCGACCACGCGCACGTAGGTCACCACGCCGCGGTAGATGTCGTACACCGAGTCGAAGATCATCGCCCGCGTCGGAGCGTCGGCGTCGCCGGTCGGCGGGGGCACCAGGCGCACCACCTCGTCGAGCAGTTCGGCCACGCCCGCGCCGGTCTTCCCCGACACCCGCAGCACGTCGGACGGTTCGCAGCCGATGATGTGGGCCAGTTCGCCTGCGTAGCGGTCCGGGTCGGCGGCGGGCAGGTCGATCTTGTTCAGCACCGGGATGATCGCGAGGTCACGGTCGAGTGCCAGGTAGAGGTTGGCCAGGGTCTGGGCCTCGATGCCCTGAGCCGCGTCGACGAGCAGGATCGCACCCTCACAGGCTTCCAGCGCGCGCGACACCTCGTAGGTGAAGTCGACGTGGCCGGGGGTGTCGATCAGGTGCAGCACGTAGTTCTCGTCGCCGTTCTCGTCGCCGTTCTCGTCGCCGGAGTCACCCTTGACGGTCCACGGCAGCCGGACGTTCTGCGCCTTGATCGTGATGCCGCGTTCGCGCTCGATGTCCATCCGGTCGAGGTACTGCGCGCGCATGTCGCGGTCGGCGACGACGCCGGTGAGCTGCAGCATCCGATCGGCCAGTGTCGACTTGCCGTGGTCGATGTGAGCGATGATGCAGAAGTTCCGAATCTGCGCCGGCGCGGTGAAGGTCTGGTCGGCGAAGCTGCTAATTGGGTTTCTCCTGGTAAACGTCGCAACGGGGCGCGTGTGCGCACCTCAAGGGTATCGACCGGGGTGCCTCACGGCACAATCGCGCCCGGCCGAGCTCACCTATGCTCGGGAACATGGCGTCGCAGTGGAAGACGTTTCAGCGGCTGGCGGAGAAACTGGTGTTCCAAGAGGCACCGAAGGTGATCCGCCAGCTGCAGCAGTCCGAGAACCGGCCGCGTACCGTGCAGCAGGGCATCCAGCAGGGCCTCAAGATCGGGCTCGGGGTGGGCTTGTCCGCGCTGGCGGGCGCCGCCGCCGGGACGAGCGCACCGGCCATCACGGCGGGCCGGCCCGTCACGCAGAACAGCGTGCCCACCGCGCACCGGGCCCGCAAGATCGTCTACGCGCCCGACCTCGACGGGCGGGCCGATCCGGGCGAGATCGTGTGGACGTGGGTGGTGTACGAGGACGACCCGAGCCGCGGTAAGGACCGCCCGGTGCTGGTCGTCGGCCGCGACCGCCGGACGCTGCTGGGCCTGATGCTGTCCAGCCAGGACCACCATCACGACGATCCGAACTGGGTCGCGATCGGGGCGGGCAGCTGGGACTACGACGGCCGGGTCAGCTGGGTGCGTCTGGACCGGGTGCTCGACGTACCCGAGGAGGGCATCCGCCGCGAAGGGGCGATCCTCGACCGGGACCGGTTCGAGGTGGTCGCCGCTCGGCTGCGCGCCGAATACTCCTGGAGCTGAACCCCCGCCGAACGTCTTTTTGACGGGCCGGTTGATTTGCCGCGGTGGGGGTAGTCCGCCCTTCAGGAGGGTGAGCCATGAACGGATCAGGTATCGGCGTCGATCTGGCACACCTCGACGCCATTTCCCCAGCAGCGCCCGCGACGGCCATCTGTTCCGCCTGCGGCTACCCGACGATGCAGCCGGGACTGTGCGCGTACTGCAGACCCGTGCCGATGCTGTAGCGGCTCACCGTGGCTGCCGCCACATCTGCTTCACCGTGGCTGCCGCCACATCTGCTTCACCGTGGCTGCCGCCACATCTGCTTCACCGTGGCTGCCGCCACATCTGCTTCACCGTGGCTGCCGCCACATCGGCCACAGCGAGGGGCCGCCCTCGGGCAGCGTCAGCTCCCCGGTGACCTCGAACCCGAACCGCTCGTAGTACCCGATGTTGTCGGGATTGCTGGACTCCAGATACGCGGGCGCATGTTCGGCGTCGCAGCGATCGAGCCGTGAACGCATCAGCGCCTGCCCGAAACCGGCGCCGCGCACGGACGGATCGCTGCCGATGATCGCCAGATACCAGTGCGGTTCCTCGGGATGGTGTTCCTTCATGAGCTCGGCCACCTGCTGACCGTGGCCGACCCGGCTGCCGAAGGCCCGAACGAACGCGGGCATCATCAGCAGCTCCTCGAGGCGGGTCTGCTTCCAGCGGCCGGGCGGATCCCACAGCGCTGCCGCACCCAGCGCGCCTGCCGCAGAGGCCACTTCGACGCCGCCGCCCCGCAGGAAGTGGTGCCGGTTCATGGTGGCGAACATCCGCTTGAGACCGCGGGTTCGCGCCGCCTCGTCGGGCAACACCCACCTCATCACCGGGTCGTCGTGAAAAGCCCGGCCGAGCACCTCGGCGGACTGGCGGATGTCGGACTTGCGCCCGGGTCGGACCTCGACGGCAGCCACCCGCCCACCATCGCACATCCGTCGCCACCGCGGAGCCGAGATGTCGCACCGAACCTGGGATGTCCGCTCACCGGGAGGACCTTGGTTTGCCCGCGGGGGCACTGTCGAGGGTTCAAATCAGCGCGATGGCAAGGCGTTTCGAATCATCACGATTCGGACGGTGTACGGCACCGGGGATGATGCGTAGCTTTTCCGGCTGTCCGCCCACGCCGACCCGCCGGCTTGCCGACACCGCCTCTCGCCTCATTCACCGCGCAGCACCGGCTGCCCTCACCACCTCATCGAGCCCACACATGATCGAAATCGAGAACCTGACCAAACGGTTCGGCGACCGCACCGTGCTCGACGACATCTCGTTGTCCGTCGCCGCAGGGGAGATCCTCGCCGTCGTCGGGCCGAGTGGCGCGGGCAAGAGCACCCTGTCGCGGTGCGTGAGCTTCCTCGATCGGCCGACCAGAGGCTCCGTCCGGGTCGACGGGAAGGACTTCACCCGGCTCGAGGGCGCCGAATTGATCGCCGCCCGGCGCACCATCGGCGTCATCTTCCAGACGGCGCCGCTGCTGCGCCGGCGCACGGTCGCGCAGAACGTCGCCCTGCCGCTCGAATACCTCCATGCCACCGACGATTCCGTCTCGAAGCGGGTCGGTGAACTCCTCGACCGCGTCGGGCTCGGCGACCGCAGCGGCTACTACCCCGCCCAGCTGTCGGGCGGTCAGCGGCAGCGGGTCGGCATCGCCCGTGCGCTCGCGCTCGGCCCCTCAGTGCTGCTCTCCGACGAGGCGACGTCGGGGCTCGACCCCGCCACCACGAGGTCGATCCTCACGCTGCTCAGCCACCTGCGTGAGGAATTCGGTCTGTCGATCATCCTGATCACCCACGAGATGGAGGTGGTCCGCGAGATCGCGGACTCGGTCGCGCGTATCGACGACGGCCGCATCGTGGAGAGCGGATCGGTCACCGACGTCATCCTCGACCCGACCTCGACGCTCGCTCGCGAACTGCTCCCCGAGCGGCCCACCGTGCCGCTGCACGGTGGCGGCGAGGTGTGGGAGGTGTCCTACGCCTCTCGCCACGTGCCGCTTGACTGGCTGACCTCAATTCACTCGGTGCCGGGGATCTCGGGCGCGCGGGTCAGTGTGCTCAGCGCGAGCGTCGAGGCGATCCGCGGTGTCGCGGTGGGCCGCGCCGTGCTGGCCATCTCCCCCGCCGCGCCACCCGGGTTCGCCGAGCATCTCACCGACCGCGGACTGCACGTGACCACCCCACCTGCCGGCGCACGGGAGACCGCGGCATGAATCTCCTTGCCGCCGAGGACTTCAACACCCCCTGGGCCGATGTGCCCGATCTGCTGCTGCCCGCCTACGGCGAGACGTGGCTGATGGTCGGCATCACGATGGCGCTCGTGGTGACGGTCGGCACCCCGGTCGGGATCACCCTGCACAACACCTCCGACCTCGGCCTCCATCCCGATGCGCGGGTCTTCGCGGTGCTCAACACGGTCGTCAACATCGGGCGCTCCCTGCCCTTCCTGATCCTGATGGCCGCGATCATCCCGGTCACCCGGTTCATCGTCGGCACGACGATCGGCATCCAGGCGGCGATCGTTCCCATGACGGTGGCGGGGGTGCCGTTCTTCGCGCGGCTGGTACAGAACGCGCTGCGCGAGGTGCGCTCCGACGTCGCCGACATGGGTCTGGTGTCGGGCGGATCCACGCTGCAGGTCATCAGAACGGTGCAACTCTCGGAGGCACTGCCCGGCCTCGCCGGCGCGCTGACCGTGAACACGATCGCGATGATCGAGTACTCGGCGATCGCCGGGTCGATCGGCGCCGGCGGCGTCGGCAACCTCGCAATCACCTACGGCTACAACCGCTTCGACGACAACATCATGATCGCGACCGCCCTGTCGCTGATCGTCACCGTCCAGATCGTCCAGTTCACCGGCGACCGCGTCGTCAAGGCGCTCACCCGCTGAAAGGAACCACCATGACGAGTCAGACGAGTTCGCCGGGCGGGCCCGGCATCGACATCGAGATCAAGAACCGCAGACGGTGGCCGTGGATCGCCGGCGCCGTCGCTGCGGTGCTCGCCCTCACCGGTGGCATCGTCTACGCCAACCTGTCCAACCAGGACGAGCCGTTCGGCCCCAGCCTGAAGGTCGCGACCTGGAGCACCGACATCGCCGCGGAGAACCTGCTCGGCTACATCGCCGAGAACGTCGCACCCTCGCACGGCATCACGATCGAACCGGTGCAGATCGACAACCTCGTCGAGATCAACCGCGCGGTCGACGCCGGCAACGTCGCGGGCAATTTCTTCGAGCATCAGCCGTTCCTCAACGACGCGATCGCCGCCAACGGCTTCGAACTCACACTGGCCGCACCGACGTTCACCTGGGACCAGGCCACCTACTCCGACCGCTACCGCAGTTGGGACCAACTGCCCGACGGTGCGAGGATCGCACTGCGCGACGACCCGGCCGGACAGGCGATCGCGCTGCTCGACCTCGCCGAGGCCGGTCAGATCACCCTCAAGCCCGGGAAGGACACAGTCGCCGGTCTGCCGCAGCTCGGCGACATCGAGTCCAACCCCAAGAACTACCGGTTCGTCCAGGTGCCGATCGGCCAGCTGGCCCGCAGCTTCGCCGATGTCGACGCCGTCGTCGTGCACATCTCCGACGTGTACGCCGCCGGTCTGACCGAAGACCAGATCCTCGCCCGCCACCCGGCTCCCAAGGGCAGCGAAGGCGGGCTGGTGGTCAGCAACGAACACCTCGACGACCCGAACGTGCAGAAGCTCATCGCGGCGTTCCAGGATCCGAAGATCGCCGAGTTCCTGGAGACCACCGACAACAAGCTGATCCGTGACACGCTGGGACCGATCGCATGAGCAGGCGCCCGCTGTACTTCTCGGCGTTCGTGATGAACACCGCATCCCATGTGCTACACGGGCTGTGGCGCGCACCGGAAGCGCGCAATCACGACTTCAACTCACTGCGGCACTGGACGTCGCTGGCGGCCACCGTCGAGCAGGCCGGATACGACCTGCTCTTCTTCGCCGACGTGTTCGGGTTGCGGGCGCCGTGGAACGGCAACTGGCGCAAGGCCGTCGAGGGCGGCATCCAGATCCCGGTCAACGATCCGTCGGTGCTGGCCTCCGCGCTGGCCACGGTCACCGACACGCTGGGCATCGTGTTCACCAGCTCGATCGTGCAGGACCATCCGTTCAACTTCGCGCGGCGGATGTCCTCGCTGGACCACTACACCGAGGGCCGGCTCGGGTGGAACATCGTGACGAGCTTCAACCAGAACATGTTCCGCAGCTTCGGCCACGACGGCACGCTCGCCCACGACGAGCGCTACGAGTGGGCCTACGAGTACGTCGACGTCGTCTACAAGCTGTGGGAGGGCTCGTGGGACGAGGACGCTCTCGTCCAGGACAAGGCCGGCGGCGTGCACTCCGATCCCGCCGGGATCCACCGCATCAACCACGTGGGTAAGCGCTACCAGGTGGAGGGTCCGCACTTCACGTCGCCGTCCCCGCAACGCACACCGGTGCTGTTTCAGGCGGGCGCCTCGCCTGCCGGGCAGTTGTTCTCCGCCCGCAACGCCGAAGGGGTCTACATCAGCAGTCCCGATCCGGCTGCGGCGCATGCCTTGACGACGGAAACCAGGGCGCTCGCCGCCGACAACGGCCGTGACCCCCGAGACATCACGTTCGCCCAGGGATTGTCGTTCGTCATCGGGGACACCCACCGGGACGCGGTGCGCCGCCACGACGAGATCAAGCGGTACCTCGACCTCGAGGGGGTGGCGTTGCACGCACTCGGTGACGCCGGGGTGGACGCGGGCCGCTTCCCACTCGACACTCCCTTGAGCGATCTGGGCGAGTTCACCGGCGTGCAGGGGTTCGCCCGGTGGGCCGCCGAAGCGTCCGGCCACTCCGAGCCGACGATCCGGGACCTGGCGTGGGTGCTCGAGGGCGCGAACCGCGTCGTGGGAACCGCCGACGAGATCGCCGACCAACTCGAGCAGTGGCGGGAGGCGGGGGTCGACGGCATCAACGTCTACCACGCCACGGTTCCCGGCACGTTCACCGAGGTCGCCGACCGGCTGTTCCCGACGCTGCGCGAACGGGGTCTGATCGCCACCGACAAATCCGGGACGTTGCGCCACAAGCTGCTGGGTCGCGGCGACCGGCTACCCGACACCCATCCCGCGGCGGCCTACCGCGGGGCGTTCGACGGCAACACCCTGCTCGACCCCGTCGAGCAAGCGGTCGCCGCCGCACGGTGACCTAGCCGCGGGTGATGTAGGCCTGCAGCTGTTCCTGCTCGGTCTGCAGCTGTTCCATCCGGGTCTTGACCACGTCACCGATGCTCACGATGCCGGCCAGCCGGCCGTTATCGAGCACCGGCACGTGCCGGACGCGGTTGTTGGTCATCAGCGCCGACAGATCGTCGACGGGGGTGTCCGGCGTACAGGTCACCACGACGCCGGTCATGATCTCCGAGACCGGCCGCCGCAGCAGATCGGCCCCGCGGGCCTGCAGTGCGCGCACGACGTCGCGTTCGGAGACCATGCCGACCATGCCGTCCGGCCCGACGACCACCATGGCGCCGATGTTGTGGGTCGCCAACTCCGCCAACAGCCCGGTCACCGTCGTGGTCTCGGTGATCGTCGCCACCGCCGAGCCCTTGCTGCGCAATACGTCCGCTATTCGCATCGCCGCCTCCGCCTCGTGTGATACGGGTCACATCAGGCTAAGCCGGATTCGCCGGAAGCGGAATAGCGAATCGCCGCACGTCCGGCCGCGGTCCGGAGTACCCATGACCCCATGATCGAGGTCACGCTTCTCGGCACCGGAAGTCCCATCCCCGACCCGCGGCGGGCCGGACCCTCGACCCTGCTGCGCGCCGGCGGACAGGCCTTCCTCGTCGACTGCGGCCGCGGTGTGCAGCAGCGCATGGCCGCCGCCGGCATCGCCGCCAGCGGGTTGAGCGCGCTGCTGCTCACCCACCTGCACAGTGACCACATCGCCGACCTCGGCGACCTGCTGATCACGCGCTGGGTGACGACCTTCGCCGAGCAGGTGCCGTTGCCCATCATCGGTCCACCCGGTACCGCCGACGTCGTCGAGGCCACGCTGAACGCGTTCGGGCACGACATCGGCTACCGCATCGCCCACCACGCCGACCTCACCGCCCCTCCACCGGTCGACGTCCGGGAAGTCACCGACGGACCGGTGTGGGACCACGACACCGTGCAGATCCGGGTGGCGCCCACCGACCACCGGCCCGTCGCACCGACCATCGGTTTCCGGGTGGAGCACGGGGGCGCCTCGGTCGTGTTGGCCGGTGACACCGTGCCGTGCGACAGCCTCGACGCGCTGTGCGCCGGTGCAGGAGCGTTGGTGCACACGGTGATTCGTAAGGATCTGGTCGAGCTGATGCCCCAGCAGCGCATCCGCGACATCGCCGACTACCACTCGTCGGTGGAGGAGGCGGCCGCCACCGCCGCGCGCGCCGGGGTGGGCATTCTCGTGCTGACGCATTACGTGCCGGCGATCGCGCCGGGACAGGAGGAGGACTGGCGGGCGCGCGCGGCCGCCGTCTTCGGTCGCCAGATCGAACTCGGCGACGACCTGCACCGCGTCGAGGTCCATCCCGGGGTGTGCGTCAAGCCAGGCGGGTGATCTCGACGACCACATCGAGGTCGGTCGATCCCTCCCCCGAGTAGATGCCCTTCAGCGGTGACACGTCGGAGTAGTCGCGCCCCACGCCCACGCTGACGTACTGCTCGTTGATGTCGGCGTCGTTGGTGGGGTCGTAGTTCCACCAACCGCCCGTCCACGCCTGCACCCACGCGTGACTCTGACCGTCGACGGTGTCGCCGACCTTGGCCTTCGGCGTCGGGTGCAGGTATCCCGACACGTATCGCGCGGGAATCCCCATGCTGCGCAACAGGATCAACGACAGGTGCGCGAAATCCTGGCATACGCCCTTACCGGCGCGCAACGCGTCGAGCCCCGACGAGTACACCCCGGTCTTGCCGGTGACGTAGTCGAGTTCGCTGTTCACCCAGTTGGCGGCCGCGGTGACCGCCTCGTACGGGTCGTGATACTTCGCGATGCGCTCACCCACCCGCGCGATCCGCTTGCTCTGTGGGGTGTAGTGCGTCGGGGTGAGCACCTCGTCGAAGCGGTCGACGACCGCCTCGGACCGCAGATCCTCCCATGTCACCGTCTCGGCCGGGTGCTCCCCCACGTCGGTCTCGACGACCGACGACGCCGTCACCTCCAGTTCGGTGTGCGGGGCGTGGAGGTCGAACGCGGTCACCGCCGTCCCCCAGTAGTCGACGTAGCGGTACTGACGGGTGGCCGGCACGGTCTCGACCCGGTTGAGTATCACGTTCTGCCGACTGTCCGACCGCGGTGTCAGCCTCGCCTCGTTGAACGACGCGGTGACCGGCGACTTGTAGGCATAGCCCGTCGCGTGCACCACCCGCATCCGCCACATTGTCAGATCTCCCCTTCCTCGATGACCAGCGAATTGCGGCCGGCGTCGGTCCAGGCCACCCACGGCGCGGCGTGGAAGTACTGCAGCGCCAACGCTTCCCCGAGATCGCTGCACATCTTCTGCAGTCCGGCCAGGCGCTGTTCGAGCGACTCCAGCAGCACGCCGGGATGCATGAACTCCAGCTCGCTGCGCGCCCGGCCCAGCAGACGCTGCGCTTCGGCGGTGGCGCCCAACCGGCTGTGCGGACGGTTGAGCAGTTCGTCGAGATTGTGCTCGGCGAGCCGGAGCGAATAGAAGATCGACCGCGGGAACAGCCGGTCGAGCAGCATGAACTCCACGACGCGACCCGCGTCCAGCGCGCCGCGGTAGGTGCGCAGATAGGTGTCGTGCGCACCCGCCGAGCGCAGCAACGTGACCCACGCCGGCGACGACGCGCTGTCACCGACGCGCGAGAGCAGCAGGCGCACCGTCATGTCGACGCGTTCGATCGCGCGGCCCAGCACCATGAAGCGGTAGCCGTCGTCGCGGCTGAGGGTGGAATCGGCCAGGCCGGCGAACATCGCGGCGCGTCCCTCGACGTACGACAGGAACTCGTGCGGGCCGAGCCGTTTGGCGGCACGCTCCCGTTCGGGGAGTGCGTTGTAGGTGGTGTTGAGGCACTCCCAGATGTCCGTTGAGGTGACCTCCCTCGCCCCGCGGGCGTTTTCGCGCGCCGCCGAGATGGCGTCGACGATCGAGGTGCCGCCCACACTGTCGCGGTTGAACGCGACCAGATCGGTCAGCGACCACACGTCGAGCGGATGGTCGGGTGCCTCCATGCCCAGCACCCGCAGCAGGGTGCGCGACGCCTGGTCGGGGTCGACGCTCGAGTCCTCGAGCAGCTGGTGCACCGTGACATCGAGGATGCGCGCGGTGTCGTCGGCCCGCTCGACGTAGCGGCCGATCCAGTACAGCGATTCGGCGTTTCGTGCCAGCATCATTCGTTCACCGCCTCACTGTTGTTGCTGCTGTTGCTGCAGCTGGTCCGCGGACTGGGTGTCGGCGACCTTGTCCGCCTTGGTGGCCTTGGCCGGTTTGGGCAGCGAGCGCACCACCTCGGCCGCCCCGAGCTCGCGGTCGGCGGCCGACGCCCGCGACGCCAGCACCCACGTGTCCTTGGACCCGCCGCCCTGGCTGGAGTTGACCACCAGCGATCCCTCCGGCAGCGCGACGCGGGTGAGCCCGCCGGGCAGCACCCACACCTCGTTACCGTCGTTGACCGCGAACGGCCGCAGGTCGACGTGGCGGGGCGCCAGTTTGCCGCCGATCTGGGTCGGCACCGTCGACAGCTGCACCACCGGCTGGGCGATCCATCCGCGGGGGTCGCTGCGGATCTTCTTGCAGATGGTGTTGAGCTCCTTCTCCGAGGCGTCGGGCCCGAACACGATGCCGTAGCCGCCGGAGCCCTCCACGGGTTTGATGACCAGTTCGGCGACCCGGTCGAGGACCTCCTCGCGTTCCTCGTCGAGCCAGCAGCGGTAGGTGTCGACGTTGGCCAGCAGCGGCTTCTCCCCGAGGTAGTACTCGATGATCGTCGGCACGTAGGTGTAGACGAGCTTGTCGTCGCCGACGCCGTTGCCCACCGCGCTGGAGATCACGACGTTGCCGGCCCGGGCGGCGTTGAGCAGGCCCGCGACCCCGAGCACCGAATCGGGGCGGAACTGCATCGGGTCGAGGAACGCGTCGTCGATGCGGCGGTAGATCACGTCGACCTGCCGCTCCCCGCTGGTGGTGCGCATGTACACGGTGTTGTCGCGACAGAACAGGTCGCGGCCCTCGACGAGCTCGACGCCCATCTGACGCGCCAGCAACGAATGCTCGAAGTAGGCGGAGTTGTAGACCCCCGGGGTGAGGACGACGACCGTCGGGTCGGCCTCGTTGGAGGCGGCCGCGTTGCGCAGCGCTCGAAGCAGATGAGAGGAGTAGTCACCCACCGCGCGCACCCGGTGGGTGGCGAACAGGTTGGGGAACACCCGCGCCATCGTGCGGCGGTTTTCCATCACATACGACACACCCGACGGTGAGCGCAGGTTGTCCTCGAGGACGCGGAAGTTGCCCTGTTCGTCGCGGATCAGGTCGATGCCCGCCACGTGGATCCGCACACCGTTGGGCGGGTTGATGCCCGCGGCTTCTCGGTGGAAGTGCTCACACGAGGTGACCAGCCGGCGCGGGATGACCCCGTCGCGCAGGATGTGCTGTTCGCCGTAGATGTCGTCGAGGTAGGCCTCCATCGCGCGCACGCGCTGCGAGATGCCCCGCTCCAGCCGCGTCCATTCCGCGGCCGAGATGACCCGGGGCACGAGGTCCAGCGGCAGCGGCCGCTCCTGGCCGGACAGTGAGAACGTGATGCCCTGGTTGATGAGCGCCCGGTCCAGCGCGTCGGCGCGGGCCTGCAGATCGGAGGCGTCCGACGGCGCCAGTTCGGCGAAGATCCCCTTGTACGGTCCGCGCACGTTGCCCTGCGCGTCGAACATCTCGTCGAAGGCCTGGTCGTAGCCTTCGACGCTGCGGTAACCGGCGAAGATGCCCTCGTACTGTGCGGTCCGCGCGCCGTTGGCGCGGGGCGATCGAGGCGATTCGGTCGGCAGGCTGCGGAGGCTCACCCAACACACTTTGCCCCACCCGGGACCCTCCGGCAGGTCAGCGGGCCTCACTTTGGTCGATCCGCTGCCGCGCTGGTAGCCTGAACAGTCGCTGCCCGCCGCCTCGGCGAGGCCGAAGACTTTGCATCATCCATCCGAGATCTGAAGGACAGCTCTAAACGTGGCCAACATCAAGTCGCAGGAAAAGCGCATCCGCACCAACGAGCGTCGGCGTCTGCGCAACCAGTCGGTGAAGTCCTCGCTGCGCACCGCGGTGCGTGGTTTCCGCGAGGCGCTCGACGCCGGCGACAAGGACAAGGCCGCCGAGCTGCTCGCCTCGACCAGCCGCAAGCTGGACAAGGCCGCCAGCAAGGGCGTCATCCACAAGAACCAGGCCGCCAACAAGAAGTCGGCGCTCGCGCTCGCGCTCAACAAGCTCTGAGCACGTCCCCTTCGTCAGTCGGCCGCCAGTTCGGCGACTCTGCGCACCGCTGACTCGAGGGCGTATTCGGCATCGGCCGCTGCGCCCTTGACGTCGGCGTTGAGTGCCGCGACCAGCCGCATCGCCTCGGCGACCGACGCCCGCGACCACCGTCGCGCCTGCTTCTGCGCTTTCTGCACCCGCCACGGCGGCATTCCCAGTTCGCCGGCCAGCCGGTAGGGGTCACCCGACAGCGGCCCCACGCGCGCGATGGTGTGCACGGCCTCGGCCAGCGCGTCGGCCAGCACCACCTGCGGTTCACCGCTGAGCATCGCCCACCGCAGCGCCTCGGCGGCTCCGGCGACATCCCCGGTCACAGCCTTGTCGGCGATGTCGAAGCCCTTCACCTCGGCTTTGCCGGAGTGGTAGCGGCGCACGGCGGCCGCGCTGACCTCACCCGCGGTGTCGGCCACCAGCTGCGAGCACGCCGCAGCCAGTTCCCGGATGTCGGAGCCGACCGCGTCGAGGACGGCGGTGATGGTGTCGTCGGTGACCTTGACCTTGTGGCTGCGGAACTCCTTGCGCACGAAGTCGGCGCGGTCGGCGGCCTTGACGATCTTGGCGCAGGGATGCACCTCGGCGCCGAGTTTCTTGAGCTGATCGGCCAGCGCCTTGGCGCGACCCCCGCCCGAGTGGACGACCACGAGCATCGTGCCCGGCGGCAGATCGGCGGCCGCCGTCGCGATCAGCGCCACCGCATCCTTACCCGCCTCCGCGGCGGCTTCCAGTACCACCACCCGCTCGTCGGAGAACAGCGACGGGCTCAGCAGTTCGGCCAGCTCGCTGGTGCTGACCTCGCCGGCACGCAACCGGTCGACCGGCACGTCGTCGGTGCCGGCGAGCTTGCGCGCACTCTTGAGCACGGCGGCGACCGCGCGCTCGACGAGTAGTTCCTCGTCCCCCAAGACCAGATGCAGGGCTGCGACCTGTTGGCTCACCCGAGAATGGTGTCACGTCGGGCCGACACCGCCGACCGCGGCGTGGCCGGACAGCGTCCAGGCCAGCAGACACAGCGCGGCCGCCCCCGCGGCGGCCCGCACCCACCGCCACCGCCACAGCACCACGACCGCGATTCCGCCCAACGCGACCAGCCCCACCCCTACCCAGCCGGACGGCACCGCCACCGACGCGCCAGGAACCGCCGCCGCCCGTTCGGCGACGGTGCGCAGCCACCACAGCTGCGGACCGGTGAACCGGATCAGCAGCCCGGCACCCGCGGGCCACAGCGGACACAGCGCGGCCGCCGCGGTGCCGATCACCGTGATCGGCGGGATCACCGGGGCGACAAGCACATTCGCGAGGACCGACACCAGGCTGAGGCGGCCGGAGATTCCCGCAACGAGCGGTGCGGTCACCAGTTGCGCCGCCATCGCGATGCTGACCGCGTCGGCGAGCGGTTTGGGCCAGCCCCGCGCGCTCAGTCGCCGCGACCACACCGGCGAGATCACCACCAGACCGGCCGTCGCGGCGACCGACAGTGCGAAGCCGGCGTCGACCGCCAGTTCCGGCGCGGCGATCAGCAAGAGCAGCACACTGGCCGCCAGGGCGGGGATCGCCTGCCTGCGCCGGTGGGTGACCATCGCGACCAGCGTGATACCGCCCATCACCGCCGCCCGCAGCACACTGGCCGACGGCTGGACCACCACGACGAAGGCCACCAGCGCCAACCCGGCCAGCGCGACCGCCGCCCGCGGGCCGAGGACCGCCGCGCTGATCAGCACCGCACCGCACACGATGGTCACGTTGGCTCCCGAGACCGCGGTCAGGTGGGTCAATCCGGCGGCCCGGAAATCCGCGGTGACATCGGCAGGCAGCGCCGTGGTGTCACCGAGCACCAGTGCGGGCAGCATCGCGGCCCGGTCCAGCGGCAGCGCCCCGCGCGCGGCCTCACCGAATCGCGTCCGGACGTGCTGGGCCGCCCGCTGCGCCGGTGCGGCGCGGCCGACGGTGGCGTCGCCGGTCGCCGACAGCACGGCCACCGTGAGGTCGCGCCGCGTCGGCCTGCCGATCCGCGCCCGGAAGGCGGCGGGGCGGCCCGCGCTGACCTCCGAGAACCCCTTCACCGATGCGAAGACCACGACCCGGCCCGACGTCGGTTGCCCGTCCACCTGGTGCAGAACGGCGCGGAACATCAACCGTGCCCCGCCGAGTGGCCGAGGGCTGTCGCCGGGGGTGACGGTCACCACCGCGGTCGTCCCGTAGCGCGCGGCGATCGGGTGGTCGCGTACCTGGTCGACCCGCGCGCTCACCGCAACGGTGAACGCCGCACCCACCACCGTGACCGCCGCCAGCCCCGCGGCCGCCGACCGCAACGCCGCCACGACCGTCCGTTCGCCACCGCCCCACACCGCCGCCACCGCCGTCGCGGCGATGCCGCCGATCAGGACGAGCACCGCCACGCCGGTGGTCCAGTGGATGCCCGCCGCCGTCACCGCCCATCCGGTCGAGGCCGCAGGGACCAGCCGCAGATCGAGCGGCGCCGCGTCGTCGGTCACACATGGACCAGCTCACGCAGTTTCGCCAGACGAGCCGGCCCGATACCGTCGACCTCACCGAGTTGCTCGACGTCGGTGAAGGCGCCGTTGGCATCCCGCCAGGCGATGATCGCCGCCGCGGTGACCGGACCGACGCCCGGCAGCGTGTCGAGCTGCTCGACGGTCGCGGTGTTGAGGTTCACCGGCTCACCCGACGACGTGGACGGTTCGGCCGGCGGGGAGCCGGACGGGGCCGCAGGGGCGTCCTGGGCGCCGATCGTCGAACTGCCCATGGTGGGCGGCTGACCCGGAGCCGGGGCGATCCCCACGATGATCTGTTCCCCGTCGGTCACCCGGCGCGCCATGTTCAGCCCGATGAGGTCGGCGCCGTCGGCCGCTCCCCCGGCGGCCTCGAGCGCGTCGGCGATGCGTGCGCCCGGGGCGAGTGTCACCAGGCCGGGTTGGCGGACCAACCCGACGACGCTGACCACGACCGGTTGATCCGGTGGCGGAGGGCCGGGGGTGGGAGCGGCCGACGACACCATCTCCACCTCGGGTAGCTTCGCCGCGACCACAGGCGGTGGATCGTCACGCCATACGGTGAACACGGTCACCAGCACGGCGAGCACGCCCACGACGGCGAGGCCGACGACGCCGGCCCGTCCGGGGTCGGCCCGCACCGCGGCGATCCATCCCGTCCGCTGCGATGCCGCGGTGTCGGGCAGCCACCGGGACAGCGCGGTGTCGGGCCGCGCCTCGTCGTGGTCGGGCTCCTCTTCGGCGCCGAGTCGACGGTGCAGCCGCTCGGCCGGCTCTTCGGTCCGCATGCGCCCGACGGTAGGGACACCGTCCGTCCGGTCAGCCGCGTCCGCCGCTCCTGCGGGCGGGGCTGTGGACAGACGCCGCGCTGTGGATGGTTGTCAGCGGCCCCATCCGCCGGCGCGCCAGCACATCCAGTCGATCTCGACCCGGGCGCCGACGGCCAGACCGGTCACGCCGACGCACGTCCGCGACGGCAGCCGGTCGGGGAACCACGCGGCGTAGGCGGCGTTGAACTCCGCATACTCCGCCCAGTCGAGCAGGTACGCCCGCACCGACACGACGTCTTCCAGTGCACCGCCGCAGAGTTCGGTGACGCGCAAGAGGTTTCGCAACACCCGGTCGGTCTGCTCCTCGATCCCCGTGCCGACGACGGCGCCGGTGGTATCCGTCGGCATCTGGCCGGTGACGTAGAGCGTCTGGGCGGCGGCCGTGGCGTGGGCGAACGGGGCGACCGCGGGAGGCACACCGTCGGCCGGCGTGAAAGTGAAGGATCGGATCGTCATCACCCCTAGTGTCTAGGAGCGAACCGCAGACTCGACGAGGAGGCTCGCCCGTGACGACATCGACCAGGCCGCTGCGCGTGATCCAGTGGACCACCGGCAACATCGGCAGGCGGTCCTTGCACGCGATCATCGGCCGCGACGACATGGAACTGGTCGGCGTCTACGCGCACGGTGCGGCGAAGGTGGGAGTGGACGCCGCCGACCTCGCCGGGTGGCCCGAACCCACCGGCGTCACCGCGACCGACGACATCGACGCACTCATCGCACTGCGACCCGACGCCTGCTGCTACAACCCGCTGTGGCCGGACATCGACGAGTTGACGCGGCTGCTCGAGGCCGGGGTCAACGTGTGCTCGAGCGCCGCCTGGATCACCGGCGGCAAGCAATCCCCCGAAGACCTCGACCGCATCCGGAAGGCCTGCGCGAAGGGCAATTCCACGATCTTCGGCAGCGGCGCGCACCCCGGTGTGACGAACACGGTGGGCATGGTGCTGTCCGGCGCCTGCGAGCGCGTCGACGAAATCCGCATCACCGAATCGGTGGACTGCTCGACTTACGAGTCGGCGGGTACGCAGACCGCGATGGGCTTCTCGCAGGACCCCGGGACGCCGGGTCTGGCCGAAAGCGTCCGCCGCGAAAGCGAGGTGTTCGCCGAATCCGCGGCGATGATGGCCGATGCGATCGGCGCCCACCTCGACCGCATGACGTTCGATGTCGAGTTCACCACCGCAACCGCGGACACCGATCTGGGTTTCATGCGGATCCCGGCGGGGACGGTGGCGGGGGTATACGGCCCACCGGGGCTGGGTCGGTGACCGCAACGTCGTCAGCGTCGGGTTCAACTGGATCATGGGCGATCACGTGACCCCACCCAAACCGCTCGAGCACGGCCATGTCATCCAGGTGTTCGGGGTGCCCAACATGCGCACGGTCGTGCACTGCCTGCCCCCGCGGGACTGGACCGAACCGGGTTTCATGGGCCTCGGCATGATCTACACCGCGATGCCGGTCACCAACGCGGTGCCCGCGGTGGTCGCCGCACCGCCGGGCATCGTGACGCTCAAGGATCTGCCGCCGGTCACCGGTCGTTGGGCGTAGCCGCATCGGCACTACCGCCGGATGCGTTGCGCCAGAACATCTCTGCCGGGACCCGATAGGTCCGCGAGGGCGGCCGGACGTCCGGCCATCGCCATCAGCAGGGCCTCGCCGGGCCCGCTCACCTGCGGCCCGTGGCCGTGGGTCCAGTCGACATCGGTCGCAACCAGCCGCAGACCCCTGATGCGCCGGCCCGCGCCGAGCCGCGGATTGCCGGGCACCAGCGGCAGGATCCGCGTCAACCGGTTGCCGGGGATGGTGCGGGGCCGGTCCAGTGCGCGACGGATGTCCTGATGATGGATCGTGCCGTCGACGAATCCGATCATCCCGCCGAACCGAGCCGTCAGTCCCGAGGGGTCGAGATGCCGGTTGAGGTAGTCGAGCAGCTCGGAGGCGGACAGCTGCGCGAACTCGTCGACGCCGACCTGGTTGGCGTGCGCGATGCGCCCCTTGACGAAACGCCTCATGACTCCGGCGACACCCAGGTCCTCGTACGAGACGACGTGAGCGACGACGTCTTTGACCGTCCACCCGGTACAGAGGCTCTGCGCTCGCCACTGCGCGGGGGTCAGCGTGGCCAGGAACGCCGCGAGATCGCTCCGTTCGGCACGCGCCAACTCGATCAGCGGTGGTCGCGCCGTCACGTCAGCAGACCCCGGTATCGCACCAGGTACAGCGGCCACCCGGCATCGCCGCCGACGCCGGTCGCGACGGATTCCCAGCCGTCGCCGTGCCGGTCGAGATGACGGTGCTCGAGGACGACGAGGGTGCGCTCGGCGGTCTCGGCGACGAAGCGCACCTCCACCTCGCTGACCCGGTCCGGATCGGTCTCGAGTTGCCACGTCGGCCCGATGTTCCAGGTGAAGACGAGCCGGTGCGGGGGCTCGTAGGCCACGATGCGGGCCCACCGGCACTCACTTCCGTCGACTCCGCGGTCGTAGACGAAGCCGCCGACGCGCGGCTCGAGGACCGTCTCGGCGATGGGCGCTCCCAGCAGGTTGTGCTCACGCGGCTTGACGTCGCCGAACCGCTCGGTGAACACCCGGAAGGCGCGTTCGATTGGTACGTCGACCACCACGTCGTGACGGATGGTGCTGGGCTGGGTTTCCGTCATGGGTCTTCTCCTTCTCGCTGCTCGGCGATCTGCTTGAAGTCGGCCAGCGCTCTGGCCCAGAACCGGTCGAGGTCGGCGCGCATGGCCGCCAGGCCGGACGGGTTGAGGTGGTACACGCGGCGAGTGCCGTCCGCGCGGTCGTGCACCAGTCCGGCCCGCTTGAGCACCTTGAGGTGTTGCGAGACCGCCGGCCGGCTCACGGGCAGGTCGCGCGCCAGCTCCCCGACCGCACACGGGCCGTGAGCGAGCCGTTCGACGATCGACCGGCGGGTGCGGTCGGCCATCGCCACCCAGGCCTCCTCTTGGTAAGTGGCCACGAACCGTAAGCTACCACTTACCGAAGTGGGCGTCGAGAGCCGCCGAGACTACGGTTGGTGACGCGAATCGCCGGTGAAACGGTCAGCAACCGTAGTGTCGGGCGGTCACTCCGAGAGGCTGACGCACACGCCGACCGCGCCCGCGCCGACGTGGATCGCCAGCACCGGTCCCATATCGGTGACGGTGAGCGTCTCGATCTGCGGCAGCCGTTCGGTCAGCGCGGCGCCGACGGCGTCGGCGGCGTCGTGGTTGTCGACGTGGTGCACGGCCACCGCGGCCCGCCGCTCCCCCACCAACTCGACCACCTGGTCGACGAGCGCGGCGTGCGCCTTCGACGTGGTCCTGATCCGCTGCGCCAGCACCAGCCTGCCGTCGACGTCCACGCGCAGCAGCGGTTTCAGCGACAGCGCCGTGCCCAGCCACGACGCGGTCGCGCCGATCCGTCCGCTGCGCCGCAGGTTGTCGAGTCGCTGGACGACGATGAAGGCCGACCCGCGCGGCACGGCCGAGCGTGCGACCGCCTCCACCGTGTCGAGGTCGGCGCCCTCGGCCGCACAGCGCGCCGCCGCCAGCGCGACGAAACCGACGCCCATCGCGGCAGAACGCGTATTGACCACGCGGACAACAGATCCGAACTCGCGCGCCGCGGTCACCGCGGAGCTGAACGTACTCGACAGCGCCGCGGACAGATGTACCGCGACCACTCCGTCACCGCCACTGTCGGCGAGCGCCCGCCGATAGGCCTTGCCCAGCTCTCCCGGCGTGGCACCGGACGTCGTCACATGCGCCCGCTCGTGGATGTCGTTGGGGATGGCGTCGACCCCGTCGCGCAGATCGAGTTCGTCGACCATCACATGCAGCGGCACCTGCCGGATGCCCCAGCGGGTCAGCTCGTCGGCGGGCAAGCGGGACGAGGCATCGGTCACCACCACCACGGCCATGGCTCAGCGACCCGTGACGCTCTGCGGCACACCGGCTTCGGCCAGCGCCTTGATCATCAGATCGGCCACCGCCCGGTGCGCCTCGAAATTCCAGTGGATGCCGTCGGGGTTGCCTCGCCCGCCGAGGACGTGATCGGCCACGGCGGCCTTGAGGTCCACCAGCGGGACGTCGTGCCGTTCGGCCCACTCGGTGATCGCCCGGACCGTACCGGCC
Source organism: Mycolicibacterium litorale (assembly GCF_014218295.1). The sequence continues at coordinate 3,560,227 of NZ_AP023287.1, forward strand.
CTGCCGTGATGGGCCTTGCCGTAGGTCTCGGCGATGTGCACCGACGGAAGCGATGCCACGATCGGGATGCCCGGCCGGTTGAAGTCGATGGCGCTGCGGGTCATCTCGAGGTACTCGGCGCTCAGATGCGGCGGCAGTGCGGAGCGGGCGATCGGCGACAACCGCGGCTGCACCCAGCCGTAGCCGTCGCGCACCCAGCGCCGCAACCACGGCGGCCGGACATACCGGATGAGTTCACGCAGCGCGGTCGGCAGCGGCGAGGGCAGCGAATCCATGCCACCGGTGGCGAAGACGACCGCGCCGGCGCGCGGCAAGGCGGCCCATGCCCGCGGATCCTGCGTCGCCGCCCACCACACGTCGCGGCACGTCCAGCCGATGCGACCGATCAACTCGAGATCCCAACCCAGGTGATCGGCGACCAGATTGGGCCAGATCCGCGGATCGTCGGACGGCAGACCACCGGTCGGGCCGTAGTACGCCAGCGAATCGGCGAAGACCAGCAGCGTCGGCCTAGAGGACGTCATGGCCGACCTGCGCCGAGGCGTTCCACACGTCCAGCCGCCAACGGATGTCGTCGAGACCGGCCTCAGGTTCCGAATGCCCGGACAGCTGAACCCAACTGGCGTTGCCCATCCCGCCCAGCACCGGCCAGGTGTCCACCGGCAAGCCCAGCAGATCCGCGGTCAGCGCGGCGATCAGACCACCGTGCGCCACCAGCACCACCGGACGGTCGGGGTGTCCGTCGGCGTCCGACCCCCACTCACGTTGCGCGGCAACGAGTTCGGCGACCAGCGGCCGGCTGCGGGCTGCGACGTCGACGCGACTCTCCCCGCCGTGCGGCGCCCAGCGGGCGTCGTCGCGCCAGGCCAGCCGCGCACCGGGTGCGACGGCGTCGACCTCCAGGTGGGTCATGCCCTGCCAGTCACCCAGATGTGTTTCGCGCAACCGGGTGTCGACCGACACCGGCAGCCCCGCCCGCTCACCGAGCACCAGCGCGGTGTCCAGCGCGCGGCGCAGATCCGAGGACACGATCAGCAGGGGTTGACGCTTGGCGAGTGCCTCCGCGGCAACGACCGCCTGCTCGCGGCCCAATTCGGAGAGTTCGGTGTCGAGTTGGCCCTGCATGCGCCGGCCCGCGTTGAATTCGGTCTGGCCGTGCCGCAGCAGCACCAGCCGGCGCACCCTCACGAGGCGTCGTCCGTTTCTCCTCGTGCAAGAGGCTCCTCGGCGTCCCGTTGAGGAAGCGGCCCGTCCAGATCGACCGGGACCAGCGGGCAGTCCCGCCACAGCCGGTCGAGTGCGTAGAAGTTGCGTTCGTCCTGGTGCTGGATGTGCACCACGATGTCGACGTAGTCCAGCAGGGTCCAGCGTCCCTCGCGGGTGCCCTCACGACGGGCGGGTTTGTGGCCGGCCAGCCGCATCTTCTCCTCGACCTCGTCGACGATCGCATTGACCTGTCGCTCGTTGTTCGCCGAGGCGATGACGAAGCAGTCGGTGATCACGAGTTGGCCGGACACGTCGATGACGACGACGTCGTCGGCGAGCTTCGACGACGCCGCACGGGCGGCCACGGTCGCCATCTGGATGGCTTCGTCGGAGGCGGTCATGGGGAGGTCCTCAGCTTTCGAGCGGGTCGGGAAGATAGAGCCTGCGCTTGGTGACGTACTGCACCACGCCGTCGGGCACCAGGTACCAGATGGGTCGAGCTTCGCCGGCACGTTTGCGGCAGTCGCTCGACGAGATCGCGAGCGCGGGCACTTCGACCAACGACAGCGCGTCGTCGGGAAGTTCCCGCAGGGCAGCCGAGATGTGGCTGCCGTCGAGTTCGTAGCCGGGTCTGCTGACACCGACGAACCGCGCGATGGAGAACATGTCCTCCCAGTTCTGCCACGACAGGATCGAGCCGAGTGCGTCGGCGCCGGTGATGAAGTACAGGTCGGCGTCGGGGTTGAGGTCGTGCAGATCGCGCAGGGTGTCCTTGGTGTAGGTGGGGCCGCCGCGGTCGATGTCCACCCGGCTGACGGAGAACCGCGGGTTGGAGGCCGTGGCGATCACGGTCATCAGATAGCGGTCCTCGGCGGGGGTGACCTGGCGGTCGTGTTTCTGCCACGGCTGTCCGGTCGGCACGAACACGACCTCGTCGAGCCCGAACAGATCGGCCACCTCGCTCGCGGCGACCAGGTGCCCGTGGTGGATGGGGTCGAACGTCCCACCCATCACACCCAGCCTGCGCGTTCGATGCTCTTCGCGCGAGCGGCTCATCGGACGGCTTTGCACGAACAGCGAGCTTACGGCAGCGGCTGCACCCTCAGACCCCAGCGCGGTCGGGCGTCAGCACCTCGGAGACCTCGAATGCGGCGCGGTCGGCGCGGTAGACGTCGCGCGCATACTCCACGCACCGGCCGGACTCGTCCTGGGTGCGGCGGGTCAACAGGGTGCCCGCCGATCCGGCACGCACGGCCAGCGCGGAACTCGACGCGTCGTCGAGCACGATCGACTCGAGCACTGCGGTCGACCGGGCGAGCCGGATCCGGTAGCGGTCCCGCAGCACCGCCCACAGCGAGCCCTCCTCCGGTGTGTCGAGGATGCCGGGCGTCAGGTGGGCGGGCAGAAACGTCGTCTCGAGTGCGACCGGTGCGTCGTCGACGCTGCGCAACCGGTGGAAGACGTGCACCTCCGCGCCGTCGTCGAGCCCGAGCGCCATGCGCACCGCCGGGGTCGCCTGCTGGACCTCGGCCCACAGCAGGCGGGCGGCGGGCCGGCGCCCGAGCCGCGACACCTCTTCGGAGAAGCTGCCGATGTGGAAGCGCACCCGGGGTTCGGCGACGAAGGTCCCGCGAGGGGGTTTGCGGTAGACCACGCCTTCGCTTTCGAGCAGTGACAGCGCCTGGCGTGCGGTCATCCGGCTGACGCCGTGCTGTTCGGCGAGCTCGCGTTCCGAGGGCAGCAGCGTATGCGGTCCGAGCTGGTCGGTGACGATTCTGTCGCGCACCACCGCCGCGATGGCGAGATAGCGCGGCGGGTTGCCCCCACCCGTCGGCGGACTCTTCCTCCCAGCGCCCGGCATGTGTGCAGCGTAGCCGGATGCGGCAACCACGTGGTCTAGGCCACCCTTTCGGCGCACGATTTCCCGCCCGAGTTGACGATGACGTGGCTCACACCCATACTACGGTTCAACCACATGGTCTATACCAACGGAGGAACTATGTCCGGCCCCGTTACCGGCGGCGGTGACGCCGCCGACCTCGCCCAGTTCGGCTACTCGCAGGCCCTCGAGCGGCGCACCGGGAAGTTCGCGTCCTTCGCGGTGGCGTTCGCGTTCGTCTCGATCGCGACCGGCATCTTCACCACCTACGGGTCCGTCCTCAACTCGTCCGGCCCGATCGGCATCTGGACGTGGCCGATCGCGGTGGTCGGCCAGTTGGCGGTCGCCTTCGTGCTGGGTGCGCTGGCGTCGCGCATCCCGGTGACCGGCTACCACTACCAGTGGATGTCGCGGCTGGCCAACCCGGTGCTGGGCTGGATCATCGGCTGGATCTCGTTCACGTTCCTGGCCATCGTGGTGTGCGCGGTGGACTACACGATCGCGTCGACGATCCTGCCGGTGCTGCTGAACTACGAGAGCACCGCCACGATCGCGTGGCTGATCACCGCGCTGGTGCTGGTGGTGCAGTTCCTGCTGGTGGCGTTCTCCACACCGTGGGCCGAACGGGTCAACAACAGCTTCGTGACCCTCGAGCTGATCGGCATGGTGGCGCTGACCGTGCTGCTGCTCGTGGTCGCCGCGATCCGCGGGGACATGGAGTTCGGCAACCTGTTCAGCCGTGGCGCCGTCCCGGCGGAGGGTTTCTGGAGCTTCGGCGACTGGACGTCGGCCGGACCGTGGATGCTCGGTTTCCTGCTGGGTGCCTTCACGATCGTCGGCTTCGAATCCGCCGCCAACCTCGCCGAGGAGACCCACGACCCCGAGCGGGTGGTGCCACGGGCGATGTGCCAGGCCGTGCTGGCCTCCGGTGTGCTGGGCTTCCTGTTCCTGGTCGCCGTCACGCTGGCCGCGGGCGACCCGGTCGCGCTGGCTGAGTCCGGGACGCCGATCGCCGACGTCATCGAGAACACCCTGGGCTCGGTGGTGGCGACGCTGTTGCTGCTGATGGTGGTGCTGGCGATCTTCGCGTGCGGTCTGGTCATCATGATCACCGGAGTGCGCGTCACCTGGGCGATGTCGCGTGACGAGCGCTTCCCCGGCTGGCAGCAGTGGAACCAGATCTCGCCGCGCTTCCACACCCCGTTCAAGGCCGCGGTGCTCTACTTCGTCGTGGCGCAGCTGATCCTGGCGATCTTCTCCCGCTCGGAGACCGCACTGTTCACGCTCTTCGGCGCCGCCACGCTCCTGCCCGCGGTGATGTACGCCGCGACCGTCGTGCTCTACCTCGTCAAGCGCAAGGCGTTGCCCGCCAACGGGAAGTTCGACCTCGGCGCGTGGGAGATCCCGATCGTCGCGGTGGCCGTCGTCTGGCTGGTGTTCGAACTCGCGCTGTTCCGGGACTCGAGTTTCGCCGAGGCATGGTCGTACGTCATCGTGATGGTGGTGATCGGCGCGCTCTACCTGGGCTACCTGCTGGCGACCCGCGGCCGCACCGGCCTGTCGATGCCCGACATGCATTCGATCGACGCCGAACTCGACCGTGAGGCCGCAAGAGACTGATGACCCATCTGCTCGCCATCGACCAGGGCACGTCGGGGACGAAAGCGATCGTCGTCGACTACGGCTCCGACGTGTCCGGGCGGGTCGTCGCGGTCGCCGAGGTCGCGCTGCGACCGCAATACCTTGCGGGCGGAGCCGTCGAACAGGATCCGGAAGCGCTGTGGGATTCGGTCGTGCGCGCGGGCCGGGAGGCCCTGGCGCAGGCGGGGGTCGGCGTGGACGCGGTCGCCCTGGCCAACCAGGGCGAGACGGTGCTGGCCTGGGACCGCGACACCGGGCGCCCGCTCACCCCGGCGATCGTGTGGCAGGACCGCCGCTCGGAGTCGGTCTGCGCACCGCTCACCGATTCGGCCCACCGCGTCGCGCAGCGCACGGGCCTGGTGCTCGACCCGTACTTCTCCGCACCCAAGATGGCCTGGCTGCGGGCGAATCTCACCCGCTCGGGAGTGGTCACCACCACCGACACCTGGCTGGTGCACCGGTTGTGCGGCGCGTTCGTCACCGACGCCTCAACGGCCAGCCGCTCACTGCTGACCGGGCTGGACTCCCCCTCCTGGGACGGTGAGTTGCTCGACCTGTTCGGGCTGGCCGGCGAGGCGCTGCCCGAGATCGTCGACTGCGACCGGATCGTCGGGGAGACAGCCGCTTTCGGGCCGACGATCCCGGTCGCCGGGCTCATCGTCGACCAGCAGGCCGCCCTTCTGGCCGAGAGCTGCCTGGAGCCCGGCGCCGCCAAGTGCACCTACGGCACCGGGGCGTTCCTGCTCGCACAGCTCGGCGCCGCCCCGGCACTGTCGTCGTCGGGGCTGACGACGTCGATGGCCTGGCGGTTGCGCGGACAGACGTCGTACTGCGCCGACGGTCAGGTGTACACCGCGGCATCGGCCGTGCGGTGGGCGATCGACCTCGGGCTGGTGCCCGCCGCCGACCGGCTCGACACCGTCTCCGCCGACTCGAGTGACGGGGTGCTGTGTGTCCCGGCGCTCGCGGGTCTGGCTGCGCCGTGGTGGGATTCGGGTGCGACGGCCTCGTTCACCGGGATGACGCTGTCGAGCGGGCGCGGCCACCTCGTGCGGGCGCTGCTGGAGGGAATCGCCGCACAGGTCACCGCGCTGGCCGACCTGGTGGCCACGGATCTGGGGCGTCCCCTCACCAGGCTCCGGGTCGACGGCGGCCTGACCCGCTCGGCGGTGCTGATGCAGGCACAGGCCGATCTCGCGCAGATCCCGGTCGACGTCTACCCGTCATTGCACGCGACCGCGCTGGGCGCCGCCGCCTGTGCGCGCATGGCCTTGCAGCCCGCACTCACCCCGGCCGACGCCGTCGGTCCGTGGACGCCCGTCCACACCTACGAACCGCAGTGGTCGGCCGACCGCGCCGCCGATCACCTGGACCGCTGGCGGCGCGCGGCGGAATCAACCCTGCAGAACCAAGGAGAGAGCTGATGAATAGCCCCGACGTCAGTGACGTCGTCGTGGTCGGCGCGGGCATCGTGGGCAGCGCGATCGCGCGCGCCCTGGCCGGCACCGCGTTGTCGGTGACGCTGCTGGAAGCGCGTGGCGACGTCGGCGACGGCACCAGCAAGGCCAATACGGCCCTGCTGCACACCGGGTTCGACGCCAAACCCGGCACCTTGGAGTCGACGCTGGTGGCCCGCGGATACGACCTGCTGGGCGCATACGCCGAGCAGACCGGCATCCCCGTCGAACGCACCGGCGCGCTGCTGGTCGCATGGACCGACGAAGAGCGCGACGCGCTACCCGGCCTGCGGGACAAAGCGGTTCGCAACGGCTACACCGCATGCGAGATCGTCGATGCCGCAACGGTCTACCGAATGGTGCCCGACCTGGGACCGGGCGCGCTGGCGGGTCTGACGGTCCCCGGTGAGTCGCTGATCTGCACCTGGACCACCAACCTGGCGCTGGCCACCGACGCGGTGCAGCGCGGCGCCCGCCTGATCCGGGATGCGCGGGTGCTGTCGGCGGAAATCGCCGACGGCCACACCACGCTGCACACCACCGCCGGCGACGTGCACGCTCGCTGGATCGTCAACGCGGCCGGCCTGGGCGCCGACCACCTCGACGCGGCATTCGGCCACCACCGTTTCACCGTCACCCCGCGCCGCGGGGAACTGCTGGTCTTCGACAAGCTGACCCGGCCGATGGTTCCCCTGATCGTGCTCGCGGTGCCGTCCTCGCGCGGTAAGGGGGTGCTGGTGAGCCCCACCATCTACGGCAACGTGATGGTCGGCCCCACCTCGGAGAACCTCAGCGACCGCACCGCAACCGCGACGAGCGAGGAGGGCTTCGACTTCCTTGTCACCAAGGGTCGCGCGTTGATGCCCAAGCTGTTCGACGAAGAGGTCACCGCCAGCTACGCGGGACTGCGCGCGGCCATCGACTCCGACGACTACCTGATCGACGTCGACGCGACACGGCGCTACGTCCTGGTCGGCGGCATCCGCTCCACGGGCCTGACGTCGGGCATGGCGATCGCCGAACACGTCATGGGCCTCCTCGAGGACACCGACCTCGACCTCACCGCGCGCGTCGACCTGCCCGACCCGCCCCGGATGCCCAACATCGGCGAGAACGGCGTGCGTCCGTACCAGGACGCCGGCCGCATCGCCGCCGACCCGGCTTACGGACGCATCGTCTGCTTCTGCGAACGCGTGACGGCCGGAGAGATCCGCGACGCGTTCTCCTCGACGATCCCGCCCGCCGACCTGGACGGGCTGCGAAGGCGGACCAGGGTGATGAACGGGCGCTGCCAAGGCTTCTACTGCGGTGCGCACACCCGCGCGCTGCTGGAGTCACAGGGCGCCGAGGACGACGACGAAGTGGCGGCAGTGCGATGACGGTACCCACCCAGAAGGTCGCCGTGGCGATCATCGGCGGCGGCCCCTCCGGCCTCACCGCGGCCGCGGCACTCGCCCCCGACCTCGACGTCCTGGTCCTCGAGCGCGAAGCGCAGACCGGCGGAATCCCCAGGCACAGCGACCATCCCGGCTACGGGATGCGTGACCTTCGGCGGTTCATGTCCGGCCCGGCCTACGCGCGGCGGCTGACCGTCCAGGCGCTCGACGCCGGCGCGATGCTCGAAACCGAGGCGATGGTGACCGGCTGGGGCGGGGAGCGCCTCCTGCAGGTGACCACACCGCGCGGCGTGCGGACGGTGGCGGCCGACGCGGTCGTGCTCGCCACCGGCGCGCGCGAACGGCCACGGCCGGCCCGGCTCATCCCGGGTGACCGGCCCGACGGGGTGTACACCACGGGGCAACTGCAGAACCTCGTGCATCTGCACCACGCCCGGGTGGGCACACGCGCGCTGATCGTCGGCGCGGAACTGGTCAGCTGGTCGGCGGTGCTCACACTGCGCGAGGCGGGCTGTGCGACGGTCGCGATGGTCACCGGTCACCCCCGCTCGGAGTCCTATGCTGCGTTCCGCATCCCGGGCCGGACGCTGATGGACGGGCCGGTGCTGACGCGCAGCAGGCTGGTGCGCATCGAGGGGAAGGACCGGGTGCGCAACGCGGTGGTGGAGAACCTCGACACCGGTGAGCGCACCACCGTCGAATGCGACACCGTCGTGTTCACCGGCGACTGGATTCCCGACCACGAGCTCGCCCGGACCGGCGGTCTGGCGATGGACGCAGGCACCCGCGGCCCCGTGGTCGACGCGGCCCTGCGCACCAGTGCCCCAGGCGTTTTCGCGGTCGGCAATCTGCTGCACCCGGTCGACACCGCCGATGGCGCCGCGCTCGACGGCAGGCACGTGGCCACCGCGGTACGGGACTGGCTGCGGCGCCGCGAGGCTCCGGCGCCCGGCGTGCGCATCCGCACCGACGGACCGTTCACCTGGGTCGCCCCGCAACTCGTCACGCCCAACGGCGGCGCCGCGTCCCGTGGCGATCTGCTGTTCTGGGTCGACGAGTACCGCCGGTTGCCGAAGCTGCGGGCGGTGCAGGACGGCCGCACGGTGGGTACGGCGCGCACGGTGTGGCCCGCCGCACCCGGGCGGGTCTATCGTGCGCCGTGGTCGCTGGTCGGCGGCGCCGACCCGAACGGCGGCGACGTGACGGTGTCGTTCGCCTGACCCGGCCTGCGCGCAGACAGGGAACGGGAGGAGCTAGACGGGCAGCAGCTGGTCGATCACCGCGGCCAGCTGTTTGGCCGAACGGCACTCGTGCATGGTGATGACGTCCTCGTAGCGAGGCGTGGCCGAATCACCGCTTCCCCACAGGTGTTTGGGCTCAGGGTTGAGCCAGTGCGCGTGGCGGCTGGCGTTGACCATCCGGGCCAGCAGTTCGGTTTCGGGGTTGCGGTAGTTGTTGCGGCCGTCGCCGAGCACCAGCAGCGAACTGCGCGGGGAGAGCGCCTGCGGATACTTGTGCAGGAACGACACGAACGCGTTGCCGTAGTCGGAATGCCCGTCGCGGGTGTACACCCCGGCCTCCCGGGTGATGCGCTGCACCGCCACCGCGAGATCGGCGTCGGGCCCGAACAGCTGTGTCACCTCATCGGTGGTGTCGATGAACGCGAAGACGCGCACCCGCGAGAACTGTTGGCGCAGCGCGTGAACCAGCATCAGCGTGAAGTGGCTGAATCCGGCGACCGACCCCGACACATCGCAGAGCACGACCAGTTCCGGCCGGGCCGGGTGCGGCTTCTTGAGCGCGACGTCGATCGGCACACCGCCGGTCGACATCGACTTGCGCAGCGTCTTGCGCATGTCGATCTCACCGGCCCTGGCGCGGCGCCGGCGCGCCGCCAGCCGCGTGGCCAGCGTGCGTGCCAACGGGGCGACCACCCGGCGCATCTGGCGCAGCTGCTCACCGGAGGCGCGCAGGAACTCGACGTTCTCCGAGAGCTGCGGCACCCCGTACATCTGGACGTGTTCGCGCCCCAGCTGTTCGGCGGTGCGTCGTTTCGTCTCCCCCTCGACCATCTTGCGCAATTGCGAGATGCGGCGGGCTGCAACGGCTTTGGCGATCTGCTCCTGCGTCGGGGTGGGCTCGTCGCCGTAGGGCGCCAGCAGCCCGGCGAGCAACCGGCCCTCCAGATCGTCGAGGCTCATCGCCTTGAGCGCCTGATACGACGAGTACGACGGCCCCCGACTCGAGTTGTAGCGACCGTAGGATTCGACGATCTGGGCGATCATCGCCGTCAACCGCTCGTCCATCTCGGCCAGGTCGGGGTTGTCGGTCAGCAGCTTCACCAGCGCCTCACGCATCGCCTCGATGTCCTCGGGAGGCAGGCCCTGCTCGTCGCCGTCCGCGTCCTCGTCGGGCAGCACCGTCTTGCCGCCCAGCGCGGCCGGGAAGAACAGGTCGAACATCGCGTCGTAGGTGTCGCGGTGGTCCGGACGCCGCAGCACCGCGCACGCCAGACCCTCGCGCAACACCTCGCGGTCGCCCAGCCCGAGGACGGCCATCACCCGTCCGGCGTCGACGGTCTCCGACGGACCCACCGAAATCCCCTGCCCGCGCAGCGCTTCGACGAACTCGACCAGATGGCCGGGCAGCCCGTGCGGGGCCAGCGGCTGGGGCGGTCGGACGCGGCGCGGTGGCATCAGTTGAGCCTTAGCTCTCCGGCGGCGCGCTGCTGGTCGGACTGGTGCTTGAGCACCACACCGAGGGTGGCGGCGATCATCGCGTCGTCGATGGTGTCCATCCCCAGCGCGAGCACGGTGCGGCCCCAGTCGATGGTCTCGGCCACCGACGGCAGCTTCTTGAGCTGCATCCCGCGCAGCACGCCGATGATGCGTACCAGCTCGGAAGCCAGGTTCTCGGGCAGTTCGGGCACGCGGGACAGCAAGATGCGCCGCTCGAGGTCCGGATCGGGAAAGTCGATGTGCAGGAACAGGCAGCGCCGTTTGAGCGCCTCGGACAGTTCCCGGGTGGCGTTGGAGGTGAGCACGACGAACGGTGTCCGCTCGGCCTTGATCGTGCCGAGCTCCGGCACGGTCACCGCGAAGTCGGAGAGCACCTCGAGCAGCAGGCCCTCGATCTCGATGTCGGCCTTGTCGGTCTCGTCGACCAGCAGCACCGTCGGCTCGGTGCGCCGGATCGCCGTCAGCAGCGGCCGCGACAGCAGGAACTCCTCGGAGAACACGTCGAGTTTGGTCCGGTCCCAGTCCCCTGCTGCCTGATTGCCGGCCTGGATGCGCAGGATCTGCTTGGCGTGGTTCCACTCGTAGAGGGCGCGGGCCTCGTCGACCCCCTCGTAGCACTGCAGCCGGACCAGCCCCGAGCCGGTGGCCTGGGCGACGGCCCTGGCGAGTTCGGTCTTGCCCACGCCCGCGGGCCCCTCGACCAGCAGAGGTTTGCCGAGCCGGTCGGCGAGGAAGACGGCGGTGGCCGTCGCGGTGTCGGGCAGGTATCCGGTCTCGGCGAGGCGGCGCGCGACATCGTCGATGTCAGCGAACAGCGGTGCCGGACGTGCGGGGACGCTCACGAATGGGGCTCCGATCTAGGCAGGGCGGGTGTGGCCGTCTCCCCACACAATCCACTTGGTCGAGGTCAATTCTGGCAGACCCATCGGGCCCCGGGCGTGCAGCTTCTGAGTGGAGATGCCGATCTCGGCGCCGAATCCGAACTGCTCACCGTCGGTGAACGCCGTCGACGCGTTGACCATCACCGCGGCCGCATCGACTCGTTCGGTGAAGCGTTGCGCCGCAGCGAGATCCGCGGTGACGATGGCTTCGGTGTGCCCCGAGCCGTACTCGTTGACGTGGGCGATCGCGGCGTCGACGCCGTCGACCACAGCCAGCGCGATGTCCATGGACAGGAATTCGGCGCGCAGTTCCTCTTCGGTGGGGTTCGCGTGCACGGTCACCCCGGCGTCCTGCAGCGCCTTGGTGAGCCGAGGTACGGCGTGCTCGGCGATCGCCGCGTCGACGAGCACCGACTCGGCAGCGTTGCAGACACTGGGCCGCCGGGTCTTGGCGTTGAGCAGGATGGTCTCGGCCATGTCCAGGTCGGCCGCGGAGTGCACGTAGACGTGGCAGTTGCCGACGCCGGTCTCGATCGTGGGCACCTGGGCATCGCGGACGACGGCGTCGATCAGACCGGCCCCGCCGCGCGGGATCACCACGTCGACCAGACCGCGGGCCTGGATCAGGTGGGTGACGCTGGCCCGGTCGTGGCTGGGCAGCAGCTGCACCGCATCCGCGTCGAGCCCCTCGCCGATCAGGGCGACGCGCAGCGAGTCGACGAGCGCGGCGTTGGAGTGCGCCGCCGACGAACTGCCCCGCAGCAGCACCGCGTTGCCGGACTTCAACGTGAGGCCGAACGCGTCGACCGTGACGTTCGGCCTGCCCTCGTAGACGATGCCGACCACGCCGAGCGGCACCCGCTGCTGACGCAGCTGCAGACCGTTGACCAGCGTGTTGCCGCGCAGCACCTCACCCACCGGGTCCGGCAGGCTCGCGACCTGGCGCAGACCCGCGGCGACACCGTCGATGCGCTGGGGGTTGAGCGCCAGCCGGTCGAGCATGGCGGCGGGCGTCCCGGCCGCCTCGGCCTTCTCGAGGTCCTTCGCGTTGGCCGCGATGATGAGGTGCGCGTCCATGAGCACCCGATCGGCCGCCGCGCGCAGCGCGCGGTTCTTCGTCTCGGTGGACAGCGTCGCCAGCGCGCGGGAGGCGACGCGGGCCCGTCGGGCGGCGTCGTGGACCTCGGTGCGCAGATCGACAGCGGCGGGGGCGTGCACACTCATCAGTCCAGCGTATCGAAGGTGGCGGTGCCACCTGACGCGTGTCGCCCCAGGCAGGAGGGCACCTGGTCTAGCGTGAGCGCATGGCGGCGGCGCGAGTCTGCGTGGTGGGCAGTGTGAACGTCGACCTTCGCTTCGCGGTACCGGCCCTTCCGCGCCCCGGCCAGACCGTTCTCGCCTCGTCGATGTCGTCCTCTCCGGGCGGTAAGGGCGGTAATCAGGCGGTGGCGGCCGCACGGGCCGGCGCCGACGTCCGGCTGGTGGCCGCACTCGGCGACGACCCGGCCGCCGCCCGGTTACGCGGGCACCTACGGGAGAACGGCGTCGGACTCGACGGTGTGGTGACGGTGCCGGGACCCAGCGGTTCGGCCGTCGTCATGGTCGACGCCGCGGCGGAGAACGCGATCGTCGTCGCGCCAGGGGCCAACGCCCATCTGGGCGTGAACTCCGCCGCGGTGCGCGCGGTGATCTCCGAAGCCGACGTCGTGCTCATGCAGTTGGAGATCCCGCTGACCACCGCCAACGACGCGGCGCGGGTGGCGCGTGCCGCCGGAGCCGTCGTGATCGTCAACGCCTCCCCGGCCGGCGCCCCGCCGCACGAATTGCTGAGGCTGGCCGAAGCGGCCGACGTGGTGGTGGTGAACCAGGCCGAGGCCGGGGAATGGCACTGGCCGGTTCCGCATCTGGTGATCACCCGGGGCGCGCGCGGCGCGAGCTACCTCGGCGACGGCGAGCGGTTCGACATCCCGGCGCCGGCGGTCGAGGCGGTCGACACCACCGGCGCAGGTGACGTGTTCGCCGGGGTGCTGGCCGCGCATTGGCGCGACGGCCACCACGAGGAGGCACTGCGCCGCGCGTGTACGGCTGGTGCGCTGGCCACGCTGGTCCCGGGTGCGGGTGACTGCGCCCCCACCGCAGAAGCGATCGACGACGCCTTGAGTTGAGATGACAGGAGAAGCGATGACGACGACGTCGGAGGACAACAGGTCCGAGCAGGACACACCGCGCCCACCGGACGGGGACTGGCTGGGCACGCCGTACCTGCGGTTCACCCGCGAGGGCGCGTTCGGTGTCTGCACGCTCGACCGGCCCGCAGCGCGCAACGCGATGACACCGGCGATGTACTTCGGTATCCGCTACGCGGTGCGCCACGTCGACGCGGACCCCGATCTCGCCGGGCTGCTGATCACCGGCGCCGGTGACGTGTTCGCCCCCGGCGGTGACATGGGAGGCGGCGACGGCAGCGACAACTGGCTGACGTTCGGGTCGGCGCTGGGAATGGATGTGACGCCGTTCGAGACGCTGCGCCAGTCGGTCAAACCCGTCGTGTCGGCGGTCAACGGGCTGTGCCAGGGCGGTGGGCTGCAGATCGCGCTGTGCAGCGATATGGCGGTGGTCAGCGACCGCGCCACCTTCCGCGTGCCCGAACTGTTCCGCGGGATCGCCGACACCTATTACAGCCAGATGCTGACCCGGCTCATCGGCCCGGTCCGCACGCGCGACCTCATGCTGACCGGCCGGACGCTGTCCGCCCAGGAGGCCCAGGACTGGGGCATGGTGGCGCGGGTCGTCCCGCACGACGAGCTGATCGACGCCGCCAAAGAGGTGCTCGCGCAATGCTGTCGCACCGCACCGCAGGCCCGCAGCGTCGTCAAGTCGAGTATCGACAGCTACCTCGGGCTGTTCGACCGGATCGGCATGCAGGCCAGCTACTCCTCGCCCGAGGCGCGGGAGGGCTTCCGTTCCTTCAAGGAGCGACGCTCCCCTGACTGGGTGCACCCGGCGCTACGGGTGGATGGGCGACTGTAGGCGGGCGGCGCCTCAACGGTGCCGGCCGCCGATCCCGAAGGGGTAGAAGCCGAACCCGCCGAAGTAGGGCAGCTGCGCCTGATAGTCGACCACCGGCGGGGTCGAGACGATCTGGGCGTTGCCCGGTCTCTGACACAGCGTGGACAGCGCGGTGGCCGAGCACGTCGGTCCGCTGGGTGCCGCATGGGCCGACGGCGCCGCGCACAGCGCAACCGCGACGCCAACGCTGAGAAGTGAAGCCCGCAGTGTCGTGCCGACGCGCATGGGAACTCCTTCCAAACTCTGTGGTGTGACAGCTCTCAGGGTCGCGCGCACGGGCGGCGACGTCATCGGCGCTGACCCCCATTCGCCACTACCGGACAGCAGGCACGGTCAGTTCAGATATTGCTGAATTCATCCAAAGATGTACTATTCCGGCATGCTCACCGTGGTCCACCGCGACGCACTCTCCCGGTTCGGTGCCGCCCTGTCGGATGCGACACGGGTCGAGATCCTGCTGGCGCTACGGACCGGCCCCGGTTACCCGTCGGCCCTCGCCGACCAGCTCGGCGTCTCTCGACAGATCCTGTCCAACCATCTCGCCTGCCTACGCGGTTGCGGACTGGTCACCGTCACCCCGGAGGGCCGGCGCAGCCGTTACGAACTGAGCGACCCGCGGATCGCCCACGCGCTCGACGACCTGATCGGCCTGGTGCTGACCGTGGACCCGGCGTGCTGTCCGGCCGCCGACGAAGGGTGCTGCTGATGGCCACCGCGACAGGCCGCCGCGCCGTCCTGACACGTCGGGTGCGCCTGCTGGTCGCCGCCACGATCACCTACAACATCGTCGAGGCACTGGTCGCGCTGACCGAGGGTGTGCGGGTGTCGTCGTCGGCGCTGGTCGGCTTCGGCCTCGACTCCGTGATCGAGGTGTCGTCCGCGGCGGCGGTCGCATGGCAGTTCACGGCCCCCGATCCGGAGACGCGGGAGAAGGCCGCGCTGCGCTTCATCGCCTTCTCGTTCTTCGCCCTCGCCGCCTACGTCACCGTCGATGCGGTGCTCACCCTGCTCGGTGTGCGTGAGCCGCGACCGTCGCTCGTCGGGATCGCCCTGGCCGCGGCCAGTCTTCTGATCATGCCGGCACTGTCGCTCGCCCAGCGCCGTGCCGGCCGCGAGCTCGGGTCGGTGTCCGCGGTCGCCGATTCCAAACAGACACTGCTGTGCACCTACCTGTCGGCGGTGTTGCTGGCCGGCCTGATCCTCAACAGCACACTCGGCTGGGAGTGGGCCGATCCAGTGGCGGCGCTGGGCATCGCGGCGATCGCCGTGCGCGAAGGTGTGAACGCCTGGCGAGGGGACCCGTGCTGCTGATGTCCGCACCGATGACCGCCCTGCTCCTGCTGGGAGTGTTCGGACTGCTCGGATTCGGTTGGCGCAGTTGGGAACAGCGACGCAGGACCGGGTCGACGGGATTTCGCGGTGTGAGCGGGCGCCCCGGCTCGGTCGAGTGGTTCGCCGGCGTCGGCTTCGTCGTCGCGATCGCGGCGGCTCTGGTGGCGCCGGCACTTCAGCTCGGCGGCGTCGTGTCGCCCGTCGCGCCGCTGGACACCCCGTGGATACAGCTCCTGGGCGTGGTGCTGGCGGTCGCCGGGATCGCCGCGACGCTCTACGCGCAGGTCGACATGGGCGACTCCTGGCGCGTCGGCGTGGATCACGCGGAAACGACCGCGCTGGTACGGTCCGGTGTCTTCGCCTGGGTACGCAACCCGATCTTCTCGGCGATGCTGGTGTTCGGCTTCGGGATCGCGCTGGTGACCCCGAATCCCGTTGCCCTGGCGGGATTCGTCCTGCTGGTGGTGACGATCGAGCTGCAGGTGCGGGTGGTGGAGGAACCGTACCTGCGCGCCGTCCACGGCGACGCCTACCGGGAGTACACGGCCGCGGTCGGCCGGTTCGTGCCCCGGATCGGGTTGTATCGCTGAACACGGCAGAAGTCGGGATCGAAGGCCCTTCTCCGGCCGCGGGCCGGATGTGACTGTTGGCCGGTGGAGCACTCGACGACGTTGGATGCCGGATTCACAGAAGCCGAAGACGCTGATCCGCACGTGAGCCCGCGATCAGCGGTGTCGCGGTCATCGAGGGCCCGATGACCGATTTCGGTTCTCTCACAGCGCCTCTCACCGAACGCGATCCTCAGCCATGCCGAACGGCTGGCGTTCGGCATCATCGGCGACTACGACGCGATGTCGCAAGCGGGATTCGGCAGGTCGTCACGCGACTCGCGGATCTCGCGTCCGTATCGCGTCGGTCGACGCACGGCGAACCCGGATTGTCAGCTCTTCGGGATGGAGTTCTCGATCTCGTCGAGCCAGACACGCGCCGACATGTCCGACGGTGCGCGCCAGTCGCCGCGCGGTGAGAGTGAGCCGCCGGCAGACACTTTCGGCCCGTTCGGCAGCGCCGACCGTTTGAACTGGCTGAAGGAGTAGAACCGCTGGGCGAACACCTGCAGCCAGTGCCGGATCTCGCCGAGCGAATAGGTGGGCCGCTTGCTCTCCGGGTATCCGGTGGGCCAGTCGCCGTTGTCGGCGTCGCTCCACGCGTGCCACGCCAGGAATGCGACCTTCGACGGGCGGAATCCGTAGCGCAGCACCTGAAACAGCGAGAAGTCCTGTAGGACATACGGTCCCACCTTGCCCTCGCTGCTCTGGATCTCCTCGTCCTCCCCGGCGGGCACCAGCTCAGGGCTGATCTCGGTGTCGAGCACCGACTGCAGCACCTCGTTGACCGTGTCGTCGAACTGCTTCGAGGCGATCACCCATCGGATCAGGTGTTGTATCAACGTCTTCGGCACACCACCGTTGACGTTGTAGTGCGACATCTGGTCACCCACACCGTAGGTCGACCAGCCCAGCGCCAGCTCGGACAGGTCACCGGTGCCCAGCACGATGCCGCCGCGCTGATTGGCGAGGCGGAACAGGTAATCCGTGCGCAGACCGGCCTGCACGTTCTCGAACGTGACGTCGTAGACCTTCTCCCCGCGCGAGAACGGGTGGTCCATCTCCTTGAGCATCAGTTCGGCCGTCGACTTGATGTCGATGGTCTCGAACGTCACGCCCAGCGCCTCCGCCAGGCGGGTCGCGTTGTTCTTCGTGCGCTCGCCGGTCGCGAACCCCGGCAACGTGAACGCCAGAATGTCACTGCGCGGCCGTTCTTCGCGGTCCATGGCTCGCGCCGCCACGATCAGCGCGTGCGTCGAGTCCAGGCCCCCCGACAGCCCGAGCACGATCTTCGGGTAGTCCAGTGCGCGCAGCCGCTGCTCGAGCCCGGCGACCTGAATGTTGTAGGCCTCGTAGCAGTCCTGTTCCAGCCGTGCCGGATCGGCGGGCACGAAAGGGAAGCGCTCGACCTCGCGGTACAACCCGATGTCGCCGGCCGGCGGGTCGAGCGTGAACTCGATGCGCCGGAACGAATCCTCGTCGATCATCTGGTGGCGGCGGTTGTCGTCGAAGGTTCCCATCCGCAACCGCTCGTTGCGCAGCAGTTCGAGGTCCACGTCGGCCACCGAGCGCCGCTCACCTCTCGGGAAGCGCTCCGACTGCGCCAGGCACACCCCGTTCTCCCAGATCATGGTCTGCCCGTCCCAGGACAGGTCCGTCGTCGACTCCCCCTGTCCCGCTGCGGCGTAGACGTAGGCGGCCAGGCACCGTGAGGAGGCCGAACGCGCGAACAGGCACCGGTCCTCGGACCGGCCGATCGTGATCGGGCTGCCGGACAGGTTGGCCAGCACGGTCGCACCGGCCAGCGCGGCCTCCGCGCTGGGCGGCACCGGCACCCACATGTCCTCGCAGATCTCGACGTGCAGTACGAAGCCCGGCAGGTCGGTGGCCTCGAACAGCAGGTCGGGCCCGAACGGCACGTCGCGGTCGCCCAGCCGGATCTCACCGCGCTCCTCGCCGCCGGGGGCGATCTGGCGTTTCTCGTAGAACTCCCGGTAGTTGGGGATATAGGACTTCGGCACCACACCGAGGATCTGCCCGCGGTGGATCACCACCGCGGTGTTGTAGACCCGGTGGCGGTACCGCAGCGGCGCGCCCACCACCAGCACCGGCAGCAGATCCACCGATGCGGCCACGATGTCCAGCAGCGCCGCGTCGACCGCCTCGAGCAGCGCGTCCTGCAGCACGATGTCCTCGATGGAATAGCCCGTGAGCGTCAGCTCCGGGAAGACCGCCAACGCGACGTTGTCGTCGTGACAGTCGCGGGCCATCCGTAGCACGGCCTCGGCGTTGCCTTTCGGGTCGGCGAGCGAGGTGTGATGCGTGCATGCGGCGATGCGCGCGAAGCCGTGCCGGTACGCCGAGTAGAAATCCATGCCCACATTGTTGCCCGCATTCATCGCGGGGTATGCAAAGACATGACCAAGACCGCGGTGCTGATCATCGACATGATGAATACCTACGACCACGAGGACGCCGACAAGCTGGCTCCCAATGTCGAACGGATCATCGACCCCCTGGCCAAACTGATCGCCGACGCCCGCAACCGCGACGACGTGGACCTCATCTACGTCAACGACAACTACGGTGACTTCAGCGCGGAATTCAGCGACATCGTGCGCTCCGGTCTCGAAGGCAAACGCCCCGACCTCGTCACACCGATCGTGCCGGAACAGGGTTGCCGCGTCATGACGAAGGTGCGCCACAGTGCCTTCTACGCCACATCGCTGGCGTACCTGCTCACCCAGCTCGAACCGGAACGCGTCGTGCTGACCGGCCAGGTGACCGAGCAGTGCATCCTCTACACCGCGCTCGACGCCTACGTCCGGCACTTCCCCGTGGTCATCCCCCGCGACGCGGTCGCCCACATCGACGCCGAACTCGGCGAGGCAGCGCTGCGGATGATGGAGCAGAACATGAGCGCCGAACTGATCTCGGCGGCCGACTGCCTGCACTGACCGTCCTCGCTCGCGGCCCACAGCCGCTCGGCGATGACGACGTCGAGGGCGTAGGAATGCACTTCGTCGGCAGTCGACTTCGCGCCGAACGTCGTTGTGGTCCTTTCGATGGTGGTCGGGTGACCGGTGACCGTCAGACCGTGAAGCCGCCGTCGACGTTGAGGTGGGCGCCCGTGATGTAGCCGGATTCCGGGCCGGCCACGAAGCTCACCAGAGCCGCGACGTCGCTGGTGTGCCCATAGCGGCCCTGCGCCGTCACCTGCTTGAGGCTCTCGGCGAAGTCGCCGCGGTTCGGGTTCGCATCGGTGTCGATCGGGCCCGGTTGCACGTTGTTCACCGTGATGCCGCGCGGACCGAGATCGCGGGCGAGCCCTCGCGTGAAGGCGGCCACGGCCCCCTTGGTCATGCCGTACACCGACAGCCCCGGGCCCGGGATCCGGTCGGCGTTGATGCTGCCGATGTTGATGATGCGTGCGCCCTCGCCCAGATGCTTGATCGCGCTGCGCGTGGTCCAGTACATGCCGCCGATGTTGATCGCCACGAGTCGGTCGAACTCCTCGGGCGGGAACTCGTCGAAGGGTGCGATGTGCGCGACGGCGGCGTTGTTGACCACGATGTCCAGACCCCCGAGTGCGGCGACGGCCTGATCGACCGCGTCGGCGCTCTCGGCGGGATCGGCGGCGTCGGCCCGGATGGCCACCACGACGGCGCCGTCGGCGGTGAGTTCGGCCACGAGTTCCTCGGCGTTGGCGGCGGAGGCCGAGTAGGTGAACGCCACGGCGGCGCCGTCCGCGGACAGTCGCCGGACGATTCCCGCGCCGATTCCCCGCGATCCGCCGGTGACCAGTGCCCGCCGTCCGGTCAGGTGTGCTGTGCTCATCTCGTGAACTCCTCGTAATTACGAACCGACGTGTTACTTAGTACGCTGAGGTCAAGACCCTCCGTGGGCTAACACATTCCCGATGTGACCGGCATCACATGAGAGGTGGTGGGGCGATGGCCGTCGGGCGGCCCCGGGAGTTCGACCCGGCTCAGGTCGAGGACGTGGCGATGAGACTGTTCTGGGAACGCGGCTTCGACGGCGTGTCCATCTCCGATGTGACCGCCGCGACCGGCGTGAACCGTCGGAGCATCTACGCCGAGTTCGAGTCCAAGGAGAACCTGTTCGACCGCGCCCTGCAGCGCTACCTCGCCGGCCCGAGCGCGTACACGGTGGAAGCGCTGACCCGGTCGACGGCCCGCGCGGTCGCCGAGGCGATGGTCCACGGTGCGGCCGACACGGTCAGCGGCGACGTCCACGGTTGCCTGACGGTCGGGGAGGCGCCGGGACTGGCCGAGTTCCGCGACGCGACGGTGCACCGACTGGCCGAACGATTCGAGGCCGCGGTCGACGACGGCGAACTGTCCGGCGTCGACACCCTGCTGCTGGCCCGCTGGATCGCGGCGGTCTGCCAGGGAATTGCGATTCAGGCCCGGAGCGGCGCGAGCCGAGACGACCTGCATGCCATCGCCGACCTGGCGTTGGCGGGCTGGCCGGCGGCGGCGTCCGAGTGACGGTGGCCGCGGACAGCACCTCCACATCGGTGGAGTCGTGGTCGGCACAGAAACGTCGCGCCGACGGCCGACGAGCAGCTCAAACAGCGTCGGTCCCTATCCTGGACAGGGTGGAATCACCGGAACTGGTCGCGATGCTGCAAGGCCGCCGCGTCGCGGTACTCACCGGCGCGGGGATGTCGACCGACTCCGGCATCCCCGACTACCGGGGACCCGATTCGCCGCCGAGCAACCCGATGACCATCCGGCAGTTCACCTCCGATCCGGTGTTCCGGCAGCGTTACTGGGCGCGCAACCACGTCGGCTGGCGGCACATGGCCGCCACCATGCCCAACGCCGGGCACCGCGCGCTGGCCGCACTCGAACGCTCCGGCGTGGCGATCGGCCTCATCACCCAGAACGTCGACCTGTTGCACACCAAGGCGGGCAGCCGCAACGTCATCAACCTGCACGGCACCTACGCCGAGGTGATCTGTCTGGACTGCGGACACACGATGTCGCGCGCGGCCCTGGCCGAGCTGCTCGAAGCGGCCAACCCCGGCTTCCTCGAGCGGGCGGAGTCGGTCGGCGGCATCGCGGTCGCCCCGGACGCCGACGCCGTCATCGGCGACACCTCGACGTTCCGCATTCTCGACTGCCCGGTATGCGGTGGCATGCTCAAACCCGACATCGTCTACTTCGGCGAGAGTGTGCCCAAGGACCGGGTCGAGCGCGCGTTCGCGATGGTCGACGGCGCGGACGCACTGCTGGTGGCCGGCTCCTCGCTCACCGTCTTCTCCGGATACCGGTTCGTCCGGCACGCCGCGGCGCGGGACATGCCCATCGCGATCATCAACCGCGGCCCCACCCGCGGTGACGATCTGGCGACCGTCAAACTCGACAACGGCTGCTCGCCGATGCTGGCGTTACTGGCCGACGAGCTGCCCGCGCTGGCGAATTCGGCTTGAATGGGCGGGGTGTCCACACTCCTCGCACAGATCCGACCCGGCCCCGGCGCGATCGAGGGGCGCTGGGCCCTCGGCATCGGCGACGCGCTGGCCCGGTTGGCGCCGGCCCCCGAACCACTGCGTGACCTGCTGCGGCTGCTGAACCACTTCGGCGGGCTGGCCGTCAGCGACGACGAGGTGGAATTCGACGGCGACGCGGTGGACTGGTCGGACGTCAAGGAGATCGAGACCCACAAACTCGCCGGGTATCTACTGTCCGGGGCGCTCGACAAGCAGATCGACAAACTGCCCGTGCCGTGGTTCCCGTTCCGCGGTCTGGCGCTCAACGCGGCGTCACAGGTCGCGCTGACGGCGATCGTCGCGACCGTCGACGGCGTGTTCCGGCGTGCCTTCGACGTGGCGATCCCGGCCGAGGTCCACTACCGGGGACTCCTGCGGGAACGCACCCTGACCCCCGGCATGCTGGCCACGGTCCTGCTCGCCGACCCCGCGGTGCGGGGGGCGCTCACCGCGACGGCGCAAGCGCACGGTGTCGAGGTACGCCCGGCCGACGACGACGTCCTCGACGCCGCGCGTCAGCGCGCCCGCCGCATCGCGTCACTGTGGAAGTTGGTGCGCTCAGACCGCGACGAGGTCGTCGGCGTGGACGGCCGGCCTGCGCATCTCGGCCGGTAGATCCGAGGTCGAGCGGCCCAGCATGGTGGCGAGTTCGGTCGCGTCGTAGGCCACCACGCCGCGAGCCACCACGGTCGCGTCCGGCGCCCGCAGCTCGACGACGTCGCCGCCGTAGAACCGTCCCGACACCGCGGTGATGCCGGCGGGTAACAACGAGCGCCGTTGCCCCACAACAGCGTTGACCGCACCCTGGTCGAGGGTCAGTGCGCCGGTCGACTCCGCGGCGTACCGCACCCAGAACCGCCGCGCCGACATCCGTTCCGCGCGTGGGGCGAACACGGTACCGACCGACGCGTCCGACAGGGCGGTGGCGGCGTCGGCGGCGGCCGCGAGCAGCACGGGGACACCGGCGTCGGCGGCCAGCAGCGCCGACGAGAGCTTCGACGCCATCCCGCCGGTGCCCAGACTGCTCCCGCGGCCGGCCACGACGCCGTCGAGGTCGTCGGGTGCGGACACCTCAGGAATGAAGCGTGCGTTGCCTTTTCGTGGATCGGAGTCGTAGAGGCCGTCGATGTCCGACAGCAACACCAGTGCGTCCGCCCCCACCAGGTGCGCCACCAGCGCCGACAGCCGGTCGTTGTCGCCGAACCGGATCTCGTTGGTGGCCACGGTGTCGTTCTCGTTGACGATCGCCACCGCGTGCAGCGCCCGCAACCGGTCCAAGGTGCGTTGGGCGTTGGTGTGCTGTGCGCGCATCGAGATGTCGTGTGCGGTCAGCAGCACCTGCCCGACCGTGCGCTCGTAGCGAGCGAAGGCGCTGCTCCACGAGTTGATCAGAGCGACCTGCCCGACGCTGGCGGCGGCCTGTTTGGTGGCCAGGTCCGTCGGCCGTTTGGACAGCCGCAACGGTTCGATACCCGCCGCGATCGCACCCGACGACACGATCACCACGTCGGAGCCGGCCTTCATCCGCTTCTCGATCGCCTCCACCAGGGTGGCGAGCCGGTTGGCGTCGAATACGCCGCTGGGCGTGGTCAGTGCCGTGGTGCCGATCTTGACGACGACGCTGCGCGCGGTCCTGACCGCTTCGCGGTGCGGCGATGCGTTGTGGGCGGCCCCGGTCATTCATCACCGCCGGGCTCGTCGCCCGACTGGCGGCGCTCCCGCCGGGCGATCTTGCGTTCGGCGGCCGAGACGCGGTCGGTCTGCTCGAGCCGGGTGTCGGTACCGCGACCGGACATCTGCACGTCCACCCCGGCCGGTGTCTGCGGTTCCCAGTCGAACGTCATGTCGCCGATGGTCACCGCGCAGCCGGGCCGCGCGCCGAGGCGCAGCAGCTCGTCTTCGACACCGAGGCGTGCCAGCCGGTCGCCCAGGTAGCCGACCGCCTCGTCGTTGTCGAAATCGGTTTGGCTGATCCAGCGTTCGGGTCTGGTGCCGCGCACGACGAACCCACCCTGGCCGTCCGGGTGCACGGAGAAGCCGGTCTCGTCGACCGGCACCGGCCGGATGATCGGCCGGCGCGCCACGATCGGCGGTTGGGCCTCCCGATAGGCGCTGACCATCTCCCACAGCGCAAACGTCAGGGGGCGCAGGCCTTCTCGTGTCACCGTGGACACCTCGAAGACCGGCCAGCCGAAACGTTCGGAGATCTCTTCGCGGAGGAAGTCGGCCAGCTCCCTGGCGTCGGGCACGTCGATCTTGTTGAGCACCACGGCACGTGGGCGTTCGGCCAGATCGCCGAGAGTCGTATCCCCCTGCAGCGTCGGGCGGTAGGCGGCGAGTTCGGCTTCGAGCGCCTCGATGTCGGAGACCGGGTCGCGGCCGGGTTCCATGGTCGCGCAGTCCACGACGTGCACGAGCACCGCGCAGCGTTCGATGTGACGCAGGAACTCCAGGCCGAGTCCACGGCCTTCCGAGGCGCCCGGGATCAAGCCGGGGACGTCGGCGACCGTGAAGGTGTGGTCCCCCGCCGAGACGACGCCGAGGTTGGGCACCAACGTGGTGAAGGGGTAGTCCGCGATCTTCGGCTTGGCCGCCGAGATCGTCGAGACCAGTGAGGATTTGCCCGCCGAGGGGAAGCCGATCAGACCGACGTCGGCGACCGTCTTGAGCTCGAGGGTGAGTTCACGGACCTCGCCCTTCTCGCCCAGCAGGGCGAAGCCGGGTGCCTTGCGGGACCGGGAGGCCAGTGCCGCGTTGCCGAGTCCACCGCGACCGCCCGCGGCGGCTTCGAAGCGGGTGCCCGCGCCGACGAGGTCGGCCAGCACACGACCCTGCTCGTCGAGGACGACGGTGCCGTCGGGAACCTTGACCTCGAGATCGGCGCCGGCAGCACCGTCGCGGTTGCTGCCCGCGCCCTGTTTACCCGACGGAGCCACGACATGCGGATGGAAGTGGAAGTCGAGCAGCGTGTGCACCTGCGGATCGACGACCAGCACGATGCTGCCGCCGCGACCGCCGTTACCGCCGTCCGGACCGCCGAGCGGTTTGAACTTCTCACGGTGCACCGACGCGCAGCCGTTGCCGCCGTTGCCCGCCTTCGCGTGGATGACGACGCGGTCGACGAACCGGGGCATGATGATCACTCCTTCGCCGAAACGAACATTTGGGCGCGAACTTGCGAGAAGCCGGCGCCCAAACGTCGATCTCGACGCGGGGACTAGACCTCTCGGGCGACCGGAACGATGTTGACGGTCTTGCGACCGCGACGGCTGCCGAACTCGACGGCGCCGGGTGCGGTGGCGAACAGGGTGTCGTCACCGCCGCGGCCGACGTTCACGCCGGGATGGAAGTGGGTGCCGCGCTGACGCACGATGATCTCGCCGGCCTTGACGACCTGGCCGCCGAAACGCTTGACGCCGAGCCGCTGGGCGGCGGAGTCACGACCGTTGCGCGAGCTGGACGCGCCCTTCTTGTGTGCCATCTCTTTGGTCTCCGCTCAGTATTGTCTGTTCTCGCCTGACGGCTCGATCACGCGATGCCGGTGACCTTCAGGACCGTCAGCTGCTGACGGTGACCCTGACGCTTGTGGTAGCCGGTCTTGTTCTTGAACTTGTGGATCCGGATCTTGGGACCCTTGGTGTGCTCGAGCACCTCACCGGTGACCGCGACCTTGGCCAGGTCCTCGGCCTTGGTGGTCACGTTGGCACCGTCGACGACCAGTGCGACCGGCAGCGACACCGACGCACCGGGCTCGGAGTCGAGCTTCTCGACCTTGACCACATCGCCGACGGCGACCTTGTACTGCTTGCCGCCGGTCTTGACGATTGCGTAGCTCGCCATCGTGTCCTAGTCCTCTTCCGTAGCCGGTGCGCGCACTGCGTTGCCCGGAGGCTGCGTGCGCGGGTCTGGGTGCGGGCGTCGATTCGATCCCGCGGCCGCCGGCGGTCAGCCTGGCGGCAACTGGTCAAGGGTACGTGACCAGCAGGGAGAGGGTCAAACCGCCCTACTCGCTGCTCGGCGGACCCGCCGGGCGCGCCGCGGCACGACGCCGCGGACGCCGTGCGGGCACCACGATCACCTCGGGTTCTTCGTCCTCGTCGTCATCCGAGTCCTCATCCGGGTCGTCCGAATCGTCGTCGAGGACCTCGATATCGTCGTCGTCCTCTTCGTCGTCGTCGGTGTCGAGGTCGATCTCATCCTCATCGGACTCCTCATCGGACTCGTCATCGGAGTCGTCGTCGGAATCCTCGTCCGAATCCGAATCCTCGAAGTCCTCGTCGTCGAGTTCCTCGGCTTCGATCTCCTCACCGACGGAGTCGTGCACCTTCTCCGCGGTGTCGTCCTCGCCGACCTGCTGCGTCTCGTCGGTCGACTCGTCGTCGGATTCGTCGTCCTCGTGCCGACCGCCGTTGGCCGCCGCCATCGCCTTGAACATCGGGTGCTCACCGGCCGGATGCGGCGGCACCTTGATGACCGGGACGGCCTCCGGCACCTCTTCGGGCTTGGCGCCCTTCTTGCCGCGCTTGCTGCGCCGACCGGTGCCGGGTTCGGATTTGCGCCCGTTGCTCGAGGCGTTGTCGATCGGATCGCCGTGCAACACGATGCCGCGGCCGGCGCAGTGCGGACACGGTGTGGAGAACGCCTCGATCAACCCGGTACCCAGGCGTTTACGCGTCAACTGAACCAGGCCCAGCGACGTCACCTCGGACACCTGGTGGCGGGTGCGGTCACGGGCCAGCGCCTCGGTCAGCCGACGCAGCACCAGGTCGCGGTTCGACTCGAGCACCATGTCGATGAAGTCGATGACGATGATGCCGCCGATGTCGCGCAGCCGAAGCTGGCGCACGATCTCCTCGGCGGCCTCGAGGTTGTTGCGGGTCACGGTCTGCTCGAGGTTTCCACCCGAGCCGGTGAACTTGCCGGTGTTGACGTCGACGACGGTCATGGCCTCGGTGCGGTCGATGACCAGCGTGCCGCCCGACGGCAGCCACACCTTGCGGTCCATCGCCTTGGCGAGTTGTTCGTCGATGCGGTGCACCGCGAACACGTCGGGCCCGTCACCGCCGGCGGGCTCGTACTTGGTCAGCCGCGGCATCAGATCCGGCGCGACGGACTCCACGTAGGAGTTGATGGTGTTCCACGCCTCGTCGCCGGAGACGATCAACCCGGAGAAGTCCTCGTTGAACAGGTCGCGGATCACCTTGACCAGTACGTCGGGCTCTTCGTACAGCGCGACGGCCGCCCCGGCCTTCTTCTCGGTGATCTCGGCGGCCTTGGCCTCGATCTCGTTCCACCGCTTCTGCAGCCGCTCGACGTCGGAGCGGATGTCGTCTTCCTTCACGCCCTCCGACGCGGTCCGGATGATCACTCCGGCGTCCTGCGGCACGACCTCGCGCAGGATCTCCTTGAGCCGCTGCCGTTCGGTGTCGGGCAGCTTGCGGCTGATCCCGGTCGACGACGCGCCGGGCACGTAGACCAGGTAGCGACCGGCCAGCGACACCTGTGTGGTCAAGCGGGCTCCCTTGTGCCCGACCGGATCCTTGCTGACCTGGACGACGACGTAGTCGCCGGGTTTGAGCGCCTGTTCGATCTTGCGGTTCTGGCCGCCGAGGCCCGCGGCCTCCCAGTTCACCTCACCGGCGTAGAGGACGCCGTTGCGGCCGCGGCCGATGTCGACGAACGCGGCCTCCATCGACGGCAGCACGTTCTGCACGATGCCGAGGTAGATGTTGCCCACCAGCGACGCCGACGCCGGCGACGTCACGAAGTGCTCGACGACGACGCCGTCCTCGAGTACGGCGATCTGGGTGTACCGCGCACCTTCGTGCGGCGGTTCGGTGCGGACCTTGTCGCGGACCACCATGACGCGTTCGACGGCTTCGCGGCGGGCCAGGAACTCGGCTTCGGACAGGATCGGCGGCCGACGTCGTCCGGCGTCGCGACCGTCCCGTCGGCGCTGCCGTTTGGCCTCCAACCGGGTCGACCCGCTGATGCCCTGGATCTCGTTGTCGTCGCTGTCGCCGGACTTGCCGCCACGCTCGCGCGGCGGGCGCTCGTGCACGACGGTGTTCGGCGGATCGTCGGGTGAGCCGCTGTCGGAGTCGTCCGACGAGCCCGACTTGCGCCGGCGTCTGCGGCGACGCCTGCGCGAACTGCCGTCGCCACCCGCGGTGTCCTCGTCGGCGCCCTCGTCCTCGGAGTCGTCCCCCGTGTCCTCGTCGGCGGCCGCCTGACCGTCGGTCTTGGCATCGGTCGCCTCGGCGGTGTCGCTGTCGCCGTTGTCGTCGCTCTGCTCGCCGCGGCCTCGACCCCGGCCCCGGCGGCCCCGGCGACGGCGTCGCGCGGCGGGCCGTTCCGACTGATCGTCGTCGTCGGACTCCCCCGAGTCGCCGGTCTCGTCGTCCTCGTCCTCCTCGTCGTCCTCGTCGACGGGCTCGAAGCGGCGCACCGGCTGGGGTGCGACGAACAGCGGCAGATAGTCCGCCCGCTCGACTGGGGCCGTCTCGAGGATCAGCCGTGATTCGGGCTCCTCGTCGGGCGCCTCGAAGGTGGGGGTGTCGGGACTCGGCGCGTCGTCGGTGGGCTGGTCGTCGACGCTGGTGACCTCGAGGGCCACCTCGACGGTCTCCACCGTCACCTCGGAGATCTCGGCGACCTCGGGGACGTCGGCCACGGCTTCCACGGCTTCCACGGCCGGCGCTTCAGCGGCGGGCGCCTCGACGGCGGGAGCGTCGGCGGCGGCGTCTCGGCCGTCGCCCGCGAGCACCTCGCGGACCCGCTCCGCCTGGGTCTGGTCGACGGTCGAGTGCGCACTGCGCGCGCGCCCGTCGAGTTCGGCCAGCGCGTCGAGAACGCGCCTGCTGGTGACCCCCAGCACCCGGGCCAGGGAGTGCACCCTCAGGCGTTCGGGAAGTCTTTCGCGAGGCGTTTCCGCTGCGTGCGCCTCTTCTGACGAGTCCGGTGAGTCTTGGGCTTGAGTATTTTCACTGTCGGCCACGTATTCTCCTCAAGCCCCCGGGCGCGTCGTACGACGCGGCCACGCGAGGGCTTCCGCTGTTGTGCCCGGTATGGCGTTCCCCGGGCTTGTTGTGGTCTCGCTCCGAGCGGCCCTAGGTAAGAACCCACTCAGTGCCTGGCTGAATGACGGCTGGACGGTCGGCGCCGCACCGCGGTGGCGGTGGTCGCGCACGTCGAAGTCTTCATTCGGGTGACGAACTCCGGTTGAAGTCCGGCTACCCGCGACCAGTATCCCACACGACGCGGCGCCTACGGACCAGGCGCCGCAACAGCGTCAGCGGCCGGGGAACCAGAGTTCGATTTCGCGGGCCGCGGACTCCGGCGAATCCGAGCCGTGCACCAGGTTGTCCTGGGTCACCAGCGCGAGATCACCGCGGATCGTGCCGGGCACGGCCTTCTCCACGGGGTCGGTGCCACCGGCGATCTGCCGGAACGCTGCCACGGCGCGGGGGCCCTCGACGATGGCGGCGACCAGCGGACCGGAGGTGATGAACTCGAGCAGCGCACCGAAGAACGGCTTGCCCTCGTGCTCGGCGTAGTGGCGTCGCGCCAGATCGTCGCTGACCGTCTTCAGCTCGAGAGCGGCGATGGTCAGACCCTTCCGCTCGATCCGGGAGAGGATTTCCCCGACCAGGCGCCGTTGCACGCCGTCGGGCTTGATCAGAACCAGGGTCCGCTCAGTCACGGCGGACAGAGTACTGCAGCGGGGACCCGGTCACTCCTCGGTGCCCCGCTGCTGTCCGGGCAGCAAACCGCGCTGTTCACGGCGCCTGACCTCGGCGCGAAGGTAGACGATCAACCCCCACACGGCGGCGAACACGACACCGATGAACCCGATCGCGGCGTCCAGCAGGAACCCGGCGATCAGCACGAACTGCAGCCCGAGATTCACCCACAGCGCCCACGGCCGGCCCTGCATCCCGCACAGCAGCACCAGCACGACGGCGAAACCGATCAGGAATCCTCCGCTGCCGGCGGTGAAGCCGCCGTCGGAGAACGACACCACCGGGAGCGCCAGCAACACCACGATGGCCTCGAGGATCAGCGTCCCCGCCATCACGCCACGAAAGCTGCGCCACGGGTCGGGCTGCTGGGGTGCCGGTGGGCGATCGGTCATTGCGGATCCCGTCCGAAGAGGGTGCGCGCGGCCCCGGCGGTGACGACCGAACCGGTGATGACGATGCCGGCGCCGGAGAGCCCTTCGCCGTCGCTCCCGGAATCCTCGACCACCGCGGTCGCGGTTTCGATGGCGTCGGGCAGTGTGGCCGCCCGGATGACCCGTTCCGGTCCGAAGCGCTCCTCGGCCAGCAGCGCGAGCGCATCGACCTCGAGCGCCCGTGGCGACCCGTTGTGGGTGACGACGATCTGGTCGAATGCCGGTTCGAGCGCGGCGAGGATGCCGTCGACGTCCTTGTCACCCATCACCGAGATCACCCCGACGAGGTAGCGGAAGTCGAATTCGGACTGCAGCGCGTCGGCGAGGGCGGCGGCGCCTGCGGGGTTGTGGGCGGCGTCGATGAACACCGTCGGCGCATTACGCATCCGCTCCAGCCGGCCGGGACTGGCCGCGGCGGCGAAACCCGCCCGGACGGCGTCGAGGTCGAGTTGCCGCTGCGCGCCCGCGCCGAAGAACGCCTCGACCGCGGCGAGCGCGAGGACCGCGTTGTGCGCCTGGTGCTCGCCGTGCAGCGGCAGGAAGATCTCCGGGTAGACCCCGCCGAGGCCCTGCAGTTCCAGCAGCTGGCCGCCGACGGCGACCTGGCGGGACAGCACGGCGAATTCCGAGTCCTCGCGCGCCACCGCGGCGTCGGCGCGCACCGCCTGGGCCAGCAGCACCTCCATCGCCTCGGGTGCCTGCCGCCCGATCACCGCGACGGTGTCGGTGGGGACGAGGTCGTCGGGCTGGCGGGTGATGATGCCTGCCTTCTCCCCCGCGATCTCGGTGAGCGTGTCGCCGAGGTAGTCGGCGTGGTCGATGCCGATCGGTGTGATGACCGCGACCGGGGCGTTGACGACGTTGGTGGCGTCCCACGTCCCGCCGAGCCCCACCTCCACGACGGCGACGTCGACCGGCGCGTCGGCGAAGGCGGCGAACGCCATGGCCGTCAGCACCTCGAACTTGCTGAGCCGCGGCCCGCCCGCCGCTTCGGACTGTTCGTCGACCATCAGGACGAACGGTTCGATCTCGCGGTACACCTCGACGTAGCGCGCCGGGGTGATCGGCTCGCCGTCGATGGCGATCCGCTCGACCGCGGACTGCAGGTGGGGGCTGGTGGTGCGGCCGGTGCGCCGGCTCAGTGCCGTCAGCAGCGCGTCGATCATGCGGGCGACCGACGTCTTACCGTTGGTGCCGGCGATGTGGATCGACGGGTAGCCGCGCTGCGGGGAGCCCAGCATCTCGAGCAGCGCGCTGATCCGCGCGGTGCTGGGCTCGATCTTGGTCTCCGGCCACCGCGCGTCGAGCAGGTGTTCCACCTGCAGGAGTGCGGCGATCTCGTCGGGGGTGGGCTCGGGCCGGGTCATCGCGGCGACGGCAGTCCGGCGAGGCGGGCGTTGATCCGGTCGACCTCCTCGCGCGCCACCTGCTGGCGGGCGCGGATCTTGTCGACCACCTCCGCCGGTGCCTTGGCGAGGAACGCGTCGTTGCCGAGTTTCGCGGTGGTGCCCGCCAACTCCTTCTGCGCGGCGGCGAGGTCCTTTTCGAGCCTTCGACGTTCGGCGGCGACGTCGACGGTCCCGGAGGTGTCCACCTCGACCACGACGGTCCCGCCGCTCAGCCGCACCTCGACCGACGCCGACGGGCTGAAGCCCTCATCCGCATCGGTCAGCCAGGCCAGCGCGCGCACCGCGGGCACGTGGTCGTCCAGGCCCGCGGGGCTGATGCCCGACAACCTGGCCGGCACCCGCTGGCGGTCGGCGAGGCCCTGGTCGCTGCGGAACCGGCGCACCTCGGTGATCAGCTTCTGGGTATCTGCGATGCGTTGCGCGGCAGCGGTGTCCAGCGCGATCCCGGATGCCTGCGGCCAGTCCGCGACGACCAGCGACTCACCGCCGGTCAGCGTCTTCCACAGCACCTCGGTGACGAACGGCATCACCGGGTGCAGCAGTTTGAGCAGGGTGTCGAGCACCGCGGCCAGCACCGCCGTGGTATGGGAAACCCCTTCGCCGAGTTGGACTTTGGCGAGCTCGACGTACCAGTCGCAGAACTCGTCCCACGCGAAGTGGTACAGCGATTCGCACGCTCGGCTGAACTCGTAGGCGTCGAGTGCGGTGTCGACCTCGGCGCGGACCTCTTCGAGCCGGCCGAGGATCCAGCGGTCGGCGTCGGTGAGCGCGGCCGCCTCCGGCAGCGGGGCCGGGCTGGCGCCGTTCATCAGCGCGAAACGGGTGGCGTTGAACAGCTTGGTGGCAAAGTTGCGCGATGCCCGCGCGTGGTCCTCGCCGATCGCCAGGTCGCCGCCGGGGCTGGCGCCGCGGGCGAGGGTGAAGCGCAGCGCGTCGGCGCCGAAGGCCTCGACCCAGTCGAGCGGGTCGATGCCGTTGCCGCGCGATTTGCTCATCTTGCGGCCGTGTTCGTCGCGGATCAGCCCGTGCAGGAAGACGTTCTCGAACGGCACCGGGGCACTTCGCTGCCCGTCGCCGGTGATGGCGGGATCGTCGGCGACGAACGTGCCGAACATCATCATCCGGGCCACCCAGAAGAACAGGATGTCGTAGCCGGTGACCAGCACCGTGGTGGGATAGAACTTGTCGAGTTCGGGGGTCCGGTCCGGCCAGCCCATGGTCGAGAAGGGCCACAGCGCCGAGGAGAACCACGTGTCGAGCACGTCGGAGTCCTGTTCCCATCCCTCGGGCGGGGTCTCGTCCGGACCGACGCAGACCGTTTCACCGTTGGGTCCGTGCCAGATCGGGATCCGGTGGCCCCACCACAGCTGCCGGGAGATGCACCAGTCGTGCATGTTGTCGACCCAGGCGAACCACCGCGGCTCGAGGCTAGGCGGGTGGATCACCGTGTGGCCGTTGCGGACCGCGTCACCGGCGGCCTTGGCCAGTGCCTCGACCTTGACCCACCACTGCAGCGACAGCCTGGGCTCGATGGGTTCGCCGCTGCGTTCGGAATGCCCGACGCTGTGCAGGTAGGGCCGCTTCTCGGCGACGATGCGGCCCTGTTCGGCGAGCGCCTCACGGACCTTGACCCGCGCCTCGAAACGGTCCATGCCGTCGAACTGCGTTCCGGTGGCCGCGATCCGGCCCTTGGTGTCCATGATCGTCGGCATCGGTAGCGAATGCCGCAGTCCGATCTCGAAGTCGTTGGGATCGTGCGCAGGCGTGACTTTTACTGCGCCCGTTCCGAACTCGGGATCGACGTGGGTGTCGGCGACGATGACGATCTCGGTGTCGAGGAACGGGTGCGGCAGCGAGGCGCCGACCAGGTGGCGGTAGCGCTCGTCGTCGGGGTGCACGGCGATCGCGGTGTCGCCGAGCATGGTCTCGACCCGGGTGGTGGCGACGATGATGTGCGGTTCGTCGTCCGAGAGCGATCCGTAGCGGAACGACACCAGCTCACCCTCGACGTCTTCGTATTTGACCTCGAGGTCGCTGATCGCCGTCTCCAGCACCGGCGACCAGTTGACCAGGCGTTCGGCCTGGTAGATCAGGCCGGCGTCGTAGAGCTTCTTGAATATGGTGCGCACCGCGCGGGACAGGCCGTCGTCCATCGTGAACCGGTCCCGGCTCCAGTCGACCCCGTCGCCGAGCCTGCGCATCTGAGCCCCGATGGTGCCGCCGGACTCCTGCTTCCACTCCCACACCTTGTCGATGAACCGCTCGCGGCCGAGCTCCTCTTTGGTGGTGCCGCCGGCGGTCAGCTGCTTTTCCACCAGGGTCTGGGTGGCGATGCCGGCGTGGTCCATCCCGGGCAGCCACAGCACTTCGAAACCCTGCATGCGCTTACGCCGGGTCAGGGCGTCCATCAGCGTGTGGTCGAGGGCGTGGCCCATGTGCAGGCTGCCCGTCACGTTCGGCGGCGGCAGCACGATGGAGTAGGCGGGTTTGTCGCTCGCGGGATCGGCGGTGAAGTACCCCGCGTCGACCCAACCCTGGTAGATGTCCGCCTCTACCGCCCCGGGATCCCACGACTTGGGCAGGGATTCGGCGTCGGCGTCAGGGGTGGCGGTCACCGGTCAATTCTAGGGAGAGCCGCCGTCGGTCACCGCACGGGTCCCAACGGCGGTCATGCCAGGCGCGAGGTCTTCAGGGACACACCCGCGCCGGGGAAGCGGGCGAGCAGCGCATCGCCCATCGCGGCGGCCGGGGTGAGAACACCGCGCAGGTCCGACAGTTTGTCGCGGTCCATCGCCAGCGCCAGGGCGCACTCACCGAGCAACACCGACGTGGCCTTGTATCCGGGGTCGCCCCGCTGGGACATGCGGGCCAGGTAGCGGGCACCGGTGGTCGTGGTGGTGTAGGTCTCCACCGTGTAGTGGCCCTTCTCCCGGGTCCGTTCGCTGGGTCCGGTGCCCGGTGCGGGCAGCACCCGGTCGACGAGTGTGCGTGGCAGCTTGTGGAAATACCGCGAGCCGAGCCCCATCACGGCGGCGCTGCCCGCGGTGGTCAGCGCGGCGATGGCGGGTGCGACGGGGGTCCGCCCGGTGCTCATCACCTCGGAGTACTCCAGCTTGCGTCCATAGGCGTAACCCAGCAGAGCGTTGCTGCGCCGGACGATGCGGGTGTTGGGACCGGCCATCGCGAACGCCGCGGTCCAGTACCCCTCCAGTTCGGGGGCGATCTCGCCGCCGCGGCGCCACCGCATGTCGGGCTGGGCACCCAGTTCGGGTTCGGCGCTGCGGTCCGGCGACAGGGTGTAGGGGTCGGTCATCTGCCGCCGCGCCTCGGGGTCGGTCGATGCGGTGTTGAGGACCTCCATGATCGAGGCCAGCGTTCCGCCGGACGCCCCGCCGGCGAAGGTGCGCACCACCATGCTGGTGTCCCCCAGTTCGCCCTCGCCGTCCTCGGTCACCGTGCGGTACAACGCGTAGACGGTGAGATCGGAAGGGATGGAGTCGAATCCGCACGCGTGCACGATCCGTGCGCCGGTGTCGACCGCCTGCTTGTGGTAGTGGTCGATGCTGTCGCGGATGAACATCGTCTCACCGGTCAGGTCGGCGTAGTCGGTACCCGCGGCGGCGCACGCGGCGACCAGCGGCAGCCCGTACTTGGTGTAGGGCCCGACGGTGGTGACGACCACGCGGGTGCGCGCGGCCATCTTCTCGAGCGTCGACGGTTGGGACGCGTCGGCGGTGATCAGCTCCCAGTCGGCCGCCCGGTCCCCCAGCGTTTCGCGGACCTTGAGCAGCTTCTCCTGCGACCGTCCGGCCAGCGCGATCCTGGCGTCCCCGCCGTGTCGGGCCAGGTAATCGGCGGTGAGTTTCCCGACGAACCCCGTTGCTCCGTAGACGACGATGTCGAATTCGCGCTGCGCTGCGGGGCTCATGGTCCCGACGCTACCCGAGCAGTTCGGGCATCTCGACGTCGTGGCCGAGCACGTGGCGGGCCAGGAAGGCGAAGACCACCTGGTACCAGAGCTTGGCGTGCTGGGGGGCGAGCACCCAGTGGTTCTCGGACGGGAAGTAGAGGAAGCGGTGCGGTCCGTCCCCCGCGTCGTCGGCGGGCAACCGCGACTTGGTGAGCAACTCGTACCAGAGCCGCAGCCCTTCGCCGATCGGCACCCGGTAGTCCTTGTCGCCGTGGATGACCAGCATCGGCGTCGCGATGTGCTCGACGAAGCGGTGCGGTGAATTGCGTTCGGCCATGTCCGGTGTCATCTCGCGGGCCCACCAGTAGGCGCCGTCCGTGGTGCCGCCGAACTGGTCGAGTGCCCACAGGCTGGCGTGGGTGACGATGGCGTCGAAGCGGTCGGTGTGCCCGGCGATCCAGTTCGCCATGTATCCGCCGAACGATCCGCCCATCACCGCGGTGCGTGCACCGTCGACGCGCGGATCGGCGATCGCCGCGTCGGTGGCCGCCATCAGATCGGTGTAGGGCGCCTCCCCCCAGGCGCCCCAACCGCGCTGAATGAAGTCCTGGCCGTAGCCGGTGGACAGAGCCGGGTCGGGTAGCAGCACGGCGTAGCCCTGCGCCACCATCAGCCACGGGTTCCATCGCCAGTGCCAGGCGTTCCAACTGGCCAGCGGACCGCCGTGCACCCACAGCAGCAGCGGCGCCGGGTTCGTCTCGTCGGCGCCGTGAGGTACGACCAGCCACGACCGCACCGCGACACCGTCGGCGGCGGCCGCGTTCACCTCGCTCAGCGTTCCCGGCAGCGGTGGGGCGTCCACGGTCGGCAGGACGGTGATGGTGCCGTCCGGGTCGATACGTACCGGGTGCGGCGGCGCGCCGTAGTGGTTGCGCAGTGCGTAGATGATGCCGCCGGGCGCGGTGGTGACGTCGGTATAGGTGTAGTCGTCGTCGGTCAGCCGGGTGACCGCGCCGGTGCCCGGGTCGACGAGGAAGATCGGCCCACGGCCGTTGTCGTCGGCGGTCACCACCAGCGTCGATCCGTCGCGGCTCCAGGTGACCGACGTCGGCCACCGGTCCCAGTCCGCGGTCAATTCCCGCAGCGGCTCACCGAACCGCATGTGGCACAACGTGATTCGTGGTGCCTGCAGTGGTGTGGAGATCGTCTCACGGGTGAACGCGACCGCGGTGCCGTCCGGGGAGATCGCCGGATACTCCAGGTCGGCCCCCGGATCGTCGGCGATGGTGGTGCGCTCACCGGTGGCCACCTCCACGCGCACCAGCGTTCCGCGGATGGCCGCGCCGGGTGCCGGGTCGTGCCAGGACGTGACGAGGAACGTGCCGTCCTCACTGAGGTCGAGGTCGGCCTCCCGCAGCCCGTCGCCCGGGGCCGGGGTGAGGTCGCGGCCGTCGGCGGCGTCGAGCAGATGTGCGTGGTCGGGGCCGAGATCGCGATCCCAGTAGCGCACCGGGTAACCGCTGTGCAGGATGGCCGACACCTTGTTGTCCTTGCGCAGCGCCCGCAACCGCTTGTCGTCGTCGAGGTCGGTGGCCGACGCGAGCATCGAGGCGCCGACGACGGTGACGCCGGCGGCCCGGGCGCAGTGCACCGCCGCGACTCCGCCGGGAACGGCCAGCTCCTCGACCGCCTCACCCCCGGCGGCGGGCAACCGCCACAGCGCGGCGGGCGGGGATTGATCGTCCTTGGTCGGGCGCGAGGCGAGGAACAGCAGGTCCCCGCCCGGCGTGAAGGCAGGCGCCCGCTCTCCTTTCGCTCCGCGGGTGAGGCGACGGGCGGGGTCGCGGCCCGCGGGGTCGAGTTCCCAGATGGCGGTGACGAACTCCGTGGCCGTGTCGTCGAGCTCGCTGATCGTCGTCACCACCCGCGACCCGTCGGGCGACACCGCCAGCCCGGAGACCCGCGGCAGGGCGAGGAAGGCGTCGAGATCGTCGAAGGGCGAGGAGTCGGTGGCCATGCCATGTCATTAGCACAATCCGCGTTAGGTTCGACCGATGGCGCAGCGGATCTTGATCGTCGGTGCGGGCATCGCCGGGCTCGCGACCGCGGTGGCGCTTCAGCGACACGGCCTCACGGTCGTGGTCGTCGAGGAGAAGTCGGACACCTCCGCCGGTGCGGGTATCAGCATCTGGCCGAACGCGCTCGCGGCTCTCGACGCGATCGGCCTCGGCGACGAGGTCCGCGACTCCGGCGGGCGGGTCACCGCGGGCGCACTGCGGTGGCGCGACGGCACGTGGTTGCGCCGGCCGTCCGCCGACCGGATGGTGCGCGCACTCGGCGAACCGCTGGTGGTGACCCGCCGGGCGGACCTGACCAGGATCCTGGCCGACGCGTTGACGCCGGGGACCGTACACGTCGGCGTGGAGGCTCAGGAGATCGCTCGGACCGCCGGCGGGGTGAGGGTGCGGCTGTCGGACGGGTCGGCGCACGAGGCGGCCGCGGTGATCGGCGCCGACGGCGTCGGATCGATGGTGGCCCGCCACCTCAACGGTCCGCTGCGGCACCGCTACGCCGGGTACACCGCGTGGCGGGGCATCGCGACGTACGCCCTCGACCCACGGCTGGCCGGGCAGACGCTCGGTGCGGGCACCGAGGTGGGCCACGTCCCGCTGGGCCCCGACCACACGTATTGGTTCGCCACCGAACGCACCGCCGAGGGCGGTGTGGTGCCGGGAGGTGAGCTCGACTACCTGCGGCGGAAGTACCGCGACTGGGCCGAGCCGATCCCGTCGCTGCTGGCCGCCACGACGGCGTCCGACGTCCTGCGTAACGACCTCTACGACCGTGATCAGGTACGCGTGTGGTCCCGTGGACCGGTGACGCTGGTCGGTGACGCGGCCCATCCGATGCGACCACACCTGGGGCAGGGCGGATGTCAGGGTCTCGAGGACGCCGCCGTCCTCGCGCGGTTCGTGGCCGGGTCCGGCGATCTGCCGACCGCCTTCGCCCGCTTCGCGCGGTTCCGTCGTGCGCGCGTGCGGGCGCTCGTGCGGGAGTCGAAGCTGATCGGGCGGGTCGTCAATGTGCGGCCGGCCGCGCTGAGCGCGCTGGCGAGCAGGGCGACGGTCGTGATCCCGGAGGCGGTGGTGGGCCGGCATCTGGCGACGGTCGCCGCGCGGTCGGCGTTCACACTGCCCCGATGAGCGTCATGATGGGGCCGCTGCTGGTCGGCGCCGCCGAGCCGGCCCTCGTCACGGACTTCTGGTCAGCCGCCCTGGGAGCCGAGGCGCGGCGGCGGCTTCTGCGCGTGTGCACCGAGCAGGGCCCGAAGACGGTGAAGAACCGGGTGCATCTCGACGTGGCGGTGGGTCCCGGGCTCGAGGGGGTCGAACGACTGGTGCGGCTGGGCGCCCGCGTCCTCGCCGACCACCTGCCCGGCTGGGTGACGCTGGCCGATGTCGAGGGCAACGAGTTCTGCGCGTTTCCCGCCGAGCCGGTCGACGGACCGCCCGCGAGGGTGTTCGCGGTCTGCACCGACAGCGATCGGCCGGAGGAGCTGGCCGCGTGGTGGGCGGCACGAGTCGGTGCCCGCATCGGTCCGGGACCCGATCGGACTCCCCGCTGGCTGTACGGCTGCACCGGCTGGGAGGGCATCATCTGGAAGTTCGTGCGCGTCGACGACCCGCGCACCGGGCCCAACAGGTGGCGATGGTCGGTGACCGCCCGGGCCGACGACCTGCTCGCCGCCGGGGCGCGGCTGCTGCCCGACGGGACGCTGGTCGATCCGCAGGGCAACGGGTTCAGCGCTGCTGAGCCAACACACCCAGCGGGCTGAGCACCGTCGAGCACACGTGCTTGAGGTCGACGATCCCGAGAACGCTGCCCGAACGCACGGCGCCGCAGCCGGTGGCCGGACGCGGCGCGGCAGCCGGAACGGCGGCGCGGGGCGCCTGCGGGCTGTTCCAGACGGCGGCGCTGGCGGCAACCCCGCGCGCACCGCACTTCGGCCATGCCTTGAGCCCCTGATTGGCCAGCACCCGCTCGGCGACCTGGATCTGCTCGCCGCGCGTGGCCGCTGCCGGATTGCCGCGCCCGCCGTGGGAAGCCCAGGTGGCCGGCTTGAACTGCAGCCCGCCGTAATGACCGTTCCCGGTGTTCGTCGCCCAGTTGCCGCCCGACTCGCACTGGGCGATGGCGTCCCAGTTGACGGTGTCGGCACTCGCGGTGGCCGACGACAGGAACGTCGGCACCAGGGCGAACACCGCGCCGAACGCGCTGAGCAGGATTCCTCGGAGGAGAGCTTTACGGATGTACGTCATGTTGCGGTCCTTCCCCGACCGTTGACACCAGGCCCGCGGTGGAAGAACTGCGCTCCCGATGCGGCTGTCTGGTCTGTCGAGTGACCAACATCACGTGTTAGCAATGTGGCGGAAGTTTTAGCAGTTACTTATCTGGCGTAAAAGGCCTCTGAGAGCGCAAAGGGGCGGCGCCTCGTCGGCGCCGCCCCCTCACATGGCTCGACAGAGTCAGCCACGCGCGCCGCAGACCGGCCACGCTCCGATGCCCTGCGTGTTGAGGACGTTCTCGGCCACCCGGATCTGCTCCTCGCGGGAGGCGTTGTGCGGTGAGCCCGAGCCGCCGTTGGACTGCCAGGTGCCCATCGTGAACTGCAGGCCGCCGTAGTAGCCGTTACCGGTGTTGATGGACCAGTTACCGCCCGACTCGCACGCCGCGACGGCATCCCAGTTGACGCCGCTGTCCGCATTCGCGGTGCCGGCACCCAGCGCAATCGGAGCCACAGCGACCGCTCCGGCCATGGTGGCCAGCCCAAACGCCTTGCGGATGTTCTTCAACTTCTGTCCTTTCGCCAAGCACGCGCCATCGACGCCCGCCGAAGCGGGCGCGCCGCCTGAGGTACAGGCAGAGAGATCTGGATCGCACCGTCTCGGTCGGGTGCGACAGGGGGAGCTCGACATGCTCCGCCGGGCGTTCGGCCCGACGTCCGCTGGGCGATCACGCCGTCCGCGGCCCCACTCACGCGCAGGTTCGTGGTTTGAAATTATTTGCTCCTGGGAAGGAGCTGAGATGGACCGTACAAAGGGTTCGCGGAGAAGTCATATCCACCGGACGCCCGATCGCGACAGATCACGGCTTGATCACGGGACGCCCTGAAGGGCCGATTACGCAGGTCAGCTAGCTATCTACGCAAGCGTCAACAACGCTTCCCGCAGGAGCTTTTCGTGAGTCAAATCACGTGGTTTTTGTGAGCTGCACCACGCTGCAAGAGGTTTGACCTGCGGAAATGCGGTCAGGCGGTGGGTCGCGCGAGGTTCGGTCCTACATGAGGCGGAAGGCGGTTCGCTGCCCGGCGGGCACCGGCGTGAGATCTCCGTGTCATCGAATCAATCTGCAGAACAACGTTTTTCGTTACTTTTGGAATACTCCTGAACCTCAGACGTAGGCCGTTGTCGGTGTGTATCCCATTGCGACGCAGTTGAACCCGCGTCATCCGCGGGCTGCCCGGCTTGCGCCCTCCCTGTGGTTGACGCGCGCGAAATGCGCTGTACGCGCCTTTTTGGAGAATTGTCGGCGGTAGCCGGCGGACCGAGACGAAGGACATTTGGCCGCTCGGCGCGACGGGACACGCTCTCCCGCAGGCGATCTGGCCGTATGGAACTACCCGACCCTCAGCCAGATGGGTCGAATACCGCAATTCGAGCGTCCGATGATCACGAACCGATAAATGGCGTATTTCCAAGATCACATACGGCCATTACTACCGAGAAAGTCTAAGTAATGTCTGGTGACAATTTGCTGGCGATCAGTTCCGGACCGGCAGGTCTGCGGGCGTGTTCGCGTTGGTCAGCGCCCGCAGCTCCGGAAGGACGATCCGTTGGGTGTCGACGGTGTCCACCAGGGCGCGCATGCTGCGCTCGCCTGCGGCCACCAGCGTGGCGATCCGCTCGGCCAGCGAGGTTCGGTACACGCCGGCCAGATAGTGGTCGCGGCCGTCCCACGGCAGCACCACGTCGACACCGAGCCGCTCGGCGGGCACGGCGAGATCGTCCACGAAGTCCATCGTGAGATAGGGCAGGTCCACCGCGCACACGAACGCCCACCGGTGACCGGCTTCGGCGGCCGCGCGCAGTCCACGGCCGGTGGCCAGCAACGGGCCGACGCCGCGCACCTCGTCGCGCAGTACCTGTGCGGGCAGATCGGGCAGCGGTTGGCCCGGTGCCGCGATGACGAAGACCGGCGAGCAGCGTTGAGACACGGTGCTCACCACGTACTCGACGAGCGTGACCGGTCCTGACGGACCGTCGATCGTCAGCGTCGCCTTGTCACGGCCCATCCGGCGGGACGCCCCGCCCGCCAGCACGACCGCGGCCAGCGGTACGGGTGAGGCCTCCCCCGGAGTCACCTAGGTGACGTTAGTCGACGGTCCAGGTGTCCTTGCCGCGAAGCAGCGATTGCAGCGCCGCCGTGTCGTGCGGCCTGGCCTCGCGGGCCGAGCGGACCTGTTCACGGGCCGCGTCGTCGTAGGTGGGCCGGTTCACCTGCCGGAAGACGCCCATCACCATGTGGTCGAGGTTCTGCTCGCTCAACCGCGACAACGCGAATGCATACGCCGGGTCGTCGATCTGGGCGTTGTGCACCACGATCTCGTCGGCCGAGACGTCCGCGGTCTTGGCGATCTCCAGGCCGTACCCGGACTTCACGACGCAGTACTCGCCGTCGGCGCCGAACGTGATCGGCTCGCCGTGCCGGACGTTGATCAGTCGCTCTTCAGCGCCCTCTTTACGGAGCGCGTCGAACGAGCCGTCGTTGAAGATCGGGCAGTCCTGCAGGATCTCCACCAGGGCGGCGCCGCGGTGCTGGGCCGCGGCCCGCAGCACCTCCGACAGACCCTTGCGGTCGGAGTCGAGCGCGCGACCGACGAACGTGGCCTCCGAGCCGAGCGCCAGCGAGACCGGGTTGAACGGATAGTCCAGCGAGCCCATCGGCGTCGACTTGGTGATCTTGCCGACCTCGGAGGTCGGCGAGTACTGCCCCTTGGTCAACCCGTAGATCCGGTTGTTGAACAGCAGGATCGTGATGTTGATGTTGCGGCGCAGCGCATGGATCAGATGGTTGCCACCGATCGACAGCGAGTCGCCGTCACCGGTCACCACCCACACCGACAGGTCGGGGCGCGCCAGGGCCAAACCGGTCGCGATGGTCGGTGCGCGGCCGTGGATCGAGTGGAACCCGTAGGTCTCGAGGTAGTACGGGAACCGGCTCGAGCAGCCGATGCCGCTGATGAAGGCGATGTTCTCGCGGCGCAGCCCCAACTCGGGCAGGAAGTTGCGGATGGTGTTGAGGATGACGTAGTCACCGCATCCGGGGCACCAGCGGACCTCCTGGTCGCTGGTGAAGTCCTTACCCTTCTGCGGCTGGTCCGTGGTGGGCACCCCCGCCGTCTTCGACAAGGGCGTCAGGCTCAGATCCGTACCGATCAGCTCAGTCATGCGCTCGCTCCCACGCCAGTCCCCACGGTGGCCGCAGCCAGCCTCGCGAACGTGGCCTTCTCGTTTTCCTTGTCTCCCAGCGTGCCGTCGATCGCCGCATCGATGATGCCTTCGACCTCGTCGGCCAGGAATGCCATCCCCTCGACCTTGGTGACCGACTGAACGTCCACCAGGTACTTCCCCCGAAGCAGCAACGCCAGCTGCCCCATGTTCATTTCCGGCGCGACGACCTTCGGGTACCGCGCCAGTACCTCGCCGAGGTTGGCCGGGAAGGGGTTGAGATGCCGCAGGTGCGCATGGGCGACCTTGATGCCCTTGCGCCGGGCCCGGCGGCACGCCTCACCGATCGGACCGTACGAACTGCCCCAGCCGATCAGCAGCAGGTCGGCGTCGCCGGTCGGATCGTCGACCTCGAGGTCGGGGACGGTGATGCCGTCGATCTTGGCCTGCCGCAACCGGACCATGAGGTCGTGGTTCTTCGGTTCGTAGCTGATGTTGCCCGACCCGTTGGCCTTCTCCAGACCGCCGATCCGGTGTTCGAGGCCGGCGGTGCCCGGGACGGCGAACTGGCGGGCCAGCGTCTCCGGATCGCGGGCGTACGGCGCGAACTCGTCGCCGGTCTGGGCGAAGGTGTGGTCGATCCGGTCGTAGTCGGCGATGTCGGGGATGC
Source organism: Mycolicibacterium litorale (assembly GCF_014218295.1). Next base: position 3,603,623 of record NZ_AP023287.1, read on the forward strand.
GCCACGGCTCCGAGCCGTTGGCGATTGCACCGTCGGACAGGATGATCACCGGGGTGCGGTAGGTCAGCGCGATCCGCGCGGCATCCACCGCGATGTCGAAGCAGTCCGAGGGCGACCGGGGAGCGAGGACCGCCACCGGCGACTCGCCGTTGCGTCCGTAGAGCGCCTGCAGCAGGTCGGCCTGTTCGGTCTTGGTGGGCAGACCCGTCGAGGGACCGCCACGCTGCACGTCGACGATCACCAGCGGCAGCTCGGTCATCACCCCGAGGCCGATCGCCTCGGCCTTGAGCGCCACACCAGGGCCCGACGTGCTGGTGACGCCGAGCGCACCGCCGTAGGAGGCGCCGAGCGCCGCGCCGATGCCGGCGATCTCGTCTTCGGCCTGGAAGGTCAGCACGTTGAAGTTCTTGTGCTTGGACAGCTCGTGGAGGATGTCCGAGGCCGGGGTGATCGGATAGGTGCCGAGCACGACCTGGGTATCGGCCAGCACTCCGGCCGCCACGATCCCGTAGGCCAGCGCGGTGTTACCGGAGATCTGCCGGTACTCGCCGGACTTGAGCTTCGCCGGGGACACCTCGTAGGTGGTGCCGAACGCCTCGGTGGTCTCGCCGTAGTTCCAGCCGGCCTTGAGCGCCAGCACGTTCGCGGCGGCGACATCGGGCTTGCGGGAGAACTTCTCCTGGATGAACGCCACACTGTGCTCGAGCTCGCGGCCGTACATCCACGACAGCAGACCGAGCGCGAACATGTTCTTCGCGCGCTGGCCGTCCTTCTTCGATGCGCCGATCTCCTCGACGGCGCCGAGGGTCAGCGTGGTCATCGGCACGGCCTGCACGACGTAGTCGGAGAGTTCGTCGGTTTCCAACGGGTTGGCGTCGTAGCCCACCTTCGCGAGGTTGCGCTTGGTGAATTCGTCGGAGTTCGCGATGATCAGGCCGCCTCGGGGCAGATCGGAGACATTGGCCTTGAGCGCCGCCGGGTTCATCGCCACCAGCACGTCGGGCCGGTCGCCCGCGGTGAGGATGTCGTAGTCGGCGATCTGGATCTGGAACGACGACACGCCGGGCAGGGTCCCCTGAGGGGCACGGATCTCCGCCGGGTAGTTCGGCTGGGTCGCCAGGTCGTTGCCGAACAGCGCCGCCTCTGAGGTGAACCGGTCACCGGTGAGCTGCATACCGTCACCGGAGTCACCGGCGAATCGGATGACGACCTTCTCGAGCTTCTGCCGCGGTGCGGCGCCGTTCCCGTTCAGCCCCATCCCTTGCCTTTCCCACTGTCAGCAGCGGGTCCACCGGTGTCGCGGCCGCTACGGCGCGCCGCCGGGTGGACGACCCACATACGTTCGCTAGAAGTTGATGTCACTCTCAGTACCGATTATTGCACCGTTCTTAGGTTACGCGATACCACAGCGTGTGCTATGGCGCGGCGCAGGGTGCCCGGAATGCGCTGCTCAGCGCCGTGAACCCGGCCGCGAAAACGTCGATATGTGGTCTTCGTCACTCTTGGAGAACGCGATTCTCCTAAGAAACAGTTACCGGACGGTAGCTGTGCGCTAGCACTCCGGAGGGCCGCAAATTCAGGCCCGCCTGCCACCTCGGCCGGCGGTGTGGCGGCGCTCGTGCCACCGGAAACGCAACATGAGGAGCTGACGGTGAGCTCGCCATCCCACCGACAACGGATCTCGCCAGGCCGGCGTCCGTGAATCGACGTCCATGTGTTCATTGTGCAGATCGCCGGCGCGTCGGCACGTGCGCGCGCGTGTGAGGTCGGCATCGATTCGGTGAACAGTGCGTCGCAGACATCCGACCTCCCAGCGCACGGCGTCACGTCTTGAACCGGCCGGCGAAGCCGCGCAGCGGCAGATCGGCGCTCGTCAGCAGGCCGGGCGGGGCGGCCACGACCGAGGCGATGGCGTTGAGCGCGGGCAGCCCGGTGACGGTCATGCCGATCGATGCGAACGAATCGGGGTCGGACAGGTCGACACCGGGTTTCGGGAAGATCATGTGCTTGTTGTAGATGTACGGATCGCCGGCGATCTGGGTGATGTAGCAGCCCTTGATGTCCCAGCTGGGGTCGGTGTGCGGTGTCATCTGCCATTCGAGGTGGGTCTCGATCCTCGGCACACCGGCGACCATGCCCTGGTACTTGATGTAGCTACCGCCCAGCGATCCCTTGGGCAGCTGGTACCAGCCGAGGTCGACGTCCTTGGTGCAGGCGCCCAGTTCGTAGGAGAACGTCACCTCGTCGAGGTCGACGTCGAAGCAGTCGGCCATCAGCAGCACGCTGTCGGCGAACACCCGCGTGTACTTCTCCAGCATCGACGGCAACTGCGGATCGTCGACCGGTCGGCCGTAACCCACCTCCTTCCACGTGTCGGCGGAGTGGTGGCAGGACACGTCGACGGATTCGATCGTCGTGACGTTCTCGATGTCGGCGACGTCGGCCGAGCACACCACGCCGAGGATCTGGTTGACGCCGGGGTTCATGCCGGTGCCGTAGAACGTAGAACCACCACGTGCGGCCGCGTCCGCCAGGACCTGGGTGACCGGTCTCCCAGAGTGGTGGGGATGGTTGCGGTCGCGGTGCCAGCCGGTGATCCAGTCGGCGGTCGTGACGATGTCGATGCCGGCCTCGAGGACCCGCACGTAGAGGTCCTCGTCGGGGAAGACGCCGTGGAATGTCAGCACGTCCGGTTTCGCGGCGATGATCTCCTCGACCGAGCCGGTGGCCGTGACGCCGATGGGTGGCAGTCCGACGATCTCACCGGCATCGCGGCCGACCTTTTCCGGTGTGTAACAGTGCAATCCGACGAGTTCGAGGTCGGGGTGACTGCCGATGCGTTTGATCATCTCGGTGCCCACGTTGCCGGTGGCGACCTGGAATACCCGGATCGGTGCGCTCATCAGATTCAGCCCTTCTCGGTGGTGGATGCGAGCTCGGCCGCGCTGCCGCCGCGGCCGTCGGGATAGAACTGCATGGCCCAGGTGCGGATCGCGGTGAAGCCCTCGTATTCGGCGCTGGCCAGTGCCGGTGGGTCCGAGTAGCGCTGATGCGACCAGATGTGGATGTCCTGGGCGAACTGGCGGATGACTTCCTCGCCGAAGCCGCGCGCCTTGTCGGCGGTCCGCTGGTCGTCCCTGCCGGGCGTCCGACCGATGTAGACCATGAACCGGACATCGGAGGTGAATTCGTCGACGGGGGTGACCGCGGAGATGGTGCGGTTGTCGACCATCCCCCAACTCTTGGTCACCGCGATGCCGAGGCCACCGTTGATCGCCTCGACGCCGCTGCGCACATCGTCGATCGACTGCCCCTCGTCGCCCTCGAAGGTGATCGTGAAGTCGACGTAGGAGACCGGCGCGGCGAAGTCGTGCCGGGTGAACACCGGGACGATGGGCGTCTGGTGCACGAACTTGAAATGGGCGAAGTCCACGCCGTTTTCGAGCACGTACTGCGGGTGCATCTCCAGCGATCCGCGGAAGAGCCGCTGCTGCGGGTAGTAGTCGGCGGCGCTGCTGCCGTCGGCGAAGGAGTCGAAGACGTCGGGTGCGTCGAAGAACGGCGCTCGGCCCTCGATGTCGTGCCAGATCCAGATCGCGTCGTTGCGTTCCACCACCGGATAGGTCGTCATCCGCCTGCCGCGGTTGGGCCGCTCCTGGTACGGGATGCACACGTTGCGGCCTTCGGCGTTCCACTGCCAACCGTGGAAGGGGCACTGGATGACCTCGTCGACGACGTGGCCGCCGTGGCCGAGATGGGCGCCGAGGTGTTCGCAGTACGCCTGCATGACGGTCACCCGGCCGGATCGTGACCGCCAGGCCACCATCTCCTCGCCGAAGTAGTGCATCGGGCGCACCTCGCCGACGCCGACCTCGTCGGACCACGCCACGCAGAACCAGCCGGTCGGCTTCATCGACAACGGCGGCTTGGCCATCGGTGGCCCCCTCCCCGCAGCAGAACGCTCAGCGCAAAGAATCACAGTGGGTTGGTTGAAAGTCAAGACTCGCTGTTAGGCTCGTGCCGTGTCCGCCACCGCGACCAGCGGGTCTCGTCGCCCGAACCGGCGCGGCCAGGCCACCCGCGAGGCCATGCTGGACGCCGCGCTGCGCTCGCTGGCCTCCGGGGATGTCGGCGCGGCCTCGGCCAACCGGATCGCCAGGGAGATCGGCGCCACCTGGGGTGCGGTCAAGTACCAGTTCGGCGACATCGACGGGCTGTGGGCGGCCGTGCTGCACCGCACCGCCGAGAGGCGTGGCCGACTGCCGGCGCGGCCCCCGTCCGGGGCGTCCCTGCAGGCGCGGGTGGCCGCGATCATCGACACCCTCTACGACGGCTTGACCGCACCGGATTCGCGGGCGATCGAGACGCTGCGCCGCTCCCTCCCCCGCGACGGCGCCGAGCTGGAGCGGCTCTATCCGCAGACCGCGGCCGAACTGCAGTCGTGGGGCCGCAGCTGGATCGAGGCCTGCCAGACCGCATTCGCCGACGTCGACGTCGACCGGCAACGCATCCGCGAAGTCGCCTCGTTCATCCCCGGCGCGATGCGGGGCCTCGTCTCCGAACGTCAACTCGGTTCCTACTACGACCTCGACTTGGCTCGCCGCGGCCTGACCAACGCCATCGTCACCTACCTCCAGGCGCCGCCTCGTTGACGTCGCGGCCTACGCTGTGACACATGGGTCGTGTCACCGCGCGGCGGCGCGTCCACCACGTCACCGCCGACACCAGCGTCGCCCGGCCGGACACGCTGGTGGTCGAAGAGCCACTGGAGATCCGTGTCGGCGGCGAACCCCTCACCGTCACCATGCGCACCCCCGGCTCGGATGTCGAACTCGCCCAAGGCTTTCTGCTGACCGAAGGGGTGATCGGCCACCGCGATGACGTGCTGACGGTGCGGTACTGCCGCGGGGCCGGCGACGACGGCGTCAACACCTACAACGTGCTCGACGTCGCGCTGGCGCCGCACGTGCCCCCGCCGTCGACCGACGTCCGCCGCAACTTCTACACCACCTCGTCGTGCGGCGTGTGCGGGAAAGCCTCCCTGGAGGCGGTGCAACAGGTCAGCAGGCACGGCCCCGGCGACGATCCGTCACGGGTCAGCGCGGAGACCCTGTCGGCACTGCCCGACCGGTTGCGGATCGCACAGAAGGTGTTCGCCGCCACCGGTGGGCTGCACGGCGCGGCACTGTTCACCGCCGACGGCGAGATGCTCGTCGTGCGCGAGGACATCGGAAGGCACAACGCCGTCGACAAGGTGATCGGCTGGGCGGTGGAGGCCGGTCGCATCCCGCTGACGGGGACGGTGCTTCTGGTCAGCGGCCGCGCCTCGTTCGAGCTGACGCAGAAGGCGGTGATGGCGGGCATTCCGATGCTGGCCGCGGTGTCGGCGCCGTCGTCGCTGGCCGTCGACCTCGCCGCCCAGTCGGGCCTCACTCTGGTGGCGTTCCTGCGCGGCCAGTCGATGAACGTCTACACCCGCCCGGACCGCGTCATCCACTGAGCCACCGCCCGAGAATGCACTGAGGGTCGTGAACCTTCACGGTTCACGACCCTCAGTGCAATCTCGGTGAGGCTACGCGCTCTTGTCGCGGCGCTCGTTGCGCTGCGGCTTACGCGGCACGATCGTCGGCAGCACGTTGTCCTGCACGGTCTCCTTGGTGACGACGACCTTCGCGACGTCGTCGCGGCTCGGGATGTCGTACATCACCGGCAGCAGGACTTCCTCCATGATGGCGCGCAGACCGCGGGCGCCGGTGCCACGGTGGATGGCCTGATCGGCGATCGCCTCCAGCGCGTCGCCGGTGAACTCGAGCTCCACACCGTCCATCTCGAAGAGCCGGGTGTACTGCTTGACCAGCGCGTTCTTCGGCTCGGACAGGATCTTGACCAGCGAATCCTTGTCGAGGTTGGTCACCGACGCCACGACGGGCAGGCGACCGATGAACTCGGGGATCAGGCCGAACTTGATCAGATCCTCGGGCATGACCTCGGCGAAGTGGTCCTGGGTGTCGATCTCGGCCTTGGAGCGCACCTCCGCACCGAAGCCAAGGCCGCGCTTGCCGACACGGTCGGAGACGATCTTCTCCAGCCCGGCGAAGGCGCCCGCCACGATGAACAGCACGTTGGTGGTGTCGATCTGGATGAACTCCTGGTGCGGATGCTTGCGCCCGCCCTGCGGAGGCACCGACGCCTGGGTGCCCTCGAGGATCTTGAGCAGCGCCTGCTGCACGCCCTCGCCGGACACGTCGCGGGTGATCGACGGGTTCTCGCTCTTGCGGGCGATCTTGTCGACCTCGTCGATGTAGATGATGCCGGTCTCGGCGCGCTTGACGTCGTAGTCGGCGGCCTGGATCAGCTTCAGCAGGATGTTTTCGACGTCCTCACCGACGTAGCCGGCCTCGGTCAGCGCGGTGGCATCGGCGATCGCGAACGGCACGTTGAGCATCTTGGCCAGCGTCTGCGCGAGGTAGGTCTTCCCGCAGCCGGTGGGGCCGAGCATGAGGATGTTGGACTTGGTCAGCTCGACCGGCTCGGAGCGCGAGTCGCGGCTCTTCTCCCCGGCCTGGATGCGCTTGTAGTGGTTGTAGACCGCGACGGCCAGCGTGCGCTTGGCGGTGTCCTGTCCGATGACGTAGCTCTCGAGGAACTCCCGGATCTCCGCGGGCTTGGGCAGCTCGTCGAGTTTCACCTCGTCGGCGTCGGCCAGCTCCTCTTCGATGATCTCGTTGCAGAGGTCGATGCACTCGTCACAGATGTACACGCCGGGACCGGCGATGAGCTTCTTGACCTGCTTCTGACTCTTCCCGCAGAACGAGCACTTCAGCAGGTCACCGCCGTCTCCAATGCGCGCCATGGTGGTGGGGTCCTACTTTCCTGTTCGACGTCGGTCACTCGGATCAGTGGGTGGCTCGGGGCCGTTGACGAGGCCCTGTCGGGCCTTGTTCCCGACGCTACCCGTTAACTCCGGCGCGGTGCGACTGTTAGTGCCGAATCGCGCTGGTGGTATTCAGCTGTCGCGCCAACATATCGCCTGACTCAGCCGGTTGCCGCGTGCCACGCGCCGCCGTGTCTCTGGCGTGTCGTCACCGTGACCGGGGCGAGCGGCTGAGGCCGACAATACCTGCGAACGGCATTGTCGGCCTCGGCCCGATTCGTCGGAAGATCAGGAGGTCTGCGCGGACAGCTTGCGGTACTCCAGCACGGTGTCGATGATCCCGTAGTCCTTGGCCTCTTCGGCGGTCAGGATCTTGTCGCGGTCGGTGTCCTTGCGGATCACCTCGGCATCCTTGCCGGTGTGGCGGGCCAGCGTGGTCTCCATCAGCGTCCGCATCCGCTCGATCTCCTTGGCCTGGATCTCCAGATCGGAGAACTGGCCCTGGATCACGCCGGACAGCGCGGGCTGGTGAATGAGGATGCGTGCGTTGGGAAGTGCGAGCCGCTTACCGGGGGTGCCCGCGGCCAGCAGCACCGCGGCGGCCGAGGCGGCCTGCCCGAGGCAGACCGTCTGGATGTCGGCCCGCACGTACTGCATGGTGTCGTAGATCGCCATCAGGCTGGTGAAGGAGCCGCCCGGCGAGTTGATGTACATGGTGATGTCGCGGTCGGGATCGAGCGACTCGAGCACCAGCAGCTGGGCCATGATGTCGTTCGCCGACGCGTCGTCCACCTGCACACCGAGGAAGATGATGCGTTCCTCGAACAGCTTGTTGTACGGGTTGGACTCCTTGACACCGAAGCTCGAATGCTCGATGAACGACGGCAGGATGTAGCGCGCCTGCGGTTGGAGGCGAGGATCGGTCTGGTTGCTCATTAGGGGGCCACTCCGTCGTTGATGCTGGCGCTGGTGATGATGTGGTCGACGAATCCGTATTCGAGCGCTTCCTGAGCGGTGAACCAACGGTCGCGGTCCGAGTCGGCCTCAATGCGCTCGATCGTCTGTCCGGTGAATTCCGCGTTGAGGCGGAACATCTCCTTCTTGATCGCCGCGAACTGCTCGGCCTGGATCGCGATGTCGGCCGCGCCACCGGTGATGCCACCGAGCGGCTGGTGCATCAGGATGCGGGCGTGCGGCAGCGCGTAGCGCTTTCCCTTGGTGCCCGCGGCGAGCAGGAACTCACCCATCGATGCCGCCATCCCCATCGCGTACGTGGCGACGTCGCACGGTGCCAGCACCATCGTGTCGTAGATCGCCATGCCGGCGCTGATCGAACCGCCGGGCGAGTTGATGTAGAGGTGGATGTCCTTCGTCGGGTCCTCCGCCGAGAGCAGCAAGATCTGGGCGCACAGGCGGTTGGCGATGTCGTCGTCCACCTGTGAGCCGAGGAAGATGATGCGCTCGGCGAGCAGCCGCTCGTAGACCGAGTCCTGAAGCGTGAGGCCCGGCGCCCCGCCACGCATAACAGTCACGACTGGATACCTGCTTTCTCTTACGTCTTGGGTCCGCCAGTTCGCGGTGTTCGTCGGAGTGTTCGTCGAAGTGTTCTGCTACCGACACTAACCAACCTGCGTGAGCGTGCACTCCCTGACAGGCGCGCGTTCGCTCACAGCGTCACTTGGCCTCGTCGGCCTCGTCGGCCTCGTCGGCTTCGGTGGCCTCGTCCTCGTCCTCGGTGTCGGCCTCGGTCGCCTCGGCCTGCGCACCGCCCGACGGCCCGAAGAACTCGGTGGTGTCGATGTCGTTGCCGTCGGTGTCCTTGACGGTGGCGCCGTGCACCACGGCCGCGATGGTCAGGCCGCGCCGCACGTCGGCGAACATGGCGGGCAGCTGGTTCTGCTGCTGCAGGATCTGCAGCAGCTGCTGGGGTTCGAGGCCGTACTGGCGCGACATCAGGACCAGGCGCTCGGTCAGATCGCCCTGGCCGACCTGGACCTCCAGCTTGTCGGCGAGGGCGTCCATCAGAAGCTGGGTCTTGACGGCCTTCTCCGCCTCGGTGCGGGTGGTGGCGTCGAACTCCTCACGGCTGCTGCCCTGCTCGGCCAGTTGCTCGGCGAAGCGGTCCTCGTCGTGGTCGAGGCCGTGGATGGCGTTGTGCAGCGTGTCGTCGATCTGGGCCTGCACGATCTTCTCGGGCAGCGGCACCTCGGTCTGCTCGAGCAGCAGCTCCAGCGCCTTGTCGCGGATCTGCTCGGCCTGCTGGACGCGCTTCACGCGACGGACCTGTTCGGTCAGGCTCTCCCTGAGCTCGTCGATCGTGTCGAATTCGCTGGCGAGCTGCGCGAATTCGTCGTCGGGCTCGGGCAGTTCGCGTTCCTTGATGGACTTCACCGTGACGGTGACCAGCGCTTCCTTACCGGCGTGCTCACCGGCGGCCAGCGTGGTGGTGAACTCCTTGCTCTCGCCCTCCGACAGGCCGACGATCGCCTCGTCGAGACCCTCGATCAGCTGGCCGGAGCCGACCTCGTGGGACAGGCCCTCGGTCTTGGCCTCCGGCACGTCCTGGCCGTCGACGGTGGCCGACAGGTCGATCGAGACGAAGTCGCCGTTCTGCGCGGGGCGGTCGACACCGGTCAGGGTGCCGAAGCGGGCGCGCAGGTTCTGCAGCTCGGTGTCGACCTCCTCGTCGGTGACCTCGATCGGGTCGACGGTGATGGTCAGCGCGGACAGGTCGGGCAGCTCGATCTCGGGACGGACGTCGACCTCGGCGGTGAACACCAGGTCCTCGCCGTACTCCTTCTTGGTGATCTCGATCTCGGGCTGGCCCAACGGCTGCACCGCCTGGGTCGTGACGGCCTCGGTGTAGCGGCCGGGCACGGCCTCCCCGACCACCTGGTCGAGCATCGCCTCGCGGCCGACGCGGGCCTCGAGCAGTTTGCGCGGCGCCTTACCGGGCCGGAACCCGGGCAGCCGGACCTGCTTGGCGAGCTCCTTGAACGCCCGGTCGAAATCCGGTTCGAGTTCCGTGAAGGGCACCTCCACGTTGATGCGCACCCGGGTGGGGCTCAACTTCTCGACGGTGCTCTTCACTGCGGTCTCTCCTCATGTCTGGGTACTGATGTCGATTCGGTGCGGGTCATGTCGGTGCGGTTGTCGGGGTGACAGGATTTGAACCTGCGGCCTTCCGCTCCCAAAGCGGATGCGCTACCAAGCTGCGCTACACCCCGCGCCGTCGCGGTCCGCACCGCGCGCTGACGCGTGGCGCTGACCACGCGAGATCCTACGTCTTGCGCACCGGCCATCCGCGCGCGAGGCAGCCAATTGGCGTTGTTCCGGTGCGCGCCGGTACGATCCTCTGCGCAACGTGCGGGCGTAGCTCAATGGTAGAGCCCTAGTCTTCCAAACTAGCTACGCGGGTTCGATTCCCGTCGCCCGCTCCGAGGAGCCGCCCCACTGAGGGCGGCTTTCCTCTTTCCGGCCTCCGGTTCACCTCGGCCCTCGAGCCCTTCTGCAACCTTCCATAAGTTGCTCTTTCAAATATCGGTTCGTGCATATAGCCTGTCCAGGGCGCTCGCTGACGCGGGTGAAAATTCGGGGGGCTTTGCAGTGGGGAATCATTCATGCCGCATGGGCGGCGCAGCATTCGCGGTCGGCATCGGGCTGCTTCTTTCGCCGGGTGTCGCGGCAGCCGATCCGGCTGCCGACGCCACCGGAGGCGTCTCCGCCGACGCACCGGCGGATGCGCCGGCGGCCGAATCCGGTGACCGCGACGATCAGGTCGATACCGACAACGAAGCCGACGACGATCCGGCCGACGATGCGGACGAGGCAGCCGACCCGAGTGAGGAGCCGCTGAGCGACGACGCCGAGGCGCCGTCGGAGCCCGTCGACGACACCGTCGACGAGGAGCTCGACGAGGTCGGCGAGACCGTCCGGCACGACTCGAACGACAACGACCCCGACGACGGCACCGCCTCGGCGCCCGCCGACGAACCCGTCGAAACACCCGTCGACGAGATCGCCGTCGACGTCCCGGACGAGGTCGTCGATGCCGAAGAGCCCGTCACACCCGTCGTCGAGGAGCCCGTCGTCGAGGAGCCCGTCGTCGAGGAGCCCGCGGTCGAGGTCCCCGCGGCGCAACCCGAAGCCGATGCCGACCCCGCCGCCGATGCCGAGGTGACCCCCGCGCCACCCGCACCCGCAGACGAGGCCAGACCGCAGGGCCTCGTCCAGACGGTCGCGAACGCCTTCGGTCTCGGCGGCACGCCCGCTCCGGTCGAATCGCCCGCGATGTGGGCCGTGCTGGCGTGGGCACGCCGTCAGTTCTTCGGCGCGACGGCCACCACCACCGTCGGCCGGCAGAGCACCTCGTCGTCATCGACGACGTCCACACCGATCACCACCGTCAACGTCAAGGACTACGGAGCGGTCGGCGACGGCATCACCGACGATTCGGCCGCGATCAAGGCCGCCGAAGCCGCCCTGACATCCGGTCAGCGGCTCTACTTCCCGGAGGGCACCTACCGGTTCGCACAGCAGAATCCGGCGGGCAACGCCGCGGTCCTGCTCAAGGGGCTCTCCGACGTGACCGTCGAGTTCGCGCCCGGGGCACGACTGTTGATGGACAACCTCGACGCCGACGGCCACGGCACGAGCCACGGCATCCGCGTGGAGGGTGCCGCGTCCAACGTCACGATCCTCAACGCGACGGTCGAGTGGAAGACCAGGCCGTCGGCGCGCAGCTTCGGCGACGGCTTCTCCATCCTCGGCTGGGCGTCGAACACCCCGCCCCCGCCGGGTTGGACCGGATCCACCGGAACCGTCTCGAACGTGTCGCTCGTCAACGCGACCGTGATCAACGCCCCCCAGACCGGGGCGGTCTTCATGGGCGCCTCCGACGTGACGGTCACCAACTTCACCGCCATCGGCACCCGGGGCGACGGGCTGCACTTCAACTCCAACCGCCGGGTCACGGTCAACGGTCTCCTGGCACAGAACACCGGTGACGACGGCCTGGCGTTCGTCACCTACTACCACCCGACCCAGCCGTGGACGTACGGTCCCGGCGACGGACCGTTCAATCAGCCCGGACTCGGCGAGTGGAACAACGGCGGCTCGGTGGCCTCCCACATCACCGTGACGGGCGGCTCGGCCAGTGGCGTCCGGGTGCAGGGCGGCTACGACATCACCATCACCGACGTCACCGTCTCCGGCAAGGAGTTCGGCATCCAGGTCAACTCGGCCAAGGCCACCGGCCCCGGTGACTGGACCAGCCTGGCGTCTCGCGACATCGACATCTCCGATGTCACCATCGACGACGTCCAGACCGGGATCGTCCTGGCCACCAACAACATCGACGGCACCGAGGACTCGATGTGGTGGGACTTCGCCGGCCTGACCATCAGTGACGTCACCATCCACAACGCCCGCAACTGGTCGGTCGCCGTCGAGACGCCCGCGTCGACGACGAGCGCGTTCGCCGGTCTCACCCTGCGCAACATCCACGCGGAGGTCGACGGTGCCGTCGGACCGCTCGGCGGCGGGAAGGGCGGGATTCTGCTTGCCTCGCTTCGAGATTCGGTGATCGACAACGTGCGACTGGTGTCGGTCCACGCCAGCGACATCAATGTGCTGGGGGCGTCGCAGATCCGCCACCAGTACAGTGTCGCGGATCTGCCGTCGTCGAATCTGACGATCGACGACCTGGTTCTCGAGGGCCCGGGCCGGATCCTCATCCAGGACATCGCGGGTCTGCAGGTCGGTACCGTGGCGTCCTACGGCGCCCAGGGCGCTGCCGTCGAACTCTTCCGGGTGAGAGACGCCTCGTTCGGCACCATCGGCGCCTACCTGCCCGGCCGCGGAACCGGTGCGGGCTGGGGCGTGCGCCTGCTGCAGGTCGACGACCTGGACGTGGCGGACATCGTGGTGACCACCGACGACCACATCGGATCCTCCTGGTGGGCAGTGGAACTCGGCGGCGGCAATCCGGCCGAGGACATCGCGGGCAACGGTGTGCGGATCGAGAACGTCACCTACGTGAGCGACCGCGACGCCACCGGGTCGGACATCGTCGTGCAGGGCGGTCCGTACGGCCCGGTCAACTGGTACATCAACGCCACGTGGCTGCACCAGGGTGAGGCGTCACCGCAATGGCGGTCGGCGCTGTGGGGCGACACCACGCCGGCGTCTCACATCCTCAGCAACCCGGACTCCTGATACCGCAGATCCGTGTTGACCCCCCACGGATCGACGTCCTCGCCGAAGTACCGAGCGACGCTGCCCATCGCGCTGAGCATCGCGTGATCCTGGTTGTCGTAATGGTGCATCCCGTTGCGGCCCATCGGCCGAAGCGACGGGTGCTCCCTGCGTAGGTAGTCGCGGATCACCGCGACGCTCGCCTCCCGGGCGGGGTCGTAGACGGGATAGGCGAACTGCGAGCGGACGATCATCATGCGCTCGACGGTGCCGGCACCCATGCCCAGCACCCGCAGATCCCGTTCGACGATTCGCGCCATCTCGTCGTCGCTCGCCGCCCACAGATCGCCGCCGGATGTGGTGAAGTACTCCAGGCCGAGGTGGGCGCCGTGCCAGTGCGGCGGAGACAGTTCGGTCGACCACCGCGTGTAGTTCTGGATCCGCCCCACCCGCACCTCGGGACCCGGGGTGTACACCCAGTTGTAGGGCAGCTCGTGCCGTTGCCCGAGCGCGACGCCGACGGTGATCAGCGCGCGGTGCGTGAGGGCGGCGGCGGCGTCCCGGACCCGTTGTGGCGGAGCCGGTTCCAATGCGTCCACCAGCATCCGCAGCGGCATGCTGGAGAACACCGCATCGCCGGACGCCGTCTGCCCGTTCTCCAGCTCCACCGTCCATCCCCCGCCGCTCGACCGGACGGCGGCCACCGGCGAGCGCAGCGACAGGACCGCGCCGCCGTCGGCCGCAGCCGCCGCGGCCGCCTCCCACAGTTGACCGGGCCCGAGCCGGGGGTAGAGGAACACGTCGCGGGCGGCGAACCCGTCGGCGTCCCGCCAGCGGATCGGCCGTATCCGCTGGTTCGCCCAATCGCTGGTCAGGTCGGACGGATCCGCCAACCACGTCTTGCGGACGTATCCCTCGAAGAAGAGGCCGTACCAGTGCGTGCCGAATTCACCGATGCCCCAGTCCTCGAAGCTCTCGCGCGCGGTGCGACGCATTCGGTGCCGCAGCCGTCCCCACGCCAACGAGCCGAGCCCGCGCGCTCCGCTGCGCAGACCGAGCTGAGTCAGCAGCTCCCGGCCGACGAGGGGGTACCGCACGTGGTGACCGTCGACCAGCATGGCGGAGCGCCGAGCGACGGCGACCCACTGGTCGGCCGGCAGCAGCGATCGCCAGATGTCAAGGACCGCTTCGCTTCTGGTGAAGAACCGGTGTCCTCCGGCGTCGACGCGCCAGCCGTGCAGGCACGGGGTCCTGGCGAGCCCACCGACTTCCCCCGACGCCTCGTACAGCCGTGGCGTCACACCGCGTTTGACCAGCTCGAGTGCCGCGGTCAGGCCGGCGGGGCCGGCGCCGATGATCAGCGGACTCCTGGTCGACACGGCGTCACCGTCCGCGGCGCTGGGGGAAGCGGCGATACTCCGCCACGAGGGCGTCGACCTGTCCCGGTCGGAGGTCGTTGAGCGGTGTGGTCAGAAAGACCAGTTGCGCGTACTGGCACTGCAGCGGCAGGAACCCGCTGAGCAACGGTTCGGCAGTGGTGCGGATGACCAGATCGACGTCCTCGATCTCGAAGGCGGCGGTGATGTCACAGCCTTCGCGCTGGGCACGCCGGTGCGCCTCGCGCAGTTCGTCGGCCGCGTCTTATGCCGCCAGGATGTTGATCCGGAACTGGTCACCGCCCATGGCGTTCTCGAGGTCCTCGGCGGCCTGGACGTATTCGGCTGGTAGCACCGTCCGATCGCCATGCAGTCTCACCGCGCACGTGGCGGGATCGAAGTTAGCGGGAATCAGGGAGGTGAAGAATTCGGTGGACGCCGCATAAACGGCATTCAATTCATCGTCTCGCCGCGCGAGGTTCGCACGGCTCAGGTTGTAGACCGACACCGTTTGCACACCGAGTTCGCGCAATGTCAGGAGAATGTCGGTGACTTTTTGTGCGCCGCGCAGATATGCCTCGGCCAGTGTGACGCCATTGGCGTCCGCCCAGCGCCGCAGTCCGTCGGGAATCAGACCCACATGCGCCGGCCCCCCGGTCGGCAATAACCCCACTTATCGATAGTAGCCGGATTGCTCCACGGATAATCCGATACGGGCGACGGATTATTCCTCGGTCGGCCGCAATACCGCCAGAACGGTCAACACCAGGATCTTGATATCCAGGAGAAGCGACCAGTTCTCGATGTAGTAGTTGTCGAATTCCGCCCGGTCGGCGATCGAGGTCTGCCCGCGCAGACCGTGCACCTGAGCCCAGCCGGTGATGCCGGCCTTCACCCGGTGCCGCTCCCCGTAGCGGCGTATGTGCATCTCGAACAGCTCGACGAACTCCGGCCGCTCGGGGCGCGGGCCGACGAGGGCCATGTCGCCCTTGAGGACGTTGAGCAGCTGAGGCAACTCGTCCAGCGACGTCTTGCGCATGATCTTGCCGATCCGCGTGCGCCGGTCGTCCCCCTCGACCCCGCCGGGTGCCGCCCCCTCCTTCAGCTGGAAGGCGGCGTCGGCGGGATCTGCGGGACGCATGCTGCGGAATTTCAGGCAGTCGAACACCTTGCCGTCGCGTCCGACGCGGGGCTGCCGGAAGAAGATCGGTCCGGGTGAGCTCAGCTTGACCAGAAGCGCCAGCCCGAGGAAAACCGGTGAGATCACCAACAACACCACCGCCGCGATCGACCGGCCGAGGGCGTGCTTCATGGCGAACTGCCAACCCGTGAGATCGACCGGCGCGAGGACCATCAGCGGCACCCCGCCCAGGTGCTCGATCCGCGCGTTGCCGTTGACGACGTCCATCATCCGGGGCACGACACGCACCCGCATGCCCAGCCGGTGCGCCTCCTGGGCGCAGCGTGACAGCTGCTCACCCGGAACCGCCGACGGCGCGACGATCAGATCCTCGGCACCGGTGGCGCGGGCGGCGACCTCGAAGTTGTCGATCGACCCGTAGTAGGGCACATCAACCAGGTCGGCGTCACTGGGCCGGACCTCGTCGAGCACGCCGACGGGACGCAGGCCGTAATCGGGCACCTGGGCCATCCGCGTGATGAGTTGGTTGGTGATCGGACCGGAGCCCACGATGAGTGCCGGCGCGCCGAAGCGGTACCGACGCCGCAGATAGCGCTGCGCGACCGACCTCGTCAGCCGGACCGCGGGCAGTACGACCGCCCCGCACAGCCATACCCTGATCATGACGTCACTCGGCCGGACGTGCGGCGTGACCTGCTCGCCCGTCTGGAAGGGCGGCACCAGCACCGTGATGATCGCCAACGTCGCGAGCGCCGCGACCGCGACCGCCGTCTCCACCGGCTCGAGCTCGTCGATGAAGCTGCGATTGAGCTTCCGCTTGTACAGCGACCGGGAGGTCAGCACGATCAGCAGGATGGGCACGAACAGCCACGAGATCAGCAGGATGTTGCGGTTGTCCTGTTGATTGCCGATCCACAGATGCGCCAGCACCACGGCCCACGCGGCCGCCCAGACGTCGAGCGCCACGGTGATCGCGATGTACCCGGATTCGTTGCGCATGCGCTGAAACCAGCGGGGCGGAGCGGAGACTGGCGTGCGTGTGGACGGCGTAGCCGCCCGTTGACGGGGAACCGTCACCTGACTACTGGAAGTCATCGATCGCCGCCCGCACGTTTGCATCCATGTGCCACACCCCTGCCTCCCCTTGCAGGTTCAACCTTAATTTAGCCGCGGCGGGGAGGGAAGAAAATCAGCGGCCCGGCAGAAGACGAATTTGCCGGAGTGTGCACCCACCGTCAGGTGGCGTGCGCGTCAACGTGGTTGGGAGCTACCCGATCCGAACATCCGCTCGGCGGCGAGATGGGCGAGGTCGCTGAGGATCTGCACGTGCCCGGTGCCCCACAACCGCGGTTTGTCGTCGAATACGCACAGCGTTCCGACCGCGTGGTCCTCGTGGTCGATCAACGGTATGCCGAGATACGCCACGACGGTGCCGTCGAGTACCGCCGGATGATTGCGGAACACCGGATCGGTTCGGGCGTCTTCGAGTAGTAATGCCGAGCCGTTTGCCACCGCGTATTGACATACCGACCGATCGAGTGGTGTCTGGCGCTCTTCTTCAGAAGTTCCCATTCCCACCGAGCTCTTGAAGAACTGCCGGTCGACGTCCACCAGGGACATCGCCGCCGTCGGCGCGTCCAGCGCCGCGGCGGCCGCGCGGGTGATGCGGTCGTAGACCTCCTCCGGAGGCGTGTCGAGCAGCCCGGTGGCATACAGCGCCTGCAGGCGGCCGGGGTCGGTCACCTCGGCCTCGACACTGGGCATCTCGGCCTCGGCAAAGACCTTGCACTCGTTGAGGTGAGCCATCAGCTCCTCGACGGAGCCGCGTCCGCTGCGCCTCAGATCGGCCACCATCTGTGACCCTACGGCCCGGGCAACGTAGGAGACGACGTCTTCGCCTGCCTCGCGCGCACATTCCTCGAGCAGACGGTTGAGATAATCGTCGAACCCTGTCAGAGAGCCGGTCATTCGAGAAACGGTATCCGAACCAGCCGACGCGGTGCACGTGAACAGGTGTGACCAAGTGGGGACGTCGACGCCGCGACGTAGCCTTGTTGAAAATGCACCATCAGGAGGCGGCCGAGTGGATCTGTTGTTCGACGCCAGGCACATCCGGCAGAGCGGTATCGGGACCTACATCCGCACTCAGTTGCCCTACCTGGAGGATGCGGCGGCGCGCAACGGGCTCTCCCTGGCGGTGCTGGCCGATCCCGACTCCCGGCCCGCGCTGCGACCGAGCACCGACATCATCCCGGCCTGTCCGTCGAATGCCGCGATGTACTCCGCGGCCGAACAGGCGGCGTGGCGCCGCGCGTTGGAGCAGACGAGACCGCGCGCGGTGTGGCTGCCGCACTATCCCTATCCGTTGGCCCGCCTGCTTCCCGGTCTGCGCCGCACGTCGCTGTACGTCACAGTGCACGACACCATCCACCTGCTTCCCGAAGCCGTCAGCGGGCAGAGCCGCGCCCGCCGCCTGTATGCCCGCGCGATGCTCAAGGCCGACGCCAGACACTGTCGCCGGATCTTCACCGTCTCCGAAGCGACCGCGGCGACGCTGAAGGAGATCGAACCGTCGGCGCGGGTTCTGGTCACCCCGATACCGGTGGACGAGGTGTGGCTGTCGCCGGCCGACCCGGCGTTGGCACCGGTGCGCGGCCGCTGTCTGCTCTACGTCGGAAACACCAAGCGGCACAAGAACCTTCCATTGGTGATCGAGGTGTTCTCGGGTCTGACCGGGACTGTCCCCCACAAGCTGGTGATCGCCGGCGGCGGCGCCTCTCTGCGCACGCTCGACCATCGGGTCCGCAGGCTTGCCGAGGACAACCCGGACCGGGTGCTGGTGACCGGGCAACTGGACTTCGCCGCCCTGCGCGCGCTCGTTGCCTCCGCGGAGTTGTTGATCATGCCGTCGCTGTACGAGGGCGCCGGACTCCCGCCGCTGGAGGCGATGGCGTCGCGAACCGCCGTGCTGGCGTCCGACATTCCCGCGCTGCGGGAGACCTGTGGTGACGGGGCGGAGTATTTCAATCCACACCGACCCGACGAGCTCGCACGGCTGCTGCGCACCTATTGCGCCGACGACGCGGCCAGGGCCGAGTTGGCCGAGCGCGGCCACGCCCACGTGTTGGCCCGCCAGCAGCGTACCCGCGCGACCGCCGCGGCCGACGCGATCTGCGCCGACCTCGGTGGCGCCACGACGTGAGACTGTCGAGGCGCGCACTGCTGGCGCGCGCGCCCGCCGCGGCCGCCGCGGCCGCGCTCGCCGCATGCGCACTGGACGGACGACCCACCGTCGTCGACGTCCGCGCGTTCGGGGCACGCGGTGACGGGATCGCCGACGACTCGCAGGCGATCCAGGCGGCCGCGGCGGCGCTCCGGCCCGAGGGCATACTTCGCTTCCCCAGGGGCGTCTACCGATTCGCGCAGCGCTGGCCGCCGGGGGGCGCGGCGATCGTCCTGTCCGGAACCACCGACGTCACCGTCGAATTCGACCCGGGCGCCGAACTCTACATGGACAACCTCCACCCGACCGAACGCACCGGCAGCAGTCACGGCG
The DNA here is from genome assembly GCF_014218295.1 of Mycolicibacterium litorale. Next base: position 3,622,765 of record NZ_AP023287.1, read on the forward strand.
TGCTCGTCCGCGGGCCGGTGTCACGAGTCACGCTGCGCGACATCAACATCCGCTGGGCTGACGGTGCGCGGCGATCACTCGGTGACGGCATCCGGGTCGAGGGTATGCCCACCGCGGGCGAGGATCCGCCGAGCGGCTGGCCGGGGCAGGACACACCGGTCGACGGCGTCGTCGTCTCCGGCTGCACCGTGCGGTCGAGCCCCCAGACCGGGGTCGTCATGCTCGGGGTCTCCGACATCGAGGTGACCGGGCTGCGGGTGACCGACAGCGGAGCCGACGGTCTGCATTTCAACGCATGCCGCAACGCCGTGGTCGACGGCTTCAGCGCCGTCAACACCGGTGACGACGGGCTCGCGCTCGTCACCTACTTCACCCCGCAACCCGCGTTCGACGCCCCCTCGCACACGTTTTCGTTCCCCGACCTGACCGAGTGGTCGAACACCGACTTCAGGGTCTCGAACGTCAACGTGTTCGGCTGCCGGGCCAACGGTGTCCGGCTGGCGGGCGCGGCCGGTGTCGACATCCGGGGTCTCGACGTCGTGGCGGTGCACTCCGGCTCGGCGTTCCTGGTCGACTCCGCCGAACCGGGCACCGACGTCGGATGGAATTACGTCGCCACCCGCGGAGTGCGGCTCGGCGACCTCACCGCCACGGACTGCGACATGGGCATCCACCTGCTCGCCCGACCGGGTGCCTCGGGCGACGCGCGGTTCACCGACTTCGACGTCCACGTCGACGACGCGAAGATCGACGACTGCGCGACGTGGGCCGTGCGGGCCGAATCGCTGACCGACCGGCACACGACCGGCCTGCGCATCGACACCTGCAGTGTCACAGCGAGTTCCACCACGGGCGGCAACGGCGGGCTGGGGATCGCCACCTCGCGTGCGATCAGCTTCGGCGACATGTCGATCCGCCACTCCGAACCGGTCGTCGTGGTCGATGCCGTCGACGCCGAGGAGCTCACCGTCGACCATCTGAGCGTGGCGATCACCCGGCCGGATCCGCCCGACTCCGCCGCGAAATACGTGGTGTCGCTCGAGGATTCCAGCGGTGACATCGAGGAGCTGACGATCGGCTGGCCCGCGGCCCCCCGCTCGTGGATTCCGGTCCGGCGGTCGGCAGCGCTCGCCCTGCCGAACCTGACCGTCACTCCCCCGGTCGCGACCTCCTCGGTCCAGCGCCCCTGAGCTTGCCTGCCACCAGTGCACATCCGCCGGTCAGCAGCAGCAGGAAGACGACGATGCCATAACTGAGAATCTGCACCCGCCACACCTCGAGGAAGCAGTAGGCCACCACACCCGCGGAGCCGGCGATCACGGGACTGAAGCTGAACATGCGCGCGAAGACGTACCCGGCGAACCCGTACGCCAGGATGGTGTAGAGCCAGCCCCACGCCCCGTGTTCGGCGTAGATGTCGGCGAAGACGGAGTTGGTGAAGAAGTTGCCCGCGAAGGTGACCGAATAGCCGTAGACCGACGACTGTTTCCAGCTGTCGTCCTTGGCGACCTTGTTGAACTGCAGGAAGGTGGGTTTGACCGCGTCCATCGACGACACCGCGCCGCCCCGGTTCTCCCAGGCCCCGCTGACCACCGCGTCGGACACCCCGAGGGAGACCTGCGCCGGCACCGCGAGATACGCCCCCGACTGGTAGACGTTCATCGCCACCGGGTTCGAGACGCCGGCCTCCCGGTAGTAGTTGGCGTTGCGGAAGTAGTTGAGGGCGGTGAGCACACCGAATCCGGTGAGCGCGATCAGTCCGACCGCGATCCACGTGCGCGCCGCGGAACCGCCCGTCACGCGCCGCGGTTGACGGCCTCGCACCCACGCCGCCAGGAAAACGGCGCACGCCATCAGCAGGGCCAGTCGTGAGGCGATCATGGCGTTGGCGACCAGGAGCAGCACCGCCCCCACCATGTACGGCCATCCGATGACCTTCTTGCGCCACAGATACACCCCGATGGGCGCGGCCAGGATGGTGGCGTACCGCAGGGTCTGCGGGCCGGCGAAACCGGAGAGTGCGTTGCTGAAGTCATTGGCGGTCTGTTCGCTCAGCGATGCGATGATGGCGGGGATCCCGCCCACCTTCCAGAACGAGTACCCCACTCCGAGAACGCCGGCGGTCAGGAGCAGGAAGAAGTAGCGCCGTTCGAACCGGGCGGTGCTCGTCGGTTCGTCACCGGTGGTGGGCCGCGAACGCTGTGTGCCCCACCAGTATCCGACCATCGAGACCATCACGATCGCGCAGTACCACAGCACCAGCAGCGCGATCCCCCGTCCGGTGACCTCGGCCGGAGTGGAGAACCCGGTCAGCGCCTCGGATGCGGCCTCCGGTTGCCCCAGTCGCTGACGGGCGAACAGCGCCGACCACGCCAGGAAGGACATACCGACCGGCGCCAGGATCAACACCGCGGGCGTGAACCACGCGGGCGCGCGGGCGCTTCCGGTGGTGGTCATCCGGACCGCTGACGCAGTCGCCGGACGCCGAACGCCGCCGCGTAGTCCGGTGCCCCTCTGACCGCGGCACAGTGGTAGACCACGGCGGTGATCAACTCGGACACCGCGAAGGCCACGAAGATCGCCGCGGTGCTCTGCCACACCAGCAGGAAACCGACGCTGATCGCCAGATAGACGACGGTGCTGGCGCCGCGGATCCAGAACACGAGAACCGTCTTGCCCGCCTTGCGCAGCGCGGCGAACGGCACGGTGGACACCAGCATCAGTGCTTTCCACAGGCAGGCCAGCAGCATCGCGGCGACGCCGACGCCCTGCCACGCCGGACCGAAGACCAGGCTGCCGATGCCGCCGAACGCGGCGACGAGCACCGCCACCATGCCGACGACGAACACCGCGACGAATGCCTTCAGCTCACCGCGGTGCCCGTGCGCGAGCAGGCGGTACCGGCCGTAGGCGAGGATCGGCTCCAACGCCCCCGCGACCGTCGAGATGACCCGGAACGTGACCGAGGCCGCCGGTCCCACCAGGACCAGCAGCAGCGAGGTGATCGCCGGTTGCACGGCGCCGACGACCGCCGTCTCCGCGGTCACCCAACTCGATCTGCGGACATCCGGGGGAAACCCCATCCGCGGCATCGTCTTGCGGGGACGGTAGCGAACCACGACCGCGAGCAGGGCGCCCACCGCCAGCACCCGAACGCAGTGCGGATTGTGGTGGGCGGCCAGCCACAGTGCGACCAGGCTGGCGACGATCAAGGCCGCCGCGGCCAGGCCCTCGCTCTTCCACTCGCCGGTGACCACCCCGATCGAGCGGGTCATCAGCAGGCCGGTCATCACCCCGATGGCGCTGGCCATCAGCACCGCCGACGACGCGACCGGCGGCCCGAACACCAGCAGTCCGCATGCCACGACGCTCAACGCCACCACCCATGTGGGCAGTCCCAGGTCGCCGTCGGCGTCGGGGGTCGCCAGCCGCCCCTCGACGACGAACGCGTTGAACAGCTGTGCGACGTAGACGCCGACGGCGAGCGCCAACGCGAGGAAACCCTGCGTCTCGATCGGCGCGATGCGCGCGTAGATGGCGATGAAGATCGCCGGGAAGACGTTGAGCGCAAGACCGGCGACCACCTGTACGGCGGTGTGCAGGTGCCTGCTGTCAGCCATGGCGGTGGGTCGCCAACGTCTCCGCCACCACGTCGGCCATCTTCGCGCGGAACGCCTCCGGCGAGAAGTGTTCGGCGCGTTGCCGAATGGCGCCAGGGTCGAACAGACCGTTGTCGAAGGAGGCGAACGCCTCGGCGAAATTGGTGACGATCTCGGCGTCGGTGTGGCCGGTGACGAAGGTCCCGGTGACACCGTCGACGACGCTGTCGAGCGCGCCACCGACCCCGAGCGCGACCACCGGCGTGCCGCACGCCATGGCCTCGACGGGGGTGATGCCGAAGTCCTCCTCCCCCGGCATGACCATCGCCCTGGCGCGGCGGTAGAGGTCGCGGAACTCCTCGTTGGACACCCGGCCGAGGAAGGTGACGTCGCCGCCTTCGGCGAGCTTGCGGCATCGGGCGGCTTCCCGCCCGTCGCCGGCCACCACCAGCTTCACCCCGGCATTCACGGCCGCCCTGATGGCGATGTCCGGGCGCTTGTAGGCGACCAGGCGGCCGGCCAGCAGGAAGTAGTCGCCACGGGTCTGCGCCGCGTCCGGGGTGTAGAAGTCGATGTCGACCGGCGGGTGAACCACCCGGGCCTCGCGATTCCAGTGGTCCTTGATCCGCTGGGCCACGGTGGTGCTGTTGGCCACGATCGAGGTGATCTTCGGGGCGGCGTCGAGTTCGACCGCGATCGCCAGCCGGGACAGCACGTCCAGCGCCAGGCGGCCGGGTAGCGACGGGGCCTCTTCGCGGCGCATCTTCTTGTCCCAGGCCCACCGTGCCGGGGAGTGCACGTACACGATCGTCGGTCTGGGCCCTGCGGCCTTGACCGCGGCGGCGGCGAAGGCGTGATGGCTGATGAGCACCGCGTCCGCCGAACCGAAGTCGCGGCGCCGCAACCAGCCCGGTACGAGCGGGAGCAACGGGGCATAGGTGCGGTAGCGCGCCGCGCGGTACGCCGACGACAGCGCTCCGGTCCGCACGCGTGCGCTGAACGGCGCGGTGACCCGGGGATCGACGATGGGGATGTGGATCGGCGCATCGGGCCACTGCCGGGCGAATTCGGCGACGACGTTCTCCGAGCCGGCGATCTCGGTCAGTCGTTCGTGGACGATCGCGACCGTCACTGCATACTCCGCTCGTCGCTCGGCTGTGGTGAAGGTGGTGAATCCGGTTGGCGTCTCGGCAGCAGCGCGCCGAGCGCCCTGCGGTAGGTGAACACCGCCACCACGGGCGCCTCGCCGGCGGCGGTCGCCGCCCGCAGCGCCACCGCCTGTTCGGAGGTGTCGCCGTCGAGCCGGGCCACCAGCACGATGGCGCTCGCCGCGCCGACCGCGGCCGGTGTGAGCGCCGCATCGCCGACCACTCCGCCGTCGACCACCCGCGCGGCATACGGCTCCGCCGCGCGCTCGGCCGCCCACTGCTCGAGCAGCGTGGCGACCACGGCGCTGCCCGAGGACGCGGATGCCCCGACGACGAGGATCTCCCCTCCCCGCACGGTCGACGGGATCTGCGAGTAGAGGGTCCTGGCGAGTCGAAGCTGCTCGTCGTCGTGCCGGCCACCGGGGGGTGTGGCGCCGAGATCGACGGCGGGCAGCAGCACACCGTCGACGCTGTCGGTCAGCGTGGCCGCCATCGCGCCGCGCCCTGAACGCCGCCGTCGCGCCAGCAGCACCGCCACCGCACCCGCGCCGCCGACCAGCCCGCCGAGGAACACCCCGATCAGCCACTGGCCGGAGCTGGGGTGGTTCGGTGTCGGCGGTTGCACGACCAGCAACGTGGCGGCCTCCTCGGCCTGAAGTTCGACGCTCTCCCGCAACCGGGCGAGTTCCTGCATCCTCGGGACGTCCGCGGTGTCCCGCTGCTGCCACTGCGTGAGCGCGGGGAGGATGGCGCGGAGTTGCTCGTCGACGCGCTGTGCGAGCTCCTGGCGATACAGGTCGATCGCCACCTGGACGGTTCTCATCGCCTCCTCGCGGGATTTGCTGCTGGTGCTGATCGTGACGACGGCCGACTCGCTGGCTTGTGCGACGTTGAGGACCGCCGGCTCGTCCAGCGCCATTTTCCTGGCGACGGCCTGGGCGAAACCCTCGCCGGACAGATAGGCGATTTCGCCGCCGACGAAATTGCTCGTATTGCCCTGGTTGTCCGGCGTCACCTGACTCGCCCCTGCCGCGATCGCGGTCAGGTCCGCCGGATTCTGTAGACGCACAAAGGCTGTCGCGGTCGTATCGGATCCCAGTGCCGCGAACGCCGCACCGCCGACCAGCGCACCAGCGCAGAGCCCGACGAGCGCGGCCACGATGAGTTTTGTTCGCACCAGGCGCGATTCCAGCGAAGAAATCAACCCGACCGCGGGCGCCGGAACCCTCGACACATTGGCAGACAACTCCGCGGCACTCCGTCCTGACCCTCGATGCGACCAATATCGTAATGGCCCGGTTCCATTCGCCGGGCAGACTCAGTATCGGCGATGAACCAGTAAACACGTTGTCCCTTCAACAAGCTGGGCGGCGCGTCCCTCTTTTTGGGAAGGCGATTTGCCGGTAACGTCCGGCGCCAGGGGGTGACGAGGGAAGCCCACTGACTCGGAACTGGAGCGGCGTGTCTGTCGGGTTTACTCGTGCGATTGCCTGCCGAATCGTCAGCCTGTTCGTGTCGTTGACGGTGGTGACGGCGCTGTGTGCGCCGACCGCCGCGCAGGCCGCCCCGCTCAACGCCGACCCCTCCGCCGGCGGGGAGGTCGCGCTGCCGTGGCGCACCTTGGGTCTGCCCGGCGACCTCACCCTGGTCGGCGCCAATACCAATCAGGATTTCGCGCTGCCCGTGCCCACGGGTTTCACACCCACCCGACTACGCGGATTGATCCACGCGCCGGTCGATTTCGGCGCCGGGTTCGTCGAGATCACCGACACCACCGGCAGATTCCTGGCGACGGTGAACCTGCCTGCCGTGGCACCGGATCAGGCCGTGGTGCCGTTCGACGTCGACATCTCCCCGGCGCGGGTGAGCGCAGGCGAGGTCGGGCTGTCGTTCACCGTGCGCGAAGCCGCGATCGCGGCCGACGACCGGTGCGGGTTGGGCGAACAGGTCGAGATCAGCGATCTCAGCACCGTGTTCGCCGGTATCGAACCGGCGCCGACCACGGTGGCCTCCTTCTTTCCCCCTGTGCTGCAACGGCTGACGATCTACGCGCCGATCGACGCCGACGACGGCGAGGAGCAGGCCGTGCTCACGCTGGCGTCCGCGGTGGCGCGGATGTACCGGCCGCAGACCACCGCGATCACGGTGGTCAAGCAGCCCCGTGGCGCCGTACCGCCGGCGGCACCGCAGTTCACCCGAGCGGTCGTCGTCGAGAACGGAGATGCCGGGGTGGCCGTCGTCAACCCCGACACGGCCGACGTGTACCTGAAGCTGACCGGGCGCGGCGACCAACTCGCCGCTCAGGCGTCGCTGGTGACCAACCAGGTGCAGTCGTTGGTGCAGGTGCCCGACGCGCGGGTCGACCAGGCCGGGTCCCGAGGCGACTCGGTGGGCGACGACCTGACGTTCGGGGCGTTGAACATGAACGGTGAGGGCTCGGTGCTGCGCACGTCGACGTTCACCGTCGGCGCCGACCGCGCCGCCCTGGGCGCCGGGCGCGTCGAGGGGCTGCAGGTGCACCTGCTCGCCACCCACACACCGGTACAGGCGCTGGACTCGGCTTCGGTGACGGTGAAAGTGAACGGGCAGGCGGTGCACACCGCCGCACTGGGCGACAGTGGCCGCGTCGACGCCGTGTTCGAGGTGCCGGGCCAATTCCTCGGGCAGCGAGTCAATTTCGACTTCGACCTGACGTACAGCCCGCGCCAGCTGTGTTCGCCGACCATCGCGCCGGTGAGCTTCCAGCTCGACCCGCGTTCGACGCTGACGGTGCGGCGCGGCGGCCCCCCGCTCGGCGGATTCGACGGGCTGCCTTCGGAATTCAGCCCGGAATTCCTCGTCGCGCTCGACGGCAGCAATCCCAATCAGCTGCACTACGCGACGCAGGTGATCGCCGACATCGCCCAGCGAACCGATACCACGCTGATGCCGCGTGTCGTCGACGTGAACGCCGCGGCCGACGCCGGTATGGGCGCCCTGATCGTCGCCAATGCCGCCACCATCGAGCAGACCTCGCTGCGGCCACCCGTCGGCGGTGAGAGCTCCGAGGTCCAGGTGGATCTGCGCGACCAGCTTCGGGCCCAGATCAATCGTGGCCTTGGCTCGATCCAGGCGTTCGCCGACGCGCCGCGCGACCGCACGGTCGTTCTCGTGACGACCAGCGGGGCGTGGTCACTGGTCGAACCGCTCTTCGGCTACATCGATCAGCAGCCGGACGGCTGGTCCAGCCTCACCGGCGACGTTCTGGCCGCCGGCGCGGAGGGCCGCGTCACCAACCTGACCATCGGGGCCGGCGACAGCGCACCGGCCGCTCCGCGAGACACCGGCGACCGGCAGGTATGGGCCGCCGTCGGCGCCGGGATCGTCGTCCTCATCGCGCTCGCGGCGGGCGCGGCGGTGTGGTGGCGGAGCCGCCGCGGAGCGGCCCAGCGCTGAGCCGGCGCGGCCGCTCAGCTGGCGACGGCCTCGCCCGCGAGCTTCCGCACCTCCACGAGGTTGTCGCCGTAGACACCCGCGTTGCCGAGCCCGCAGTGCCGGTCGGCGGTGATCGCGTTGACCGTCGTTCGGGATCCGCCGCCCTGCCAGTGCCCGACGTTGGCCATGACGAGCCCCGGCATCAGGTCCGGCTCGTAGGCGGCCGGGCCCACGAAGGATCCACGGTCGTTGAACACCCGCACCATCTCACCCTCGGCGATACCGCGGGCGGCGGCGTCGTCGGGATGGATGAAGACCCGCTGGCCGCCCTGGACGCGCTGCTTGTCCGGGGCGTTGCCGTACTGGCTGTTGAGGAACGCATGCGGCTTCGGAGAGATGATGGCTAGCGGGTACCGTTGCGCCAGCTCCGGATTCGACTGCGGTGATTCGAACGGGGGCACATAGTCCGGCACCGGGTCGACATATCCGCCGGGCTGCATTCCCTCGTACATCGACCGCCACACCGGAACCACGAAGTTGCCGCCCTCGGCGAGGCTGGACTTGAACTCGCATTTGCCCGACGGTGTGGGGAAGTTGCCCTCGGCGTGCGGCGCCCGGGTGTCCGGTGTTCCGACATTCAGCCGCATCCACCCGACCTCCTCGAGCTTCTCGTAGGTGATGCCCTGCAGCGCCGGCGCCTCCCAGTCGTGGAAGTCGATCAGCATCTGGCGGTCGGTGCGGTTCCAGTACGCCATCGACTCCTCGTCGAACTCCATCGTTTTGGCCAGCCGACGGAACAGTTCGACGTTGGGGATGGCTTCACCTGGCGGTGCGATCGCCGGTTGGTTGAGTGAGATGTAGAGGTGTCCCCAGGTCACCATGATGTCGAGTTGTTCGGCCTGCATGGTCGCCGGGAGCACCAGATCGGCGTACTTGGCGGTGTCGGTGATGAAGTGCTCGCTGACGACGGTGAAGAGGTCCTCGCGCATCAGCCCGCGCATCGTCTTCTCCTGCGCGGGGCCCTGGGACACCGGATTCGAGTTGTACACGAACAGCGACTTGATCGGCGGGTCGAGCTCGAGTTCACCGGTGAGCGCCATCCCGAGGTCGAGTTCGTTGACCACACGCGTGCCCTCGGGGATCCACTGCGGCATGCAGATCTTGTCGAAGCTGGTCGGGAACTCCCAGATCGGCATCTCCATCGTCCCGCCGCCGACGTGACGCCACGCCCCGACGAGTGCGGGCAGACAGGTGATGGCGCGGATCGCCTGTCCCCCACCGCGGCTGCGCTCCAGCGCCACTCCCTGACGGATCGCCGCCGGCTGGCTGGTGGCGTACTCGCGCGCGAGCGTGCGCACGTCGTCGGCGGGCACCCCGGTGATCTCCTCCACCCGTTCGGGTGGGTACTTCGCGGCGCGGGCGGCGAGTTCCTCGAAGCCCACCGTGTACTTCTCGACGTAGTCGGTGTCGGTGAGCCCCTGGGCGATGATCTCGTGGATCATCCCCATCGCGAGAGCGCCGTCGGTTCCGGGACGGACGCGGATGTGCCAGTCCGCCTGCCGCGCGGTCCGATTGCGCACCGGATCGATGACGACGATCTTCGCGCCGTTCTTCTTGCGCGCCTCGAGCAGGAACGGCCAGCCGTGCAGGTTCGTGCTGGTCATGTTCATGCCCCACACGATGATGTACTTCGAGTGCGCCATCGACTCGACGTCGAGGCCACCCGACCCGCCGACCGTCATGTGCCACGCCGTCGAGGAGCCGGACTCGCAGTAGGTCTTCTCCGCCACCGTCGACCCCAGCCGGTTGAAGAACGCGTCGCCGGCGGTCAACCCGTTGAGCACGCCCTGGTGGCCGAGATAGGCGTGCGGCATGATCGCCTGGCTGCCGTACTCGTCGATGATCGCCGTCCACCGCCGCTTGATCTCCGCCAGCGCGTCGTCCCACGAGATGCGCTCGAACGCACCCGAACCCTTCGGGCCCACCCGGCGCATCGGGTAGAGCAGGCGGTCGGACTGGTAGTGGTGTTCGTGGAAGTTCTTGACCTTGACGCACAGGTTGCCCTTGGTCATCGGATGGTTCGGATCACCTTGGACGTCAACGAGTTTGCCGTCCTCGACGTGGTAGAGCATCGCGCACGTGTCCGGGCAGTCGTGCGGGCACGCACCACGCACGATGGTCAGTTCCTTCACGGGGGTCCTCCTGGGCTGAGGTGGGTGACTCCAGTTAGGACGAGGTTTGTGGCCCGGCAATTGCACGCACATTAAGCTGCTGTGACTCGTGGGGGCCTCCGCCGATTTCGCGCGGCGCGAACGGAATGGGCAGGTCGGTACCCTGGACGCATGAACGGCGTTCTGCTCGTCCTGATCATCGTGGTCGTCGCCGCGCTCGCGCTGGCGGTCTACAGCTCCTCGAAGGCGTCGGGCCGGCGGACCGCCGAGTCACTGGCCGATGCCAAGGCCGACGCCCGGCGGGTGATCGAGCGGCTCGGCGGCCAGGTGCTCAACCTCACCGGCACCGACGAGGCGTCCAAACAGGCGCTGGCCGACGCGTCGGAGCGCTACACCGCCGCGTCGTCGCAGATCGAGCAGGCCACCTCCGCGCGGCAGGCCGAACTGGCCAAGGAGAGCGCGATCGAAGGCCTGTACTACGTGCGCGCCGCGCGCACCGCGATGGGGATGGACCCCGGTCCGGAGCTCGAGACGCTCGCCGGCCAGCGCTCGGCCGGTGCGGTCACCGAGGACCGCCGCGTGCAGTTCGAGGGCAGGGAGATCGAAGCGTCACCGACGCCGTCGCAGCGCACCCCGAACTACTACCCCGGCGGCCGGGTGGCCGGCCGTCCGGTGCCGGCCGGCTGGTACTCCGAACCGTGGTGGAAGCCGGCCCTGGTCGCCGGCGCGTGGGGCCTCGGCTCGGTGCTGCTGTTCGACGCGTTGTTCTCCGGAATGCACGGCAGCGGCTACGAGCAGGGCTTCGCGCAGGGCTACGACCAGGGCTATGACCAGGGCTTCGATCAGGGCCAGGACCCCGGATTCGACGGCGGCGGCGACGGTGGCGGCTGGGACAGTGGTGGCGACGGCGGCGGCTGGGGCGATTTCGGGGGCGGGGACTTCGGGGCGGGGACTTCGGCGGGTTCTAGCCGCCCCCGCTCAGATTCGGCTTTCGAGCCGCGCCGACACCCCGGCCTCCTGCAGGTCCAGCCGTTCCAGCATCGCGCGGACCGCCTCGTCCTCGATGCGGCCGGCGTCCCGTTCGGCGATCAGCGCGTTGCGCTGTGCGCACAACACGTCGCGGTAGAGCTGCGAGAACACCTCCGCGCGCGGCGTGTGTGATTCCGGATCGGGCATCTCGTCGGCGTCCTGCGCGTGCCGGGCGATCGTCTGCCGGATGTTGGCCAACGTCGCGGCGTCGAGTCCGGGCGGCGGGGCGTCGGTGAAGCGGGTCAGCACCTCGTCGGCGGCCGCGTGCACCACCTGTTCGGCCTTACGTGTCTCCGCCTCGTCGGACTGCAGGTCCTGAACGAAAGACGGTTGCAGCCAACGGATCAGCAACGGCAGCGTCCACCCCTGCAGCAGCAGCGTGCCGACGCTGACGGCGAAGGCGATCGCCTGGATCGTGGCGCGTTCGGGGAACGGCTCACCGTCGACCGTCGTCAACGGTAGGCCCGATGCGGCGGCCAGCGTGACCACCCCGCGCATCCCGGTCCACGACACGACGACGTTCTCCTGCCACGTCATCGACCTCCGGTCGGCCAGCGCCGACAGCCGCCCCTGGCCACCTCGTCGTCGCACCCCCAGTGCCCCACGGCCGCCCTCCTCGGGAACCGGAACGCTGAACCTGGACTCCACCTTGCGCGACAGCACCCCGCGGCCGAACATGACGAACACGCACACCGGCCGGATCAGCAGCACCACCAGCAGCACGACGAGGGACGCCACCGCCACCTCGGCCAGCGACTCGTGCGCCTCGTTGAGGTCCTCGAGCACGAACCGCAGCTGCAGTCCGATGTAGGCGAACACGAACGCCTCGAGCATCACGTCGACCGAGTTCCACACGTACCGTTCCTGCAGCCGAGTCTGGTAGCCGGCGTCGAGTGAGCCGTGGCCGACGACGAATCCGGCGACCACGACGGCCAGCACCCCGGAGGCGTGCAGGTGCTCGGCACAGATGAACGCCGCGAACGGGACCACCAGACCCTGGATGGTCTCGAGGCCGGGGTTGGCCAGCCGGCGCCGGATCCACAACGTGACGAAACCCAGCGGGGCCCCGACGAGCGGGCCGAGCACCGCGCTGTACGAGAACAGCAGCACCGGGTTCTCGATGAACGCGCGGCTGGCCGCCACCTGCGCCACCGCGATCGAGAACAGCGACAGCGCGGCGGCGTCGTTGACCAAGCTCTCGCCGGTCAGTATCGCCATCACCTTCTTCGGCAGCCCGAGCCGGCGGCCCACCGCGACGGCGGTCACCGCGTCCGGCGGCGCCACGACCGCACCGAGGATCAGCGCGACACCGAAGGTCAGCGACGGCACCAGCCAGGACGCCAACCCGGCGACCGCGAACGTGGTGATGACCACCAGCCCGACCCCGAGGCCGAGGATCGGTTTGATGTTGCGCAGGAACGTCGGGAACGAGAAGTTCAGCGCGGCCGAGTACAGCAGCGGCGGCAGCACCACCGACAGCAGCACCTCGGAGTCCAGTTCGACACCGTTGAAGTCCGGCATGAACGACACCGCGAACCCGACGACGACCAGGACGAGGGCGGGTTCCAGACCGCGGCGGTGGGCGATGGCGGTGACCACGATGGCGCCGACGACGACGAGGATCAATTCCACCGGGAGATTGTCGCCGCTGACCGCGACCCGCGCCGCGCTACCCGCTCAGCTCTGGCAGGTCGGGCACCAGAACAGGTTGCGGCCCTCGAGCACGGCGGTGCTGATGGGGGTGCCGCAGATCCGGCACGGCTCACCCGGGCGGCGGTAGACGTAGGTGCGGGGCCGGCCGGTGCGGTACGAGGGGGCACCGTGGTCGTCCTCGGGCCGCACGGTGACGATCTGGCCGCGTCGCACACCGACTTTCATCAAGTCGACGAGGTCGGTCCACATCGCGTCGAACTCGCCCGGTTCGACGTTGGTGCCGAGCCGGTAGGGGTCGATGCGGTGACGGTAGAGCAGTTCGTTGCGGTAGACGTTGCCGACGCCGGCGATCACCGTCTGGTCCATGAGCAGGGCCCCGACAGGCCGGCGCGACCGGTTCATCCGCGTCCATGCCGGCGCCGGGTCGGCGTCGCGGCGCAGCGGGTCCGGCCCGAGTCGCGCCAGGATCTCCGACACCTGCGCCTCGTCGACGACCTCGCAGGCGGTGGGACCGCGCAGGTCGGTGCCGTAGCCGGTGCCGACCATGCGCATCCGCACCTGTCCCACCGGGTCGGGCGCGGGTTCGTCGGCCGACACCGCGAACTCGTCGAACCGTCCGTACAACCCGAGGTGCACGTGCACGATGCGGCCGCCGCGGTAATGGTGGAACAGGTGTTTACCCCACACGCTGGCACCGGTGAAGGTGCGGCCGTCGACCATCGCGGCGCCCTCGGCGAACCGCCCCTGCGGGCTGCTCACCCGCACGCGCGTGCCCTTGTACCGCTTCTGGTGCAACCGGGCGAGCCGGTGCAGGGTGTGGCCCTCGGGCATCCGCTACGCCGGTGCTCCCGGCACCGCAGGCGCTTGGTGGGTGCGCTCGTACTCGGCGAGGATGTCGATACGGCGCTGGTGGCGTTCGGCTTCCGACCACGGCGTCGCCAGGAACGCGTCGACGATCGCCAGCGCGTCGGACTCGGAGTGCATGCGCCCACCGATCCCGATGAGCTGGGCGTTGTTGTGCTCGCGCGCCAGTTTTGCCGTCTCCACACTCCACGCCAGCGCGCAGCGGGCGCCCGGCACCTTGTTCGCGGCGATCTGCTCGCCGTTGCCCGAACCGCCCAGCACGATGCCGAGGCTTCCCGGGTCGGCGACCGTCTTCTCCGCCGCGGCGATGCAGAAGGCCGGATAGTCGTCGTCGGCGTCGTAGCCGAACGCGCCGCAGTCCACCGGATCGTGACCGGCGCTGCGGAGGTGGTCGATGATCACCTGCTTCAGCTCGTAGCCGGCGTGGTCAGCTCCCAGGTAGACGCGCATGGCGGCCATTCTGACAGGTTCAGCCGACGGTGATCGCGTCGAGGCGCTCCTTGATGAAGTCCGACGACGTGACGGGGGCCAGACCGGACACCTTGCCGATCGGCGGGCCGAGCGGCGTCACGACGGCGTCGTGGCCGGCCTCGTAGAAGTAGATCAGCGACACCAGGTCTTCCTCGGGTGCGTCGGGCTGCGGCGGCAGCACGCGGTGACGGCCCGAGGGCCAGCGCCGCCCACTCCAGTACTCGAGCAGGTCACCGATGTTGACCGTCAGCGCGTCCGCCCGGTACGGCGCATCGGCCCACCCGTCGGCTTCCGAGAACACCTGCAGCCCACCGGCTCCCGGCTCGCGGTCGAGGATGGTCACGGTGCCGAAATCGGTGTGCGGGCCGATGCGGAACTGTCCGGGCTCGGGGTCTCCGACGACGCTCACCGGCGGGTAGTGGTTGATGTTCATCGTCCACGTCGGCCGGCTCGCGAGCTGTTCGAACGGGTTGGCCGGTAGCCGCAGCGCATGGGCGAACAGAGCCAGCAGATCGTCGGCGACGCGGCGCATCTCCGCGGTGTAGGCGGTGACCAGCCGGCGCAGCGCGGGCACCTCGTCGGGCCACACGTTGGGCGCGAACCAGATCCGGTCGACGTCCGGATCGCCCGTGGGGGTGTCGGCGCCCAGGCTGAAGCTCTCCTTCAGATCCGGCGGCGTCTCGGTGCCCTCGGCGTAGCCGTTGGCCTCGGCGCCGGGGCCGATCCAGCCGTGCCCGCCGACCGGCACCGAGTACCGCCGCTTGACCGCATCGGGCTGGGCGAAGAAGGCGCGGGCCGCGGCGCGGACGTCGGCGGCGAGCACGGGATCGACGCCGTGTCCGGTGACCAGGATGAACCCTGCGCGCTGCAGCCCCTCGTCGACCTCGGCGGCGACCGCGTCGGCCTCGGCTCCTCCGGCGTACCACCGGGACAGGTCGATGGTGGCGATCATTCGGCGAGTCCCTCTGCCACGCCATCCATGCTCTTCGCGCGAGCGCTCATCGGCCGATGTCCTCGTTCCACAGTTCCGGATGCGCGGCGATGAACTCACTCATCATCGACACACAGCGCTCGTCGTCGACGACCGTGACGTCGACGCCGTGTTCGGCCAGCCACTCGTGTCCACCGGTGAAGGTGCGGCTCTCCCCCACGATCAGGGTGCCGATGTTGAACTGCCGTACCAATCCGCTGCAGTACCAGCACGGCGACAGGGTCGTCACCATCACGGTGGAGCGGTAGTCACGCTGGCGTCCCGCGTTGCGGAAGGCGTCGGTCTCGGCGTGCACCGACGGGTCGTCGTCCTGCACACGGCGGTTGTGGCCGCTGCCCAGTACGACGCCGTCGGCGCTGAACAGTGCGGCACCGATCGGAATACCGCCCTCGGACAGGCCTTTTCGCGCTTCGGCGTAGGCGACGTCGAGCATGTCGGCGACGCTGGTCATGCGGGCTGAAGTAGGCACAGCCAAAGGTAACACCAGGGACGGTTCGGTGATTGTCACCGTCACACCCTCGTATCGACCGCCTCCGGCCGCAACCGGAGCGCAGAAACAAACCGGCGTCCCGCGGCATTGAAGCTGTCGTGAAGCTTCTCGTGATCAGTGCCAGTCCGCGCCACGACGGCAACTCCCATGCGCTGGCCCGCGCGGCGATCGAGGGTGCCCGCGGCGCCGGTCACGACGTCGAGCACGTCTACCTCGACGACTACGTCCAACGACTGCTGGACAACTGCCGGCTGTGCCGCAGCCCGCACGACGGCCGGTGTTCACTGGACGACCGGTACGCCGAACTGCTGCTGGACGAGATCCTGCCCGCCGACGGCGTCGTCTTCGCGATGCCGCTGTACTTCTACGGCATGCCGGGCCGGCTCAAGACCGTGTTCGACCGGTTGTTCTGCTACACCGCCAACAGCGCACCGGAGCGCGACAGGGTGATGGACGGCATCGTGGGCAAGAAGGTCGGCGTGCTGATCTCGTGCGAGGAGAACTACGTCGGCGCCACGCACGGTGTGGCCGCCCAGTTCCAGGAACTGACCCGGTACCTGCACCAGGACCTCGTCGGCATCGTCGTCGGCAACGCCAACAGCCGCGGCGAGATCGTCTGCGATCCGAGCGATCCGATCACCCGCGCCCGCGACCTCGGCGCCCGCCTGTTCGACACCAGCGTCACCGACTACCGGATCGACACGGCACGGTCGAACCGCGTGTGGACGTGAGGGTCAGCGCTGGTAGAACGAGTCGAGCAGGTCCTTCTGCTTCTCCTCCACCACCGACCGCTTGACCTTCAACGACGGTGTCAGCTCGTTGTTCTCGATGGAGAGGTCGTGGTCGAGAATCGCCCACTTCTTGATGGTCTCCCACCGGTTGAGCTCGGAGTTCAGCCTGTCGATGTACTCCCCGATCATCTCCCGGACCCTGTCGGACTTCACCAGCTCGCCGTACGGAGTGCCGCCCATGCCGTGCTCGTCGGCCCAGCTCGAGATGGCGTCGGGGTCCAGCGTCAGCAACGCCACACAGAAGTTGCGCGATTCGCCGAACACCAGCATGTGGCCGGCATACGGGCACATCGCCATGAACCGGCCTTCGATGGCCGGTGGCGCAACATATTTCCCGCCCGAGGTCTTGAACAACTCCTTGAGCCTGCCGGTGATCGTGAGGAAGCCGTCGTCGTCGAGCTGGCCGCGGTCACCGGTGCGCAGCCACCCGTCCTCGGTGAGCGTCTCGGCGGTCTTGTCGGGCAGGTTGTGGTAGCCGTCCATCACGCACGGGCCCTTGATCTGGACCTCGCCGTCGTCGTTGATCCGCACCTCGCTGCCGTCGAACACCTGCCCGACGGTGCCGAGCCGGTAGTTCTCCAGCCGGTTGATGAAGGCGCCGGCGGCGGTCTCGGTGAGCCCGTAGCCCTCGAGGATCAGCAGACCGGCGGCGTGGAACCACTCCGCGATATCGCGGTTCAGTGGCGCCGACCCGGAGATCATGAACCGGATCCGGCCGCCGAACACCTCGCGGACCTTGCCGAACACCAGGCGGTCGAACACGCTGTGCGCCAACGCCAGTGGCGGCGGCACCGACTTGCCTTCGCGCCTGCGCCTGCTGACCTGACGGCCCACCGCGAACGCCGCGTTGAACAGCTTCTCCTTGACGCCGTGCTGGGACATCACGACTTTGGCGTGGGCCTTCTCGAAGATCCGCGGCGCCGCGCCCATGAACGTCGGCTTCACCGTGCCCATGTTCTCGACGATCTTGTCCACCCGGCCGTCGATGGCACTGGCGAACCCGCAGGCCAGCTGGGCCGAGATCAGCACCTTGCCGAACGCGTGCGCCAGCGGCAGCCACAGCAGCTGCAGATCGTCCTCGTCGAGGATGCCGAACCCGGCGATGGTGTCACCCTCGTACACCCAGGCCCGGTGAGCGAGCCTGACGCCCTTGGGTTTCCCGGTGGTACCCGAGGTGTAGATCAGCGTCGCGAGCTGATCGGAGGTGATCGCGGCCGAACGGTCGCGCACCGCGGACGGGTTCTGTTCGAGGTGTTGCCTGCCGAGCTCGAGGACATCGCCGAGGCTCAGCACCCAGTCGCCGTCGCCCTCACCGTCGAACAGCACCACCTTCTCCAGGCCCGGCAGATCGCCACGGTTGTCGTGCAGCTTCTCTAGCTGGGCCTCGTCCTCGGCGAACACGAACCGCGAGTCGGAGTCGCTGAGGATGTAGGCGGTGTCGCCGGCGTTCGTCGTCGGGTACACGGTGGTGGTGGCGGCCCCCGCGCACATGATCGCCAGGTCGGCCAGGATCCATTCGTACCGCGTCCCCGACGCGATGCCCACGCGCTGTTCGGATTCCACACCCAGCGCCAGCAGCCCGGCGGCCAGCGCCTCGACCTGCTCGGCCGCTTGCTGCCAGGTCAGCGACGTCCACGTGCCGTTCTCGAGTCGGCGGAACGCCTCACGTTGCGCCGATTTCTCGACACGGTCGAAGAACATCGTGGCGACGTTCACCGACTTCGATTCGGAGGTGGTGCCGGGCCGCTCTTGGCTGTCGATGGACATCGTCGTCTCCGGGGCTCGAGGCGGGCGTCGGTTCCGCCCCTGGGTGGGGCGGAACCGATGTTCGCACACTCTTTACCCGGTGTGCGCCGTTTCAATGCCCAGGTCACCCACCTGCGATCAGTCGAACGACGGCCGCTCCGTGCGGGTGCGCTTGAGCTCCCAGAAATGCGGATACGACGCGAAGGTGACCGAGGCGTCCCACAGCTTGCCGGCCTCCTCGCCGCGGGGGATCTTCGACAGCACGGGACCGAAGAACGCCACGCCGTTGACGTGGATGGTGGGGGTACCGACGTCCTCGCCGACCGGGTCCATCCCCGCGTGATGACTCGCGCGCAGCGCGTCGTCATAGTCACCGGACGTCGCGGCCTGGGCGAGTTCGGCAGGCAGGCCGACCTCGGCCAGCGATTCGGCGATCACGGCGGTGAAGTCGGGGTCGGACTCGCGGTAGTTCTGGTTGTGGATCCGGGTGCCCATCGCGGTGTAGAGCGGGGCGAGGATCTCTGAGCCTTTGGCCTGTTCCGCGGCGATCGCGACCCGCACCGGACCCCACGCCTTCTTCATCGCCTCCTGGTACTCCTCGGGGAGGTCACGGCCTTCGTTGAGCACCGCGAGGCTCATCACGTGGAAGTTCACGTCGATGTCGCGGACCTTCTCGACCTCGAGGATCCAGCGGGAGGTGATCCAGCACCACGGGCACAGCGGGTCGAACCAGAAATCGGCTTTCGACTTCTCGGCCATCAGCGAGATCCTTTCGGTGAGAGAACACAGTTCCGTGGTGCACAACTTCGCATCCGGGCCAGGTGTTCCCCACCACGCGATCTCCACACCGGAGCCCCGGCACACCGCATGTGCGACAACCTTGACCCAACCGTGTTGTCGCTGTGACCCGAGTAAACCAGTGTGGCAGTGGACAGACGAGGAGCACCATGTCCGCAACGAATCGAAACCGGTGGTTGGTGGCGGCGTGTGCCGCCGTGGTCACCGGCGCCATGATGACGGCCCCCGCCGCGGCCGCCGACCCGGTCGACATCGACAGGGCCTTCCTGAACGCGCTCAACCGGGCGGGGGTGCGCTACGACAACCCCGTGGACACCGTCGCACTCGGCAAACGGGTGTGCCCGATGCTCGTCGAACCGGGCAAGGATTTCGCCAAAGTGGTCGCGACCGTCCGCAACGACGGCATCCCACCCGACCTGGCGGCGTTCTTCGCCGGGATCGCCGTCCAGATGTACTGCCCGCAGATGGTGTCGTCGATCGGCAACGGCACCTTCCTGAACTGGCTGCAGACGACGAGGTTGCCCGGCGCCCGATAGGTTGGGGAGGTGGCACTTCCCAACCTGACCCGCGAGGCGGCCGTCGAGCGCGCGGCGCTGATCACCGTCGACAACTACCGCATCGAACTCGACCTCACCGACGGTGCCGGCGCACCCGGTGATAAGACGTTCCGCTCGACGACCACCGTCACGTTCGACGCGACGGCGGGCGCCGACACCTACATCGACATCGCGGCGGACACCATCCGCGCGGCCACCCTCAACGGCCGTGACATCGACGTGTCCGGCTACGACGAGTCCACCGGGATCCCGCTGACCGGCCTGGCCGAGCGCAACGAGCTCGTCGTCGACGCCGACTGCCGGTACTCGAACACCGGTGAGGGGCTGCACCGCTTCGTCGACCCGGTCGACGACGAGGTGTAC
Organism: Mycolicibacterium litorale; assembly: GCF_014218295.1. The sequence goes on from NZ_AP023287.1 coordinate 3,642,850, forward strand.
CTGTATTCGCAGTTCGAGACCGCCGATGCCAAGCGGATGTTCGCCTGCTTCGACCAGCCCGACCTCAAGGCGACGTTCGACGTCACCGTGACCGCCCCCGCGCACTGGGAGGTGGTGTCCAACGGCGCGCTGGAGGGCACCCGCACCGATACAGATTCGGCCGGCGCCACCAAGACGCACGTGTTCGTGCAGACCCCGCGGATGAGCACCTACCTCGTCGCGCTGATCGCCGGGCCGTACGCCCGCTGGGACGACCTGTACCGCGACGAGCACGGCGAGATCCCGCTCGGCCTGTTCTGCCGCAGGTCGCTGGCCGAGTTCATGGACGCCGAGCGGCTCTTCACCGAGACCAAACAGGGATTCGGCTTCTATCACGACAACTTCGGTGTGCCCTACGCGTTCGGGAAGTACGACCAGCTGTTCGTGCCCGAGTTCAACGCGGGCGCGATGGAGAACGCCGGCGCGGTGACGTTCCTGGAGGACTACGTCTTCCGCAGCAAGGTCACCCGCGCCTCCTACGAGCGCCGCGCCGAGACCGTGCTGCACGAGATGGCGCACATGTGGTTCGGCGACCTGGTGACCATGCAGTGGTGGGACGACCTGTGGCTCAACGAGTCGTTCGCGACCTTCGCGTCGGTGCTGTGCCAGGCCGAGGCGACGGAGTACACCGAGGCGTGGACGACGTTCGCCAACGTGGAGAAGTCCTGGGCCTACCGCCAGGACCAGCTGCCCTCGACACATCCGGTCGCCGCCGACATCCCCGACCTGCACGCCGTCGAGGTGAACTTCGACGGCATCACCTACGCCAAGGGCGCCAGCGTCCTCAAGCAGCTGGTGGCCTACGTGGGCAAGGAGTCGTTCCTGGCCGGGCTGCGCGACTACTTCCGCGACCACGCCTTCGGCAACGCCACGTTCGGGGACCTGCTGGGTGCGCTGGAGAAGTCCTCGGGCCGCGACCTGTCCGGCTGGGGACGCCAATGGCTCAAGACCACCGGTCTCAACACGCTGCGCGCCGATTTCGACGTCGACTCCGACGGCCGGTTCACCCGATTCGCGATCTCCCAGAGCGGTGCCGCACCCGGCGCCGGTGAGACCCGCGTACACCGGCTGGCCGTCGGCGTGTACGACGACGACCCCACCACCGGCAAGCTGGTCCGCGTGCACCGCGAGGAACTCGACGTCGAGGGCGAGAGCACCGATGTTGCTGCACTGCAGGGAGTTTCGCGCGGAAAACTGGTACTGGTCAACGACGACGACCTGACCTACTGCGCCTTGCGACTGGATCCGGACTCGCTGCAGACGGTGCTGAGCCGCATCGCCGACATCGCCGAACCGCTGCCGCGCACGCTGGCGTGGTCGGCGGCCTGGGAGATGACCCGCGAAGCCGAGCTCAAGGCCCGCGAGTTCGTGGCTCTGGTGATGAGCGGGGTGCACGCCGAGACCGAGGTCGGGGTGGCGCAGCGGCTGCTGCTGCAGGCGCAGACCGCGCTGAACTCCTACGCCGATCCGCAGTGGGCGCAGGAGTTCGGGTGGCCCGCGTTCGCCGACCGGCTGCTGGACCTGGCACGCGAATCGGCGCCGGGTTCGGACCATCAGCTGGCGTTCGTCAACGCGCTGTGCAACTCCGTGCTGTCGCGCAACCACGTCGCGGTGCTGGCGACGCTGCTCGACAACGAACCGGCCGAGGTGAACCTGCCGGGCCTGGTCCTCGACACCGATCTGCGCTGGCGCATCGTCACGGCGCTGGCCGCCAGCGGCGACATCGACGCGGACGGGCCCGAGACGCCGTTCATCGACGCCGAGGCGCAGCGCGATCCGACGGCGGCCGGCCGGCGCCACGCCGCGGCCGCGTCGGCGGCGCGCCCGCAGCCCGCGGTGAAGGAGGCGGCGTGGCAGCAGGTGATCGAGGACGACACGCTGGCCAACATCACGACGCGGTCGATCGTCGGCGGCATCGTGCAGCCGGGGCAGCAGGCCCTGCTGGCGCCGTTCGCCGAGAAGTACTTCGCCGCCATCGGCGGAGTGTGGGAACGCCGCTCGAGTGAGGTCGCGCAGACCGTGGTGGTCGGCCTCTATCCGTCGTGGGAGATCAGCGACGAGGGGCTGGCGGCGGCGGACCGCTTCCTCGACGGAGACGTGCCACCGGCCCTGCGGCGGCTGGTCCTCGAAGGCCGCGCCGGTGTCGAGCGGGCCCTGCGCGCGCGGCGGTTCGACGCGAGCTGACCTCACCTCTCCGCGCGAGCGTGCGGGTCTGCACACGACACACCGGGTGCCGTACAGCAGTTCGCGCACGCTCGCGCGGCATCCTCATGCGGTGGCCGTCAATCGAACTCGAAGGGCACGTGCGGCGCGCAGGCGAAAGCTGCGGATGGATCGCGTCGTCAATGACCTCACCGCCGACGAGTGGTCGGCGCTCAAGGAGGCGTGGAACGGATGCGCCTACTGTGGGGCGACCGACGGCACGATGCAGCGCGACTGCGTCATGGCGATATCACGGGGCGGGCGGTACACGCTCGACAACGTCGTACCCGCGTGCGCGTCCTGCAACACCAGCAAGTGCAATGACGAGGTCACCGGATGGATGCGCCGTAAACGCCTCGACGAGCGCAGGTTCCTGACCCGTTACGTGGAGATCCGCGGCGCCCTGCTGCGGGCGCGCGAGGACGCCACGGCAGAGGGCTGACGGCTTCGCGAGGGTGCGCACACGCAGACCGGCGAGCGGCGTGTCGTGGGACAGACACGCGCGCTCGCCGGGATGAGATCAGCGGGGTGAGACGCCCGCCGACAGCACTCGAATGGCGCTGATCAGGCCGTCCATGAGGTTGCCCTCCTTGAACGACGCGGCGGCCGCCGAGACACCCAGCGGTGCGGCGGTCTCGATGCCGCGGCCCTTGACGTCGATGCCGTAGACCACCTCGATCGCGTGCTGGTCCGGCGAGACCGCCAGCAGCACGGCATTGTTGGGGGTCGGCACCTGGGCCAGGATCTCGCGCGCCGTGGCGGCGGTGTCGGCACCGAGGTCGCCGATGTAGACCGCGAACCGGGCCTTCGCCGCCCGCGAGCCGTACTTCAGCGCATCGTCGAGCACCACCAGGTCCTTGGTGGCGAACGGATAGTCCACCGACAGCGTGCCCGGTTCGGTGACCCCGGAGAGGCGCCCGCTCGAGGTCACCGCCCAGCCGTAGGGCAGACCCTGGCGTTCGACCGCCGCGCGGTGACCGGTGACCTTGACTTCACCACTTGCCACTTGCGCCGCCTCCAATCGTCACGGGATGAGAGTGATGCTCGCCGACGTTGCCGCCCTCGGCGGCGGTGTCGGCCTGGACGCTGCGACCCGTCGTGGCCGTATGGTGCCCCGACGGTTCTTCAGCCGCCCACAGGATCGGCGAATGCCGCCACGGCTCGGACATCTTGTAGCTCGCCGGGTGCGGACCCTTGCCCCGCCAGATCAGCAGGGCGAGGATCGCGGTCAGTCCCAACGGCACGAGGACGAAGAGAGAGTGCATCACGGGGGTGCTCACGATCCCAAACGGTATCTCACGCCCGGTTCAGGCCGCTCCCTCACCCAGATATCGCACCCATGCGGGGTCGAGTTCCTTGACCGTCGACAGGAGCCGCCAGTGCTGCCCCTTGGGCGGCAGCGGCGCACACCGCAGCGTCCAGCCCAGTTCGGCGAGCAGATGGTCGGCCTTGCGGTGATTGCACGGCGCGCATGCGGCCACGCAGTTCTCCCACGAATGGTCGCCGCCCCGGCTGCGGGGAACCACGTGGTCGACGGTGTCGGCCTTGGCGCCGCAGTACGCGCACCGGAACCGGTCGCGGTGCATCAGCGCCGCCCGGGTCATCGGGACGCGGGCCCGATACGGCACCCGGACGAAACTGCGCAGCCGGATCACCGTCGGGACCGTGATGCTGCGGGTGGCCGAGTGGATCACCGGCCCGGCGGGATCGTCGTGGACGACGTCGGCCTTACCGCACATCAGCATGATGACCGCCCTGCGCAGCGGCAGCGCGGTCAGCGGCTCGTAGGTGGAGTTCAGCAGCAGGACGCGGCGACGGCCCCACAGCGAGGCGTCGTGCACCGGGACCGGGGGCTCTCCGCCGTGGATCTCGACGCTGTGCAGCACACGGGCGCTCGCCGCGGGACCCGGGGGGCCGGCCGCGGCCGCACGCTTGTGGCCGGCCGATCTCGACGGGCTTCTCTTGCGTTGCGCCATACGTCCTCCGAGGAGACAGTCCACCATGGATCGGCGGTCGGCGCACGGCAATTCGGAACGAGTACGCAGGTCAGTCCGGTGAACATCCAGTGACGGCGCCGGTTCGGCGGCCGGCGACCCCGACAGGCCACAATGGACACGTGACGCAACCAGCGCGGTCGTTCTACGACGAAGTCGGTGGCCACGAGACGTTCCGCGCGATCGTGGCGCGGTTCTACGAGCTGGTCCGCGAGGACGAGATCCTGCGACCGCTCTACCCGGAGGACGAACTCGAAGCCGCCGAGGTGCGGCTGCTGATGTTCCTCGAACAGTACTGGGGCGGGCCGCGGACGTACTCCGATCAACGGGGACACCCGCGGCTGCGGATGCGTCACGCCCCGTTCCGCATCGGTTACCTCGAACGCGACGCCTGGCTGCGCTGTATGCACACCGCCGTCGCGGAGATCGATTCGGCCACGCTGGACGACGAACACCGCAGGGAGCTGCTCGGCTACCTCGAGATGGCCGCGCAGTCGATGGTCAATTCGCCGTTCTGAGCCCCGGCGGCCACAATGGGCGCAATGACAGAGCCGAGCCCCTGGTGGTCCCGCGCGGTGTTCTATCAGGTCTATCCGCGGTCCTTCCGCGACAGCGACGGTGACGGGGTCGGCGACCTCGACGGCGTCACCGCCGGACTGGACTACCTGGTGGAGCTGGGCGTCGACGCGCTGTGGCTCAACCCGGTCACCGTCTCCCCCATGGCCGACCACGGCTACGACGTCGCCGATCCGCGCGACATCGACCCCCTGTTCGGCGGTATCGAGGCCATGGACCGGCTGATCGCCGCCGCCCACGAACGCGACATCCGCATCACGATGGATCTGGTGCCCAACCACACCAGTTCGCAGCACCCGTGGTTCCAGGCGGCGCTGGCCGCCGGTCCCGGCAGCGCGCAGCGCGAGCGCTATCTGTTCCGCGACGGCACCGGACCCGACGGTCTGCTTCCGCCGAACAACTGGATCTCCATCTTCGGCGGGCCGGCCTGGACGCGGATCGTGGAGCCGGACGGCCGGCCCGGCCAGTGGTACCTGCACCTGTTCGACCCCGAGCAGCCCGACCTGAACTGGGAAAATCCCGAAGTCTTCGAAGATCTCGAGAAGACGTTGCGGTTCTGGCTGGACCGCGGCGTCGACGGCTTCCGCATCGACGTGGCGCACGGGATGAGCAAGCCCCCGGACCTGCCCGACATGCAGATCGCCGAGAACAGGATGCTCGCGGACATGGACAGCGATCCGCGGTTCAACCACGAAGGCGTCCACGACATCCACCGCAACATCCGCTCGGTGCTCGACGACTATCCGGGCGCGGTCGCCGTCGGCGAGGTCTGGGTGTACGACAACGCCGCGTTCGCCGCCTACCTGCGGCCCGACGAACTGCACCTGGGGTTCAACTTCCGCCTGGTGCGCGCGGAGTTCGACGCCGAGGAGATCCGCGACGCGATCGAGAACAGCCTGGCCGCCGTCGCGCTGGAGAACGCGACGCCGACGTGGACGCTGTCCAATCACGACGTCGAGCGGGAGGTCACCCGTTACGGCGGCGGCGCGCTCGGGCTGGCGCGCGCGAAGGCGATGGCACTGGTGATGCTGGCGCTTCCCGGCGTGGTGTTCGTCTACAACGGCGAAGAGCTCGGCCTGCCGAACGTCGACCTCCCCGACGAGGTCCTGCAGGATCCGGTGTGGGAACGCTCCGACCGCACCGAACGAGGTCGCGACGGCTGCCGCGTGCCGATGCCGTGGCGCGGTGACGCTCCCCCGTTCGGCTTCTCGACCACAGCCGACACGTGGCTGCCGATGCCCCCCGACTGGGCGGCGCTGACCGTGGAACGGCAGCTGGCCGACCCGGAGTCCACGCTGCACTTCTTCCGGCGGGCCCTGCGCCTGCGCCGCCAGCGCGGCGGCGGCAGCGCACTGACGGGGCTGTCCGCCGAGGGCGGGGTGCTGACGCTGCGGACCGCGAGCGGGCTGACGTGTGTGCTGAACGCAGGCGAGCGGCCGGTGGAGCTACCCACCGGTGAGGTGCTGCTGGCCAGCACCGCTCTCGCCGGCGGCCAGCTTCCGCCCGGCGCGGCGGCCTGGATGGTCTGACCGGCTACCGCAACACCACGGCCGGGTCGCCGCGGCGGCGAAGCACCGAGCCGAACCGGGCGTCGATCCGCAACCACGTGGCCGAGACACGGATCCGCACGATGTCGTCGGCGCTCAGCGCCGCGCTGTCCGGCGGCAGGAAACCCATTGCGGTGAGCGCGAATACACACCGCATCGGCACCCCGACGCGGTGCTCTCCTCCGCTGACCGCGATGACCTCCTGATCGAGCAGCGAGGTCGGCGGGCCGTGGGCGCCGCCGTGCTCGCGGGCCAGCGCACCACCGCGCGAGGCCAGGTCGAGCATCACGCGGGCCGGCACGTCGTCGAGGTGAGTGAACCCCGTGTCCGGCGGAACCGCGCCACGCCACGCCGAATCCATCGGGAAGCCGGTATCGACGAACCCCGACGGGTCCATCCCGGCCAGACCGGCCACGAGCGCGTCGGCGCCCGCGCAGAGATCCCTCGGGCGCACCCGCCCATGCACCACCCGGCTGGCCAGCACGTCGAAACCCGTTGCCACGAAAGCGACGACGTCCCCGCCGGCCCGCTCCCGGAATCGCACCACCGCGGCGTCGTCGAGGCGCAGGGCCCGCCCGGCGAACACCGCCAGATCGTCGCGCTGAGCCCAATCGGCCAGCCAGAGCCCGCGCTCGGGGCCGGTCATCGCAGGTAGCGCTGCAGGTATTCGCGCTGCTCGGGGGACAACCGCTCCAGCCGCTGCTCCTCGATGTGCACGGCGGCCAGCTGCGTCTCGGCGATGACCGACGGCTTGGAGTCCGCCGGCGCACCGACCGAGCGGACCTCGTATCCGATCGTGAAGTCCACGGCCCGTACGCGTTTCGTCCACATCGTCACCTGAAGGGGTGAGTCGATGAGACGCAGCTGCCCCTTGTAGGAGATGTGCACCTCGGCGATCAGCAGACCGATGTCGGTGATCCGTGCTTCGAACGGCTCACGCAGGAAGGGGATCCGGGCCTCTTCGAGGATGGTGACCATCGTGGCGTGATTGATGTGCTGGTACATGTCGATGTCGGACCACCGCACGTGCACCGGCGCCACAAAACCCACTGTCACCCGGAAGACCCCGTTCCACTCGTTCGTGTCATGCTGCGAATCTGGCGTGCCGCCACCGACAGGGTGGCCAGGTCACGTTCGTCGTCCTCGTAGATCTCGGTGAGCGTGCGACGTGCCCGCGCCACCCGGGACCCGTTGGTCATCTCCCACTCGGCGATCTTCTCCTCGCCGCTCTCGTCCGGTTCTCCGACGGCCAGCACGTCGAAGCACAGCGACCGCAGCGATCCGTAGATGTCGTCGCGAATCGCCAAGCGTGCCAGCGAATGCCAGCGGTCGCCGCGGGGAAGCTGGGACACCGCGGTCAGCAGGCTGTCGGTATTGAGATGGTCCATCAGCGCGAAGTAGGTGTCGGCGACCTCCGCGGGATCGCGGTCGTCGATGTCGGCGATGTCGATGATGTCGAGGAGGCTGAACTGGTACAGCCCCGTGGCCACCGCGTAGGCGAGTTCCTTCGACGCCCCGTGCGAGCAGAACTCGCCGGCCTCCTTGGCGACGATGGCCTCGTCGTCACCGCGCAGCCACTCCTCCATGCGCGGAGTCAGCGCCGCCACCTTGTCGGCGAACCGGTTGATCTCGGCACCCACGGCCAGCGGCTGCGGCCGGTAGTTCAGCAGCCAGCGCGCCGCCCGGTCGATCAGCCGGCGCAGGTCGAGCGTCATCCGGTCGCTCACCGCGACCGGCAGGTCGGCGGCGCGAATCTGGCGCCACACGTCGCCCACCCGGAAGATCGCGTTGACCGCGACGAAGCTGCGCACCGCGTCGACCGGGCCCACCCCGGCGTCCTCGGTGATGCGGTACGCGTAGGTGATGCCACTGGTGTCGACGACGTCGTTGACCAGCATCGTGGTGACGATCTCCCGGCGCAGCTGGTGTGACCGGGTGTCGGCGGCGAACCGCTCACGCAGGGTCGACGGGAAGTACCGCGGCAGCCGGGCGGCGAACACCTCCTGGTCGGGCAGCTCGCTGGCCAGCAGATCGGCCTTGAGCGCCAGTTTGACGTGGGCCATCAACGTCGCCAGCTCCGGTGAGGTGAGGCCCATCCCGGCGTCGATCCGACGGCGGATCTCCTTGGGTGTCGGCAGCGCCTCGAGCTCGCGGTTCATCCCTCGTTCGGTGACGAAATGGTCGATCATCCGGGCGTGCACCGGCAGCAGACTCGCCGCGTTGGCCCGGCTGGTGCCCATCAGGTCGTTCTGGTCGCGGTTGTCCGACAGCACCAGTTCGCCGACCTCGTCGGTCATCGACAGCAGGAGGTCGGTGCGGTCGTCGGCGCTCACCTTGCCCGCGGTGACCAGCGAGTCGATGAGGATCTTGATGTTGACCTCGTGGTCGGAACAGTCCACGCCGGCCGAGTTGTCCAGGGCGTCGGTGTTGATGCGGCCGCCGGTCAGATCGAATTCGATGCGCCCGCGGGAGGTGACGCCGAGGTTGCCGCCCTCCCCGATCACCTTGGCGCGCACCTGATTCGCGTTCACCCGCACCGGATCGTTGGCGCGGTCGCCGACATCGGCGTCGGATTCGGTCTCCGCCTTGACGTAGGTGCCGATGCCACCGTTCCACAACAGGTCGACCGGCGCTCTGAGGATCGCCCTGATCAGGGCGGGCGGCGTCATCTCGTCGACGCCGTCGTCGAGGCCGAGCGCCGCGCGCACCTGAGGGCTCACCGGAATCGACTTGTGTTCGCGGCTGTAGACGCCGCCACCCTCGCTGATCAGGGATCGGTCGTAGTCGTCCCACGATGAGCGGGGCAGTTCGAACAGCCGCTTGCGTTCCCGGAACGACGTCGCCGCATCCGGGTCCGGGTCGAGGAACACGTGCCGGTGGTCGAACGCGGCGACGAGGCGGATGTGCTCGGACAGCAGCATGCCGTTGCCGAAGACGTCGCCGCTCATGTCACCGATGCCGACGACGGTGAAGTCCTCGCGCTGGGTGTCGACGCCCATCTCCCGGAAGTGGCGTTTGACCGACTCCCACGCACCCTTGGCGGTGATGCCCATCGCCTTGTGGTCGTAGCCGACCGACCCGCCGGACGCGAACGCGTCGCCCAGCCAGAAGCCGTAGTTGCCGGCGACCTCGTTGGCGATGTCGGAGAACGTCGCGGTGCCCTTGTCGGCGGCCACCACGAGGTATGCGTCGTCGCCGTCGCGGCGGACCACCTCGGGTGGGGGCACCACCTCGCCGCTGACCTTGTCGACGTTGTCGGTGACGTCCAGCAGACCGCTGATGAACAACCGGTAGCAGTCCACCCCTTCGGCCCGCTGCGCGTCGCGGTCGGCGGCGGCGTCCCCGGTCGGGACGGGCGGCTGTTTGACCACGAAGCCGCCCTTGGCGCCGACCGGCACGATGACGGCGTTCTTGACGGCCTGCGCCTTGACCAGGCCGAGGATCTCGGTGCGGAAGTCCTCCCGCCGATCCGACCACCGCAACCCGCCGCGCGCGACGTGACCGAACCGCAGGTGCACGCCCTCCACCCGCGGCGAGTACACGAAGATCTCGAATTTCGGCCTGGGCAGCGGTAATTCGTCGATCAGCCCGGGGTCGAGTTTGATCGACAGGACGTCGCGCGCCCGGGCCGACTCGGTCCGCGTCACGAAATGGTTGGTGCGCAGCGTGGCCTGGATCATCGAGGCGAATGCGCGCAGCACCCGGTCGGTGTCCAGACCTGTGAGGGCGTCGATGTCGGCGGTGACGGCCGCCGCCGCGCTCTGGGCGTCACGTTCCTTGGCGCCCTCGGTCGGGTCGAAGAGCGCCTCGAACAGCTCGACCAGTGAGCGGGCGGTGTGCGGGTTGTCGTTGACCACCGATTCGATGAACGACTGGCTGTACGGAAAACCCGCTTGCCGCAGGTACTTCGCGTACGCGCGCAGCACCGTCACCTGCGGCCAGGTCAGTCCCGACCGCAGCACCAGTTCGTTGAACCGGTCGATCTCCATGCGCCCGTACCAGATCGCGGTGACCGCATCGGCGAACCTGGCCGCGGTCGCATCGCGGCTCACCCTGTCCTCCGCGGCGTCCGGCATGGTGTGGTGCGGCCGGATCTTGAACTGGTAGATCCACACCGCCAGCCCGTCGGCGCGGGTGACGGTGAACGGCCGCTCCTCGAGGACCACGACACCCATCGACTGCAGCATCGGCAGCAGCTGACTCAGCGACGCCGACCGGCCACCGAGGTACCAGGTGAGCTTGCCGACCCGGTCCTTGCCGCCTTCGGCGAACACCAGCTTGACCGAATCGTCCTGCAGCGCCTCGACGATCGCGATGTCGCCGATCGCCTCATCCGGAGTGACCGCCTGCTTGTAGTCCTCGGGGAAGGCGTCGGCGTAGTGCTCGGCGACCTCCTGGTCGAGGCCACCGGAGGTGACGGCACCGAGCAACCGGTCGCCCCAGGTGCGGGCCGCCTCGGTGAGCCGGCGCTGGATGCGCTCCTCGTTCTCCGGTGAGCTGTCGACGTCCCCCGGCCGGGAGCCCTCCGGCAGCCGGACGGTGAAATGCACAACAGCCCATGGGGATTCGCTTACCCGCGCGGAATAGTCGATGCTCACGCCGCCGAGTTCACGGACCAGGATGTCCTGCATCTCGAGCCGGACGGCGGTGGTGTAGCGGTCACGCGGCAGGTACACCAGGCAGGCCACGAAATGCGCGAGGCTGTCGACCCGCAGGAACAGCAGCGTGCGCCGCCGCGAGCCCAGATCGATGACGGCCATCGCCATCTCGAGCAGGTCGTCGGCCTGCAGCGCGAACAGCTCCGGACGCGGGATGGTCTGGATGATGTCGAGCAGCAGCTGTGCCGGATGACTCGGGTCGCGCTGCGCGATGGCCAGCGCCTCGTTGACGCGTCGCGAGATCAGCGGAATCCCGAGCACGTTCGCGTTCATCGCGGCGACGGTGAACAGGCCGACGAACCGGTGTTCGACGGCGTCGTACCCGTCACCCCCGGCGCCCTGCTCGCGGATGACGACGATGTAGGGGTTGGCGCCGTAGCGCACGTAGCTGGGGATCGTGGCCTGCGCCAGCGTCAGCAGTTCCCCCTCGCTGGTCAGCGGCGGCAGAACGTCCTCCCTCAGCCGGAGCACGCCCAGGCGGCTGTCGGGGTCGACCGACGACGCGGTGTCGGTCACCGGGCAGCGCTGACATCCGAGCAGCACGAAGTGGCCGTCGGCGAGCCACCGCGCCAGGGCGGCGACGTCCTTGCGTTCCGGGGCGCTGAAGTGACCGTCGGCGTCGGCCTCCACGTCGTTGGCCAGCGACTGGAGCCGGGCGACCATCGCGCTCCCGTCGACGGCGACCTGGCGGGCGTCGGCGAGGATGCGCGGCAGCATGCGCCTGGCCGACTCGACCGCCGAGCGGTCGGCGGTTTCGGCGAGCTCGATGTGGATCCACGCCTCGTCGACACCATCGCCGCCGTCGACATCCGCGGCGGGACGTGCGTCGATCAACTCACCCGAGCCGTCGCGGCGCACCCGCATGACCGGGTTCATGATCGCCCGGTAGGCCACCCCGAGCCGGTGCAGCAGCACGGTCACCGAATCGATGAGCATCGGCGCGTGCTCGGTCACCACCTGCAGCGCCGGTCCGACACCGTCCGGCTCGTCGGGGTCGTACGCCGCGACGAGGGTCTCCCCCGGCTGCCTGTGCTGGGCGAGCCGGTGATGCGCACGCACCAGGTCCGACGACTCCAGCATGTCGGCGGGGTCCACCGGCCCCGTCGTCGCGGTGTCGGACTCCGATTCGCCTTCGTGCGGACCGCGGTACGTCTCGACGTAGGCCTTCGCCAACCGGTCGAGCGTGTCCGTCGAAGGATCACCCGTAGCGCCGGCGCCGGTTCCCGTCATGCGGATCACTCCTGACTCACACCCGCGCACCGTCCGTCGTTGGACGGTGCACGAGCGACATTAGTCCCGAGTCAACCGGCGGTGGGTCACCCGGTGCGGACGGGCCGCATCGGCACCGAGTCGTTGCACCTTGTTCTCCTCGTAGGCACCGAAGTTGCCCTCGAACCAGAACCATTTCGCCTCGTTGTCGGCGTCGCCCTCCCACGCCAGGATGTGCGTGCAGGTGCGGTCGAGGAACCAGCGGTCGTGGGAGATCACCACGGCGCAGCCGGGGAACTGCTCGAGCGCGTTCTCCAGCGAGCTCAGCGTCTCCACGTCGAGGTCGTTGGTGGGCTCGTCGAGCAGGATCAGGTTGCCGCCCTCCTTGAGGGTCAGCGCCAGGTTGAGCCGGTTACGCTCACCACCGGACAGCACACCCGCCGGCTTCTGCTGGTCCGGACCCTTGAAGCCGAACGCCGAAACGTAAGCGCGCGAAGGGATTTCGTTCTGGCCGACCTCGATGTAGTCGAGGCCGTCGGACACGACCTCCCACACGTTCTTCTTCGGGTCGATGCCGGCGCGGTTCTGGTCGACGTAGCTGAGCTTGACCGTGTCACCGATCTTGACGGTGCCGCTGTCGGGCTGTTCGAGGCCGACGATGGTCTTGAACAGCGTCGTCTTGCCGACACCGTTGGGGCCGATCACCCCGACGATGCCGTTGCGGGGCAGCGTGAACGACAGGTCCTTGATCAGCGGCCGGCCGTTGAAGCCCTTGTCGAGGTGGGAGACCTCGACCACGACGTTGCCCAGACGCGGCGGCGTCGGGATCTGGATCTCCTCGAAGTCGAGCTTGCGCGACTTCTCGGCCTCGGCGGCCATCTCCTCGTACCGGTCCAGACGGGCCTTGTTCTTGGCCTGGCGGGCCTTGGCGCCCGAGCGCACCCAGGCGAGCTCTTCCTTCAGCCGCTTCTGCAGCTTCTGGTCCTTCTTGCCCTGGACCTCCAGGCGTTCGGCCTTCTTCTCCAGGTAGGTCGAGTAGTTGCCCTCGTACGGGTAGGCGCGGCCGCGGTCGAGTTCGAGGATCCACTCGGCGACGTTGTCGAGGAAGTACCGGTCGTGGGTGACCGCCAGGATGGCACCCTTGTAGGAGGCCAGGTGCTGTTCGAGCCACAGCACGCTCTCGGCGTCGAGGTGGTTGGTGGGTTCGTCGAGCAGCAGCAGGTCGGGCTTGCTCAGCAGCAGCTTGCACAGCGCGACGCGGCGCCGTTCACCACCGGAGAGGTGGGTGACGGGTTCGTCGGGCGGCGGACAGCGCAGCGCGTCCATCGCCTGTTCGAGCTGGCTGTCGATGTCCCACGCGTCGGCGGCGTCGAGCTCCTCCTGGAGCCGGCCCATCTCCTCCATCAGCTCGTCGGAGTAATCGGTCGCCATCAGTTCGGCAACCTCGTTGTACCGGTTGAGCTTGGCCTTGATCGGCACGCCCTCTTCGACGTTCTCGCGGACCGTCTTCGACTCGTCCAGGTGCGGTTCCTGCTGCAGGATGCCGACGCTGGCCCCCGGCGCCAGGAAGGCGTCACCGTTGTTCGGGGTGTCCAGGCCGGCCATGATCCGCAAGACGCTCGACTTACCGGCCCCGTTGGGACCGACGACGCCGATCTTCGCGCCCGGAAGGAAGTTCAGGTTGACGTCGTCAAGGATGACCTTGTCGCCGTGCGCCTTGCGGACCTTGCGCATCGTGTAGATGAATTCGGCCATTGCCGTGGTGTTGCCTTTCTCAGAGCGTGCTGGTGTTGCCGCGGGCCCCATCCTAGGCGTGGCCGGATGAAGCTAGGCGGACAGTGGGAGCGCCTCCACGTCGGCGGCGTCGCCCGGGTCGGTGTGGCCGCTCTCGACCTCACCGCCGTCGTCCCCGGAACCCACCTCCCGGGGTGCGTCCCCGGTGCCGGTGCCGCCCGACTGTCGCAGGGTCTCGATCCGCGCGACACAGCGGCTGAGATCGGGCCCCACCGCAGTGGCACGTACCTCGACCGATGTGCGGCGCACACCCTCGCGGTCGTCGTACTCACTGGTGTGGACATGTCCAACAACGATCACGGCGTCACCCTTCCCGAGCGAGGCGCCGACCCCGGTCACCAGTTTGCCCCAGCAGCTGACGCTGACGAACAGCGAGTTGCCCGGCTCCCATCCGCCCTCGGTGGTACGCCGCCGCGAGTTGCTCGCCATCCGGAACCTCATCACCTCCTGATCGCCGACGCGCTGCCGGTACGGGTTGTTGACGATGTTGCCGACGACGGTGATGGGGGTCTCGAACATGGTGCGCCTCGATTCGTGTCTGATCCACTTGGCCGGCGGCTTCTCGCCGGTACGGCCATTCACCGCCCGACCTCCGACACGGGGCACCACCCGCGACGCGACCGGAGGCGGCCTGTGGATCAAACGCGCGCTGTGGACAACGTCAGCGGCCCTCGCGACGCGCCAGCTCGGCCAGCATCGCGTTGTAGGCGGTCAGGTCGGCGTCGTGGTCACGCTCGGCCGCCCGGTCCAGCCGTTTGGCATCGCGGTTGTCACTGCGCCGCCACTGGATGAGCAGCGCGAGCAACACCAGCACCAGCGGGATCTCCCCCGCCGCCCAGGCGATGCTGCCGCCGAGTTTCTGGTCACCCAGCAGATCGTTGTGCCACCCGAGGTCCAGCGACCGGTAGAAGCCCTCGGCGAGCACCGTCTGCATCCCCATCAGCACCACGCCGAAGAACGCGTGCAGCGGCAGCGAGGCGAAGACGATCGCGAGTTTGGCCAGCTGCGGGATGCGTCGCGGGGTCGGATCGACACCGATCACCACCCAGTAGAAGAGATAACCACTGAGCAGGAAGTGGATGTTCATCAGCACGTGCGCGGCGTGGTCGCCGGCGCCCGCCTCGAAGATGCCGCCGAAGTAGAGCCCGTAGAAACCCGCGACGAACAACGTGAGCGCGACGATCGGGTGGGTGAGGGACCGCGACACCCGGGAGTGCAGCGCCGCCAGCAGCCACTCCCGCGGGCCCGGCGGTTGCCCCTTGCCCGCCGTCGGCAGTGCGCGCAGCGCCATCGTCACCGGCGCACCGAGCACCAGCAGGATCGGCACCAGCATCGACAACAGCATGTGCGCGACCATGTGGACGCTGAACATCGCCGGCATGTAGCGCCCGAGACCGGAGGAGGTGGTGATCAGCAGCGTCGCGCAGCCGAGGAGCCAGGCGACGGTGCGACCGACCGGCCACGCGTCGCCGCGCCGCCGCAGCCGCCACAGCCCGGCCAGGTAGACCGCGGCGAACACGATCGCCGCGGTGCCGAGGATGAGGTCGAACCGCCAGTCGAACAGGATCCGGGACGCGGTCGGCGGGCCGGCGAGGTCGTATCCGATCTCGACCTCCACCGGGGACGGCTGCTGCCCCGGCGGGGGCGGCGGCGTGCGGCCGAGCCCGACCGCGATCCCGAACGTCAACCCGAACAGGGCGGCTTCCATCAGCGCCAGCCGCACCAGTGGGCCCCGCCGGTCGGGGTCGGCGGTGAGACCGGCGACGCCCTTGCGGCGCTGCAGGTAGCCGAGCACGCCGAGCACCGCGAGCGCCACCACTTTCGCGAGTACCAGGACGCCGTACTCGGTGCGGAACAGGTCGGCGGGCGAGATCCGCACCAGCGCGTTGATCACCCCGCTGAGCGCCATCGCGACGAAGCACCACAGCGCCAACGCGGAGAACCGGCGCGCGGCCACCGCGCCGTGCTCACCGCCGCGCAGCGCGTGGACCAGCAGTACCAGCAGGCCACCGGCCCACAGGGAGCCGGCGACGAGGTGGATGAGCAGGCTGTTGGTGGCCAGGTCGTGTGCGCCGCCGGAGGACGAATGCCCGGTCAGGACCAACGGCATCAGGGTGAGCAGCGAACCGGCGAACAGCGGCGGAGTCCAGGCCCACCGCAACACCGGCAGGCTGGCGAGCGTCACCACGGCGGCCAGCAGCGCCGTCCACCGCCACGCGCCTGCCACGTCCACCAGGCCGGCGACCGACCAGATCTCGAGCGGGTTGAGATGGTCGCGCAGTGGCTGCCCCGACACGTCCGACACGGTCAGCGGGACGAGCAGCACCGCGCACACCGTCCACACCGCCGACGCCGCCGTGCCCAGCCGCAGCGCCCGGTAGCCGGCGACGTCGAGCACACCGTTGGGTTGCGGCGGCACCAGGAACGCGGCGAACAGGAACGCGCCGACGGCCGTCACGGCGGCGATCTCGCCCGCGGCGCGCACGAAGGGCAGCCCGTAGGTGGTGACGGGCCCCGGATCGGGCAGGCCGGTCGTGGTCAGGGCATCCGCCAGCGACAGCGCACCGATCCCGGCGGCGACGACGCCGGCCAGCACTGCCACACCGACCAGCACCGGCCACACCGGGCTCGTTCGGCGGCTGCTGTCCGCCTTCACCGCGACCGTGCTCATGTTCCCAGGGTATGGCGTGTGCGCCGTCACGCCGGTGCGGGTCAGCCCGCCTTCGCGCGTTTGCGTTCGGCTTCGCGTTCCACGAACTGCTCGCGCGCGTACTGGTCGACCAGATCCATGTCCGCCAGGATGTCGCCGAGTTCCTCACAGAAGGCCCTGCGCCGCTGCTCCAGGTCGGGGCCGGGCTCGAACAACCGCTGATCCGCGGCGACCTGCCGAGCCGTCGCGAACAACAGTGCCGACACCGACTCGTTGCTGCGCACCCGGTCCTGGGCCACGTACTGGCGGCCCAGACCAAGTGCCCGCGTCGTGAGCTCCTTCTCGTCGATCTCGGCGGGGGCGTCGCGCAGCGCGCTGGACAGGATCTCGTACGCCTCGAAGAACGGTCGCAGCATCGCACCGGCCATCAGCGGCCGCTTGGCACGCAGCAGCGCCAGGATCTGCTCACCGCCTGCGGCGACGTGCGATTCCCAGTCGGCGTGCCACGACATCTCCTCTGCCAGGTGGTTGCGGAACGCCGCGGAGTCGGCGAAGTAGAACTCGAACTTCAGCAGATCGCGCAGCCGCGCCGTCTGCGCCCAGAACGCCTCCAGCGGGTCGCCGTCGGCCCGTGCCGCATACGCCAGGGCCAGTTCGACGATCGAGGTCTCGAGAAACGCGTGGATGAGAGTGTTGCGGTAGAACGCGGCTTGGTGCTCGTCTTCGGCGGCGATGTACCAGACCGGTTCGCGTCCGCTGTCCACCTTGGTGACGGGGTGACCGTTGGACAGTGCGTCGACCGCCGACAGCACGCCGTCGGTGGTGCGCAGCCGCAGCGCGCTGTTGGTCAGCGGCGTCTGTTTGCGCATCAGGTAGTCGAGGCCGTCCTGCAGCGTGTGGTGCAACTGCTCGAGCGTGAGCGCGACACCGCGGGTGGTCAACAGCAGCGCGGACACCAACGCCGTCGCGTTGATCGGGGTCACCTGCAGAATGCGCCAGGCCACCTCGAATGCCATCTTCTGCATCGCCAGCCGTTTGGCGGCCTCGTCGGTGCTGCAGGGTCCGCCCGGCTCGCCGAGGTACTGGCGCATCGAGACCGCCTCCGGAAAGCGGACGTAGATCTTGCCGTAGCTGCGCTCCCCCTGTGCCTTGATGTAGTTGTACAGCCAGCTCAGCCCTTCGGGCGTCTTCTCGCCGCCGCGCGCGTAGTCGGCGTACTCGGCGATCTCGTGCAACTGGTCGAAGCTGATCGACACCGGCTGCAGCAGGATGTCGTCGCTGCGGCCGGCGAGGTAGGCGTCGGCGACGTAGGCCAGCAGACCGAGTTTGGGCGGCAGCATCTTTCCGGTGCGCGAGCGGGTGCCCTCGATCGACCAGCTGAGGTTGAACCTCTTCTCGACGACGTAGCCCACGAACTCCTTGAGCACGTACTTGTAGAGCGGGTCCCCCGCGACGTTGCGCCGGATGAAGATGACGCCGGATCGGCGCAGCAGCGGACCCATGAACCCGAAGGACAGGTTGATCCCGGCGAACATGTGCACCGGCGGCAACCGGTTCTCCTGCATCGCCGCGGGCACCACCGCGCCGTCGAGATAGGACCGGTGCGAGAACAGCAGCACCGCGGGGTGATTCTCGAGATCGCGGCGCAGCCGCGCGATCTCGGTCTGGTCGTAGTCGAAGTGCGGATCGAATCCGCGCCGGGTGATCAACCGGCTGAGGTTGGGGATCAGGTCGACCGACACCCGGCTCCATCCGGTGGCGAGCTCGTCGAGCATCTTGCCGGCTTGCTCGACCGTCGCGCCGGGGATCTCCTCCAGCCCGGCGCGGAACCTGGTGGAGGCAAGGATCTCCGGCTTCACCAGCCGGGGTGACTTGTACTCCGGTCCCAGCAGCCGGTACTCGACGCGCTCGATGGCCAGCACGGCGCGGCGGATGACGAAATGGGCGAAGTCGCGGGGATTCTCGGCGACCGTCTGGTCGTGCCACTGCTGACGCAGCTCGGAGACCTTCGCGGGTTCACCGGCGATGACGCGGGCGCGGGTCCGGTCCCGCTTGAGGATCCGGCGCTGCAGTGCCTGCGGTGGACGGTAGGTGTCACGCCCGGAGATCAGCGCGACCACCTTCGACCGCGTCGGCAGACCCGCGGGCACCCAGAACACCCGCACGGGTACGACGGTGCGGTCCTCGTCGGCCTCGAGCTCTTCGACCAGTTGCGCCAGCACGGCCGGCGACGGCTCGCCGTCGACGGGCAGCTGCAGCACGTCGACGTGGACGTCCGGATTGTCGCGGCGCTGCGCGGCCAGCCATTCGTCGAGCAGCTCCACCTCTGCCGGTGACGATGCGGCGGCGAGGACCAGCGCGTCGTCGGTCGTGGTGAAGCTGGCGTAGTAGTCGTCGGGGACCTTCACTGTCGGCCTTTCACCCCGGACTGCGCCCGGCCATTGGTCGATGACTCATCCTGCGGCGCAGCCGATTCGGCGGGCTGCCTGCCAGCCTTTCTGGCGGGCGCCTTCTTGGTGGCCTTCTTGGCCGGCTTCTTGGCCGGCTTCTTGGCCGGCTTCTTGGCCGGCGTCTCCTGCGCGATCTTCCTCGGCTCGACCGTCTCCCCCGGCGAGCGCTTGTAGAGCGCGGGGACCGGCAGCTTGTCCTGCGGCCACGCCTTGAGGGTGTCCAGATAGATCTGGCGTACCTCGGCGATGCGGTCCGGCAGGTCCTCCAGCGTCCAGTCGTCGGTCGGGATGGGCGGATAGACCGCGATGTCGACGGTGCCGGGGTTGAACGTGCTCGAATCGCGTGCGGCCACGACCTCCGCGTTGCGGATGACGATCGGCACGATCGGAATGCCCACCGACATCGCGATGCGGAACGGCCCCTTCTTGAACTCGCCGACCTCGACGGTGTCCAGCCGGGTCCCCTCGGGGGCGATCAGAATCGAGATGCCTTTGCGCGCAAGGTCTTCGACTTTGCGCAGACCTTCGACCGCGGCTTGTGGATCCTCCCGGTCGATGAACGCCGCATCCATCACCTTCCCGATGGTGCCGATCAGCGGATCCTTCTCCAGCTCCTTCTTGCCGACCGAGGTGAAGTCCTTTTCGACCAGCCTCCCGGCGATCAACGGGTCGGCCTGGTTGCGATGGTTGAAGATGAACACCGCCGGCCGCTGCGCGGTGAGGTTTTCGCGGCCCAGCACATTGAGGTTGATGCCCGCCGTGGTCAGTAGCAACCGGGACCAGGTGGAGGTGAAGAAATTCACCCCGGTGCGCCGGTTCTGGGTCAGCAGACCCACGCCCAGGGCGCTGGCGGCGACCGGGAGCACCGAGCCGATGGCGGCCACCGTCCGCAGCTGCGACAGCGGGTTGCTGCCGCTGCGGCTGGTGAACCGCAGGACGGGCCAGCCGCGTTTGGCGGCGACGGCGGCGAGTTTGCCCGCGGGGTTGGTGGGCCGCGGATTGCCGACGAGGTACATCAGCGCCACGTCCTCGTCGCCGTCGGCGTAGAAGTAGCTCTTCGACAGGTCGACGCCATTGCGGGCCGCGAAGGCCTGCACCGCATGGGCTTTGCCCGGACCCCACAGGATGGGACGGACGACCTCGCCGGTGATGCACCCGTTGTCGTCGGTCTCGAACTTGTTGCTCAGTACGTTGTCGATGCCGAGGAACCGGGCGACGGGTTCGACCTGAACCGTCAGCGCCGACGAGCTGAGGACGACGGTGTGCCCGCGCGCCATGTGCGCGCGGACCAAGGCACGCATCTCCGGATAGATGCGGTCGCGGATGTGTTGTTCGAAGAGCCGTTCGGCCAGTTCGTCGACGTCGCTGAGCGAGCTGCCGCGCAGCATCCGGGCACCCTTGCCGATGAGGTCCTCGAACTCCGAGCGGCCGAGTTGGTGGTTGAGCCCGGCCTGCACCATCCCGATGAACTCACCGACGCTCATCTGTCTGCGGCGCAGGCGATCCCGGGTCATGATGACCCCGGTGAACCCCGCCACCAGCGTGCCGTCGAGATCGAAGAACGCGCCGACCTGCGGCCCCTCCGGCGCTGCCATGATCTCCGCCACCGAGCCCGGCAGGCGCATGGCGCGTGGCTCGCTCTGCTGCCCCTCGTCGACACTCATTGTGGCGCACTCCCGTTCGATGACGATGGATCCGATGGCAGGCTGAACGACGCCGGACTCGCCCGGCCCGGGCCGCCGATGGCGAGCACCTCGTCGAATCCCGCGAGCAGGCACCGGGCGAACAACTCGGGATCCCGCACGGCCGCGCGGTCGTAGCGGGCGGTCACCGTGCAGAACCCGGAGCGCGACACCAGCACGACCATCATCGCGACGCCGGGCAGCGGGCCGATCCCGTACTGCCGCAGTATCTTCGCCCCCGCGATGTAGGTGTCTCCGGCGTACACCGGCACGTTGCTCGCCTGCACGTCGGAGTTGACCACCGAGCCGGCCATCGCTTCGAGCACCGAATCGGGAAGCAGACTGGCGACGGGGGCGACGGCGCCGATCATGTCGAGCGCGCGTTCCTCCCGCTTGCGCGTCATCTGTGCCCGGACCTTGGCGATGCGCTCCCTCGGGTCGACGACGCCGATCGGGGCGGCGAGGTTCACGCCGACGAAGCGGTTGCCGCCCGCGGGATCGGCGTCGGAGCGCAGGCTGACGGGGACGGCCATCGGCAGCGTCGCGACCGGCACCCCCAGCGCGTCGTGGTAGAGCCGCAACGCCCCGCACACACCGGCGAGGTAGGCGTCGTTGATGGATCCGCCTGCCGCCTTGGCGGCTTTGTGCAGATCGCCGAGCGCCATGTCGATCGCCTCACTGCGCGACGACAGGCTGCGGCGGCGCAGCAGCGGCGACGGTTGGGCCACCGAACCCACCACCCGCGCGCTGGAACGCGCGTAGTCGACCACTCCACCGACCGACGAGATCGGGTCGCGCACGACCTTGCCGACCACGTTCACCGCACCGCCGAGCGCACCGCGGACGCCGCCGAGAACGGAGAAAGGCAGCCGGTTCAGACCCTGGCGCATCAGGTCGTTCGGTGAGAGGTCCTGCGGGATCGGAAGCGGCGGCACCTCGTCGGGCGGTGGGTCGCGCTCCAGGTCGTACACGCTGGCGAACATCTCCACGCCCCCGACACCGTCGGTCACCGCGTGGCTGAAGTGCAGCATGGTCGCGGCGCGGCCGCCCTCGAGCCCTTCGACGAGCGTGGCGGTCCACAGGGGGCGCGAGATGTCCAGTGGCGACTGCAGCGCGATCTCGGCGAGGTCGATCAGTTGCCGCATGGTGCCGGACTCGGGGATACGGACCCGACGGACGTGAAAGTCGAGGTTGAAATCGGGGTCGACGACCCAGCGCGGCGCGGCGGTCGGCAGGGTCGGCGTCACCACTTTCTGCCGCAGTCGCAGCACCTTGCGGGAGGCGTGCTCGAAGCGGGTCCGGAACCTGTCCCAGTCGGGCGTGGTGTCGAGGATCTCCAGGGTCAAGATCCCCGACCGAGTGCGCGGATTCGCCTCGCCGCGGTGCAGGATCTGGTCGAACGCACTGAGTTCCTCCGGCAACCCCGCGGCATCCAGTTCCGGCACGTCGCTCGTTGCCACCCGCTCTCCTCCCGTCGCCTGTGACTGCTGACACCACGCTAGTCCGCGCGCGTGTGACGAGGACAGCGTTTGGCAGGCGGGTCTCACCGAGCGCCACGACAGGCGGCATCTCTCGACATACCCCGGCGGGTAGCACGCGTCCGCCGTGATCCGTCGATGCGGACCGCGTCGCCGATAGTGCGACTTGGAGCCGGTCAGCACCCTTTCGGCTAAGGTATCTCCGCTGCCTCCGTAGCTCAGCGGATAGAGCAGCCGCCTTCTAAGCGGTTGGTCGCAGGTTCGATCCCTGCCGGGGGCGCTTCCCGCTCAGCGGCCGCGTGCCACGATCACCGGCGTGCGGGCGGCTTGCACCACCGCGGTGCTGACCGAGCCCAACAGCATGCCCGCGAATCCACCCCGACCTCGGCTGCCCACGACGAGCAGTTGCGCCGACTCGGAGCGCTCGAGCAGGTGCTCGGCCGGACGGTCGAACACCGACTCACGGTGCACCGTCACGTCCGGATACCGCTCACAGAAACCGGCCAGGCTGATCGCCAGCGTCTCTTCGGCCGGGGCCTGCACCGTCGCCCAGTCGACGTACGGGTGCAGCGATTCGCTGCGGTCACTCCAGCTGTGCAGCGCCACCAGGTCGACACCCTTCATCGACGCCTCTTCGAACGCGATCGCGACGGCGGCCTGGGAGGCCCGCGATCCGTCCACACCGACCAGGATGGGGGCATCGGGCCGGTCCAGGTCCATGTCGGCGCCGACGACGGCCACGGGGCACCGGGCGTGATGCAGCACCCCGGTGCTCACCGAGCCGAGCAGCAGCCGTTTCACCGCCCCGTGCCCGCGGCTGCCGACCACCACCATGTCCGCCTCCTTGGAGACGTTCACCAGCGCGGGCACCGCCGCGTCCTTGACGAGCCGGTGGGTCACCT
The DNA here is from genome assembly GCF_014218295.1 of Mycolicibacterium litorale. The sequence continues at coordinate 3,666,031 of NZ_AP023287.1, forward strand.
CGACGGCGCCGCTGTCCTTGGCGAGCGCTTCGGCATCGGCGAGCACACCGCGCGCGTCGCGCTCCCGGGCCTCGAAGTACTCATCGGGCAGCGGTGCGGCCGGAACAGCCATCGCCCATGCGGCCGTCATGTCGGTGGACAGGACATGGACGAGGACCAGGGGTACCTCACGCATCGCCGCTTCGCGCGCGGACCAACGCACAGCGGCATTCGAGCTGGCGGATCCGTCGACTCCTACGACGATGCCGGGCTGCAGGGCAGTGGACATGTGAGCATCCTTTCTGGCTTCGTCGCCTGGACGTGATCAGTCTGCTCCTGTGACGGTGTGCCGCGTAGGGCATTTGGTCCACGAGTGCCCCACTTTCGGGGACTTATGCCCCTTTCGCGGTGCCGGCTCCTGACGGACACTGGCGCATGCAGGAACGGCACACCGAACCGGTCCACCGCACAGGGAGATTGATCACCATGTCCAAGGGACAACAACTCGACGTCCTCAACCGCAGGCAGTGTCTCGATCTGCTCCAGGAGGTTCGCGTCGGCCGGCTGGTGTTCACCGAGGACGGCCTACCCGCGGTGCAACCGGTCAATTTCCGGATGAAGCGCGACGACGTGATCATCCGGGTCGCCGGCGGGGCGAAGCTGGCCGCCGCCAACCAGAACATGGTGGTGGCGTTCGAGGCCGACGAACTCGACCCCGATCTGCGCACCGGATGGAGCGTGACGATCGTGGGAACGGCGCACCCCATCACCGATGTCGACGAATTGATGGAAGTGTCCGGGACTTTCCTCGAACCGTGGGTGGAGGGCCGTCGGGACCACTTCATCCGGATCGAGGCACAGAAGATGACCGGACGCCGCTTCCGCGAGCCAGGACTGCCGCAGTACCGGAGCGTGGGCGAATAACGCACGCCCGCCGCATCGAACGGGGTGGGTCAGCGCAAGTGCGCTGTGGCGTGGAGACTGTGACGATGCCGGAATCCGGAGCGGAATCGTTCGAAGCGCTCGTCGCGCTACTCGACTACCCGATGTTCGTGGTCACCACCCGCGCAGGCGACGTCGTCTCGGGATGTCTCGTGGGTTTCGCGAGCCAGACCAGTATCAACCCGCCGCGCTTCCTGATCGGCTTGTCCAAGCGCAACATGACATTTCGCGTCGCCCAGGACGCGACACACCTGGCGGTACACGTCGTCGCCCGCGAACACATCGAGCTGGCCCGCCTCTTCGGCGGCGAAACCGGCGACGAGGCCGACAAATTCGCGCGCTGCAGGTGGCACAGCGGGCCCGAGGGCGTGCCGATCCTCGACGACGCCGGCGCCTGGTTCGTCGGCACGATCCTCGATCGCTTCGAGGTCGGCGACCACGTCGGACACGTCCTCGACCCGATCGCGGGTCAGCCGCCCGGCGAGTTCACCGACTGGGTGACCTTCGCCGACGTCCGCGACCTCACCCCGGGACACGAGGCATAGATGGTGCCGACACTGGCCACCGTCGCCGACCTCGACGAGCTGATCGGGTACTACCGCACACCGCCCGCCGGTGTGCGCGCCAACATGATCTTCAGCGCAGACGGTGCCGCCGCCTTCGCTGGGCGCGCCGGCCCCCTGTCCGACCCGCTCGATCAGGCGCTGCTGCGCGGACTGCGCGGGTTCGCCGACGTCGTGCTGGTCGGCGCGGGAACGGTGCGGGCTGAGCACTACGGCCCCGTCCGCGTCCAGGCGATGTCACACGGCTGGGCCCCCGGCCGGCCGATCCCGCCGATCGCGGTCGTCAGCCTGTCGGGTGTCCTGCCCGACTCGCTGTTCGCCGACCCCGCGCAGCGGGCGATCCTCGTCACCACACAGCGCGCCGCCGACGCACACGGGCTGAAGGCCGACGACCGGCGCGATGTCCTCATCGCCGGCGAGCGCACCGTCGACGTGTCCGAGGTGGTCGCCCGATTCCGGGAGCGTGGGCTGAACCGCATCCTGTGTGAGGGCGGCCCCACCCTGCTCGACGAACTCGTCGCCGCCGATGTGGTCGACGAGATCTGCGTGACCGTGTCACCGACGTTGGCGGGTGTGCAGGACATCGGCCACGGTGCCGCGGCGCTGACCTCGCCGAGGAGGATGCGCCTCGACCATGTGCTCACCCACGCCGACTACCTGTATCTCAAGTACTCACGTCATCGATGACCGCCCCGGTCTACTGGAATCACAACACCGCCTACCACCCGTGGCTGGTCCGGCTCGCAGCCGAGCAGCGCGGTGACGTGCTCGACGTCGGGTGCGGTGACGGCCTGCTGGCCCGGCGACTGGCACCGGTGTCGCGGTCGGTGACAGGTTTGGACCCCGACGCCGCCGTGCTGCGTCGTGCCCGGGAGCGGTTGGCCGGCCTCGAGACGGTCGACGTGATGCATGCGGATTTCCTGTCGTTCGACCCGGCCGGCCGACGGTTCGACCTCGTCACGTTCGTGGCGAGTCTGCACCACATGCCGCTGCGGCCTGCCCTCGAACGCGCGCGGGAGCTGGTGTCGTCGCAAGGGCGCATCGCCGTCGTCGGCTTGTCGGCGAACAGGACCGTCCGCGACTGGCTGTGGTCGGCGATGTGTCTGCCCGCGGTTCGCGTCGCATCCCTCTGGCACCACGAGAGGCGCGACGTCGGCGTACACACCAGCGATCCGCGCGAGAGCCTCGACGAGATCCGGGACGTCGCCGGCGACGTGCTGCCCGGCGCCTGCATCCGCCGCGCGCTGTACTACCGGTATCTACTGCTCTGGTCCGCCCAGCCCGAATTGGACATCACCACCTGACCGACCGCACAGCGGACGGGGGCGAGGGTGGGAACGAGGAACCTGGTTAGGGTGGGCGCGTGGCTGATTCCGTGCTGATGCAGGTCGACGATCACGTCGCCCTGATCACCGTCAATGACCCCGATCGCCGCAACGCGGTGACGTTCGAGATGTCGGCCGCCCTGCGCGCGGCTGTCGAGTCGGCCGAAGCCGACCCCGACGTGCACGCTCTGATCGTGACCGGCGCGGGCAGAGCGTTCTGCGCCGGAGCCGACCTCGCGGCGCTGGGCGAAGCGACCCAGGACGGGCTGCGGCGGATCTACGACGGCTTCCTCGCCGTGGCGCAGTGCACGCTGCCGACCATCGCAGCGGTGAACGGACCGGCCGTGGGCGCCGGACTCAACCTGGCGCTGGCCGCCGACCTCCGCATCGCAGGTCCGAATGCGTTGTTCGACCCCAGGTTTCAGAAACTCGGCATCCATCCCGGTGGCGGTGCGACCTGGATGCTGCAGCGGGCGGTGGGTCCCGAGGTGGCGCGCGCGGCGCTGCTGTTCGGCAAGCGTTTCGACGCCGACGCCGCCGTGCGGTACGGCCTGGCCTTCGACGTCGCCGACGATCCGGTCGCCGCGGCACGGGAGCTGGCCGCCGGACCCGCCGCGGCACCACGAGAGGTCGTGCTGGCGACGAAGGCCTCGATGCGCGCAACCGGCAATCCGGGCACCGTCGACGTCGAGCAGCACCGCGTCGCGGTGGACATCGAACTCGGCCCGCAGGCGGCGTCGATCGAATCCCCCGAGTTCGCCCGCCGCCTCGCCGCCGCCACACGGCGGTAGATCACAGGTCGAGCAGCGCGACCTCGGGCGTCTCGACAAGTTCCCGCAGCTCACCGAGGAACGCCGCCACGGTGGCTCCGTCGGCGATGCGGTGGTCGAAGGCGCACGTCAGCGTCATCGTCGGACGCGCCACCACCTCGCCGTCGACCACCACCGCCCTCGGCTTGAGCGACCCCATCCCGAGGATCGCGGCCTCCGGATAGTTGATCACCGGAACCCCCTCGTCGACTCCGAGCGCGCCGAAGTTCGACACGGTGAACGTCGACCCGGACAGCTCGGCGGGCCGCACCCGACCCGACCGCGTCTCCTGCACCAGCCGGGCCACCGCGGCTGCGAGTTCACGAGTCGTCTTGTCCTGGGCGTCGGCGATGACCGGCACCAGCAACCCACGCGGTGCGGCCACCCCGAACCCGAGGTGAACCGCGGTGTGCCGGTGGATCTGCGGGCCGTCCGCGGTCTCGATCCACGTGGCGTTGAGCATCGGATGGCGCCGCAGCGCCAGCGTGAGCAGCCGCAACGTCAGCACGAACGGCGTCACCGGCGGCTCGGCGTCGCGCAGCCGGTCCCGCAGCCGCAGCAGTGCGCTGCCGTCCACCGTCACGCTCGCATGCGCGTCCGGGATCTCCCGGCGCGACAACGCCATCCGCCGCGCCATCTCGGCCTGGACGCCACGCACCGCCGTCGTGTCGGCCGTGCCGACGGGAACCGTCCCCGCGACCGCATGCTCGACGTCCTCGCGCGTGATCACACCGTCCGGACCCGATGCGGGGACCGCGGAGAGGTCCACGTTCAGCTCGGCGGCCAGTTTCCGCACCGGCGGTTTCGCGCGCGGCCGCGCCGACCGCGCGCCGGTGCGTCGACTCGTGTCCATCGCCGAGTCGGCGCCGTATCCCACCAATACCGGTTTGCGCTGTGGCGCCGGTGATTCCGCCGTCGTCGCGATGCGGACCAGCAGCGATCCGACGTCGAGCGTCTGGCCTTCCTCTCCCCCGCGCTCGACGACCCGCCCCGCGTACGGACTGGGAATCTCCACCTCCGCCTTGTTCGTCTCGACCGTGCACAGCGTCTGGTTCAGCTCGACCTCGTCACCGACGTCGACCGACCACGAGGTGATGGTGGCGTCCTGCAGACCCTCACCGAGGTCCGGCACCAGGAAGTCCTGCACGCTCATGGCATCTCCAGTGTCCGCTGCACACAGTCGAGCAGCCGGTCCACCCCGGGCAGCCACAGTTTCTCCAGCCGCGCCGGCGGATACGGCGTGTCGAACCCGGTCGCGCGCAGCACCGGAGCCTCGAGATCGTAGAACAGCTCCTCGGAGATCCGCGCCGCGAGTTCCGCGCCGAAACCCAGCGTGCGTGGACCCTCGTGCATGACCACCGCCCGGCCCGTCTTGGCCACCGACGCCGCGACGGTATCGAAGTCAAGCGGGTTCAGCGAACGGAGGTCGACGACCTCGAGCGACCAATCGGATTCCGCCGCAGCATGTTCGGCGGCCGAAAGGGCTGTCGTCACGAGCGGCCCGTAGGTGAGCACGGTGACGTCGGTGCCCGTGCGGCGCACCGCCGCCCGGCCGATCGGCAGACCGGGCCGGTCGGTGTCCACCGGTTCGCGTGCCCAGTACCGTCGCTTGGGCTCGAGGTAGATCACCGGGTCACGGCCGGCGATGGCGTGCCGCAGCAACCAGTACGCATCCGCGGGACTCGACGGCGTCACGACCTTCAGGCCGGCGGTGTGCAGCCAGTACGTCTCCGTCGACTCCGAATGGTGTTCCACCGCACCGATCCCGCCGAACGACGGGATGCGGATGGTCACCGGCATGTCGACGTCACCACGGGTCCGCATGCGGTACTTGGCCAGATGGCTGACCACCTGGTCGAACGCCGGGGCGGCGAACCCGTCGAACTGGATCTCGGGCACCGGGACGAAACCGCGGATCGCCATCCCGATCGCGATCCCGACGATCGCCGACTCGGCCAGCGGAGTGTCGAAACACCGCTGCGGTCCAAAGGTCTGGGCGAGCCCGTCGGTCACCCGGAACACCCCGCCCAGCGTCGCGACATCCTCCCCGAACACCAGCACCCGGTCGTCGGCGGCCATCGCATCGTGCAGCGCGCGGTTGACCGCCTGCACCGTCGTCAGCTCCGGGACGGTGGTGAGGAACGGCTGGTCGTCGCCGTCGGCGCCGGCGGGCCGCTCGATCAGCTGCGTCATCTCACGCCTCCTTCGCCAACTCGGCGAGCAACCGGTCGCGCTGCTCCGCCAGATCCGGGGTGATGTCGCGATAGACCGTGTCGAACACCTCGGCCACGTCGAAGTCCGGCGCACCGACGACCGCATCACGCAACTCCGCGCGCAGCCGCTTCGATCTGGCGGCCACCCGCTCCTCCAGCCGTTCGCTCCACACGCCGACGCCCTCGAGATAGGCGCGGTACCGCGGGATGGGGTCCAGCGCCCGCCACCGCTCCACCTCCTGCGGATCGCGATAGCGGCTCGGGTCGTCGGACGTCGTGTGCGGGCCGAGCCGATAGGTGACCGCCTCGACGAGGGTAGGACCGCCACCGCCGCGCGCCCGTGCCGCGGCCTCGGCCATCACCGTGAAGCAGGCCAGCACGTCGTTGCCGTCGACACGCACGCCCGGCATGCCGTATCCGGCGGCGCGGTGCGCGATGGACGGCCCGGCGACCTGGCGCTCGACCGGCACCGAGATCGCCCACTGGTTGTTCTGCACGAAGAACACGCACGGCACCTGGTAGACCGCGGCGAGGTTCATCGCCTCGTGCACGTCACCCTCGCTGGTGGCGCCGTCGCCGAGGAAGACCACCGTCACCGAGTCCTCGCCGAGCCGCTGGGCGGCCATGGCCGCGCCGACGGCGTGCAGGCCCTGGGTGCCGATCGGGATCGAGATCGGCGCACAGCACTTCGCGGTGAAACCCAACCCGCCGTGCCACGCGCCCCGCCACACCGCGGCCATCTGCGCCGGCGAGATGCCGCGCAGCAGGAACGCCCCGATCTCCCGGTACTGGGGGAACAGCCAGTCGGTCTTGCGCAGACATGCGGTGGCGCCGACCTGGGCGGCTTCCTGGCCGCGGCACGAGGCGTACAGCGCGAGTTCGCCCTGCCGCTGCAGGTGGACGAACTCGGTGTCGAGGTCGCGGGTGACGACCATCGTCTCGTAGAGCCAGCTGAGGGTTTCGGGAGGAGGCAGGTCCAGCGTGTCACGGTGCTGTGCGCTCGGTGTGCCATCGGCACCCACCAGCTGCACGGGGTCCATCACGACGCCGGCCATACCGCCTCCTTCAGGTCGCATCGACGGCATGTTTGGCCGTCCGACGACTTCAGGTGCTCAGCGTGTGGCGGTCAGAGCAGACTCCCTGGTGTAGGGGTGTCGGCTAGCTACCGGGGTGTGGTGCCAGCGCGACGATGCGCTCTGCTCGCCTCAGCACTGGGGCATCCACCATTATGCCCTCGAACTGGAAGACGCCCCGTTGATCGCGCGCCGTGTCCAGAACCCGGCGGGCCCAGTCGGCCTGCTCGTCGGTGGGGAGATACCCGTCGCGGATCACCGCCACCTGGGTGGGATGGATCGCGACTTTGGCGTCGAAGCCGACGGCGACCGCGTCGTCGGTCTCGGCCCGTAGGCCGTCGAGATCCTTGATGTCGAGGTAGACCGAGTCCAGCGCCATCCGGCCGTAGGCCTTGGCGGCGAGCAGCGACTGGGAACGGACGTGCACCGCGAAGTCGCGGTAAGAGTTGTCGGGCCGCCGGCTCGACGTCCCCCCGAGCACCGCCAGCAGGTCCTCGGCGCCCCACATCACCGCGACGGTGTTCTCCACGCGGGCCGTGTCGACGACGGTCAGCGCACCCAGCGGCGTCTCGATCAGGGTCACGACGTCCAGCGGGGCGAGTGCACTCACCTGCTCGGCGCTCTCCGTCTTCGCCAGCATCACGGTGGTGTAGTCCGTGCGCGCCAGCGCCTCCAGGTCGAGGCGGTGGTCCGGGGTGGTCGCCGGGTTCACCCGCACCACCGTGCGCGACGGATCGAGCGGCGTGTCGATCAGCGCCCGTCGGGCGGCCTCGCGGTGTTTGGCGGCCACTCCGTCCTCGAGGTCGAGGATCACCACATCCGCTGCCGCGGCGGCCTTCTCGAACCGCTCGGGCCGGTCGGCCGGACAGAACAGCCAGCCGGGGCCGTTGTTGCCGAGCATCAGTCCTCCCCCACAGGCCGCTTGCGCACCATGGTCTTCCGGGATGCGGTGGCGACGACGTCACCGTGTTGATTGCGCCCGGTGTGGACGAACGTCACGATGCCCTCACCCGGCCGGCTTTTCGACTCCCTCTTCTCGAGCACCTCCGTCTCGGCGTACAGCGTGTCCCCGTGGAACAGCGGTTTGGGGAACGCCACCTCACCGAACCCGAGGTTGCCGACGATCGTGCCCTGCGTGAGCTGCGCGACCGACAGCCCGACCAGCGTCGACAGCGTGAACATCGAGTTGACCAGCCGCTGATTGAACGGCGGCAGCGCGTCGGAGAACGCGGCGTCGAGGTGCAGCGCCTGGGTGTTCATCGTCAGCGTGGTGAACAGGACGTTGTCGGCCTCGGTGATCGTGCGCCCCGGCCGGTGCTGGTACAGCACCCCGGTCTCGAACTCCTCGAACCACAGCCCGCGCTGGGTCACCACCCGCTTGTCGGTCACAGGCCGGCCTGCCGTGCGATCAGCATCAGCTGGACTTCGGTTGTGCCCTCGCCGATTTCGAGGATCTTGCTGTCGCGGTAGTGCCGCGCGACGGTGAACTCGTTCATGAACCCGTACCCGCCGAAGATCTGGGTGGCGTCGCGCGCGTTGTCCATCGCGGCCTCGCTCGCCACGAGCTTGGCGATCGCGGCCTCCTTCTTGAACGGTTTACCGGACAGCATCAGCGCCGCGGCGTCGTAGTAGGCCGTGCGGGCGACGTGGGCACGAGTCTCCATGCGCGCGATCTTGAACGCGATCGCCTGGTTGCTCCCGATCGTGCGGCCGAAGGCTTCCCGCTCCTTGGCATAGCGGACGCTCTCGTCCACACAGCCCTGGGCCGCGCCGACCGACAGCGCGGCGATCGCGATGCGGCCCTCGTCGAGGATGCGCAGGAAGTTGGCGTAGCCGCGGCCGCGTTCGCCGAGCAGGTTCTCCTGCGGCACCCGGACGTCGTCGAAGCTCAGCGGATGGGTGTCCGAGGCGTTCCAGCCGACCTTGTTGTAGGCCGGTTCGGCGGTGAATCCCTCGGTGGGCACCGGGACGAGGATCGACGAGATCTCCTTGCGGCCCTCGGACTCTCCGGTGACCGCGGTGACGGTGACGAGCTTGGTGATGTCGGTGCCCGAGTTGGTGATGAACTGCTTGCTGCCGTTGATCACCCAGTGCCCGTCGTCGAGGCGGGCGGTGGTCTTGGTGGCACCGGCGTCGCTGCCGCCGCCCGGCTCGGTCAACCCGAACGCGGCGAGCGCCTGTCCACTGGTCAACCGCGGCAACCACTCCCGCTTCTGGGCCTCGTTGCCGAAGCGGTACACCGGCATCGCGCCGAGTGACACTCCGGCCTCCAGCGTGATCGCCACGCTCTGGTCCACCTTGCCGAGTTCCTCGAGCGCCAGGCACAGCGCGAAGTAGTCACCGCCCATGCCGCCGTACTCCTCCGGGAACGGCAGCCCGAACAGCCCCATGTCGGCCATGCCGCGCACCACTTCATAGGGGAACGAATGCTCCTCGTCGTGTTTGGCCGCCACCGGCGCTACGACGGTGCGCGCGAAGTCGCGCACGGTCTTGGCGAGCTGTTCGTAGTGGTCCGGCAGCGTGCCGGACGACAAGAAGTCGGTCACTGTTGTTCTCCTCTGTCGGTAGCGACGATCCGTGCCAGCGGCTGGCCCACCTTCACCTGGTCGCCGACGCCGACGAGCAGCTCCACCACACCGTCGACGGGCGCGGTCAGGGCGTGTTCCATCTTCATCGCCTCGACCGTGACGACCACGGCGCCTGTCGTCACCGTCGCCCCCGCTTCGACGCCGACCTCCACCACCGACCCGGGCATCGGGCTGGTCAGTTCGGCGTCGCCGCTGTGGGCGTCGTCCTGGCGCACCGGGGCTTCGCGGACTTCGGCGACCGCCACGGTGTGGCCGGCACCGGCGAGCCACATCTGCGGACCGTCGGCGGCGACGAGGTACTCGGCGCGCAGGCCGTCGATGGTGGCGACCAGCCGGTCACCGTTCAAAGTGGCCGAGAGACAGCGGGTTTCGCCGTCCTCGATTCTGGCGGTGGCAGCATCGGGGGGGCCGGTCAGGTGGACGTGGTCGGTGCGCTCGCCGGAGCTCAGGCGGTGCGTGGTGGGAGCGTGGTCACCGATACGCCAGCCGGACGGCACCGCCCAGAGATCACCGCCGGGGGCGGGCCACTGCCGCAACCAGAGGTAGGCCGCGGCGGCGATGAGCTCGTCGTCGGTCACCGGGGCGGGCGCATAGTCCGGCGCTCTACGGTCGAGCAGACCGGTGTCGAGCCGGCCCGCGGCGACGTCGGGGTCGGTGAGCAGGAACCGCAGGAATTCGACGTTGGTGTCCACGCCGAGGATCGCCGTCTGCGTCAGCGCGCGGTCGAGTGTGCGCTGCGCGGCCGGCCGATCGGCCCCGTGGGCGATCACCTTGGCCAGCATCGGGTCGTAGTCGCTGCCCACCACCGCACCGGGACTCAGACCCGAGTCCACGCGCACCCCGGCCCCCGCGGGTTCGGACAGCGCGTGGACGGTGCCGCCGGTGGGCAGGAAGCCGCGGCCGGGGTCCTCGGCGTACACGCGCGCCTCGACGGCGTGTCCGTGCAGCACGACGTCGTCCTGGGCGATCGGCAGCTTCTCGCCGGCCGCGATGCGGACCTGCTGTTCGACCAGGTCGATGCCGGTGACCAGTTCGGTCACCGGATGCTCGACCTGCAGGCGGGTGTTCATCTCCATGAAGAAGAACTCGTCGGGCCGGTCCGCCGACACGATGAACTCGACCGTGCCGGCCCCGGTGTAGTCCACGCTACGCGCGGTGTCGCATGCGGCCGCACCGATCCTGGCGCGGGTGGCGTCGTCGAGCAGTGGCGACGGCGCCTCCTCGATCACCTTCTGGTGACGGCGCTGCAGGCTGCACTCACGTTCGCCGAGGTGGACGACGTTGCCGAAACCGTCGGCGAGGACCTGCACCTCGATGTGGCGGGGATTGAGGACGAATCGTTCCAGGAACAAGGTGTCGTCACCGAACGCGGCGGCCGCCTCCCGGCGTGCCGAGACCAGTGCCGCAGGCAGATCGGCGGCGTCGTGCACCACGCGCATTCCCTTACCGCCGCCACCGGCCGACGGTTTCACCAGCACCGGGAAGCCCACCTCGGCGGCACCGCCGATGAGGTCGTCGTCGGTCAGGCCCGGACGCGAGATGCCGGGGACCACGGGGACCCCGAACGCCGAGACCGCGGCCTTGGCCGCGATCTTGTCCCCCATGGTCTGGATCGCGGCGACGGGCGGGCCGATGAAGACAATGCCCGCGGCCTGCAGTGCGGCGGCGAATTCGGCGTTCTCCGAGAGGAATCCGTAACCGGGGTGCACGGCCTGGGCGCCGCTGCGGTGGGCGGCTGCCACCACCGCGTCGATGTCGAGGTAGCTCTGCCGCGCAGCGGCGGGACCGATGCGGATGGCGACGTCGGCCTCGGCGACGTGGCGGGCCCCGGCGTCGGCGTCGCTGAACACCGCCACCGAGCGGATACCCATCGTGCGCAGGGTGCGGATCACCCGGACGGCGATCTCCCCGCGATTGGCCACCAGTACTGTGCTGAAGCTCATCATCACATCCGGAAGACGCCGTAGGACACAGGCTCCAGCGGCGCCTGTCCGACAATCGAGAGGGCTAGCCCCACAACGGTTCTGGTGTCCGCGGGATCGATGACACCGTCGTCCCACAGCCGCGCCGTCGAGTAATACGGGTTGCCCTGCCGTTCGTACTGTTCGCGGATCGGCGCCTTGAACTCGGCCTCCTGTTCCGGTGTCATGTCACCGCGCACGGTGGCCAGTACGGAGGCGGCCTGTTCACCGCCCATCACCGAGATGCGGGCGTTCGGCCACATCCACAGGAACCTCGGCGAATACGCCCGCCCGCACATCGAATAGTTACCGGCACCGTAGGAACCACCGATGACGACGGTGAGTTTGGGCACCCGCGCGCACGCCACCGCGGTGACCATCTTCGCGCCGTGTTTGGCGATGCCCGACGCCTCGTAGTCGCGGCCGACCATGAAGCCGGAGATGTTCTGCAGGAACAGCAGCGGGATCACGCGCTTGTCGCACAGCTCGATGAAGTGCGCACCCTTTTGCGCCGATTCCCCGAACAGCACGCCGTTGTTGGCCACGATGCCGACCGGATGGCCGTGGATGCGGGCGAAGCCGGTCACCAGGGTGGCGCCGTATTCGGCTTTGAATTCCGCGAACTCGCCGCCGTCGACGATGCGGGTGATGACCTCGTGCACGTCGTAGGGCACCCGCGAGTCGACGGGGACCACGTCGTAGAGCTCGGTCTGATCGGCCACGGCCTCCACCGTCGGCACCACATCCCACGGCGGCTTCCGCGCCTGCCCCAACGTGCCGACGATGCGGCGCACGATCCGAAGGGCGTCGCGGTCGTCGTGGGCGAGATGGTCGGTGACGCCGGAGGTCTTCGAATGCAGGTCGCCGCCACCGAGTTCCTCTGCCGTGACCACCTCACCGGTCGCGGCCTTCACCAACGGTGGGCCGCCGAGGAAGATCGTGCCCTGGTTGCGCACGATCACCGCTTCGTCGCTCATCGCCGGCACGTAAGCGCCGCCCGCGGTGCAGGATCCGAGCACCGCGGCGATCTGCGCGATGCCCTGCGCGCTCAGCGTGGCCTGGTTGTGGAAGATCCGGCCGAAGTGGTCGCGGTCGGGGAACACCTCGTCCTGGCGCGGCAGGAACGCACCGCCGGAGTCGACCAGGTACACGCACGGCAACCGGTTCTGGGCGGCGATCTCCTGGGCCCGCAGGTGTTTCTTGACCGTCACCGGGTAGTAGGTCCCGCCTTTGACGGTGGCGTCGTTCGCGACGATCATGCACTCGCGCCCGGAGATCCGGCCGATGCCCGCGATCATGCCCGCACCGGGGCACTCGTCGTCGTACATGCCGTTCGCGGCCAGCGGGGCGATCTCCAGGAACGGGCTGCCCGCATCCAGCAGCCCGTCGACGCGGTCACGCGGCAGCAGTTTCCCGCGTCCGACGTGACGCTGCCGCGCCTTCTCCGGCCCACCGAGCGCCGCCTGCGCGAGCTTGCTGCGCAACTGCTCGACGAGCGGTGCGTGCTCGTCGCGATGTGATGCCCGCGCTGCCATCCGTGACCCGTCCATTTGAGTTAATGACGACTAACTCGTGGTATGTTAATCACGATTAACAGCCGGTGTCCACCCCCGACCGCAAAGGCCTGCCATGGCGTCGACGTCCATCGCGAACACCCGCCGCAGCCAGGCGAAGTCGGACCGACGCGGCCAGCTGATCGCCGCGGCGGAACGGCTCGTCGCCGAGAAGGGCTATCTGGCGGTCCGGCTGGAGGACATCGGCGCCGCGGTCGGGGTGAGCGGGCCGGCGATCTACCGGCACTTCCCCAACAAGGAGGCGCTGCTGGTCGAACTGCTGGTGGGCATCAGCACCCGGTTGCTCGCCGGGGCGCGTGAGGTGCTGGACCGGTCCGCCGACGCGGCGGCCGCCCTCGACGGGCTGATCGACTTCCACCTCGACTTCGCACTCGGCGAGTCGGATCTCATCCGCATCCAGGACCGTGACCTCGGCCACCTGCCCGACCCCGCCAAACGGCAGGTGCGCCGCGCGCAGCGGCAGTACGTCGAGATCTGGGTCGAGGTGTTGCGCGAGGTGCATTCCGGTCTCGACGAGGCGCACGCCCGGTTGATGGCCCACGCGGCGTTCGGTCTCCTCAACTCGACCCCGCACAGCGTCAAGCCCGGCACCAACAAAACGGCCGAGGCCGGCTCGCGCACTGTCCTGCGGGAGATGACAGTGGCGGCGCTGGCCTCGGCCGCTCGTTGACGCGGTTAGGCGTCAATACCAGACTTTTCGCCCGCCGACGGCCCGTCCGGTGCTGCCGAGCACCCAGAAGACCGCGCCGATGACGATGAGCGCGATACCGATGTACATCAGCGGCGCCCAGAGGAAGTATCCGAGGATCGCAAGGATCACTCCGAGAATAATCATGCTGGCACTCCAATCTCGAGATCAACGTCCCGGTCGACCATTTCGCTCACGCCACCGGCACTGGGCTCGGGGACGTTCACATTGCAGTCGACCTTCGGGTTGACACCCATGTAGTTGAGCGGACCCGCGACGACGGTCAAAGCGACCCGAGCTGCCGTGGCACAGTTGGCATCTCCGGTCTTGAAATAATCGCGCTGAAAGGCGGCCACGACGCCGATCAGCAACCAGACGAGCACGATGACGCCGATGATTCCTCTCATGCCGTGCCTCCATCCTGTTCGCGCCGCACTGACGCGCAGAACCGTTTACCCTGCGGGCAATTTCTCCAAACCCGCAGTGGGCGATGGCAACGTCAGTGCACGACGGTCGGCGCGAAGGCCTTGAGCAGCCACGCCGTCATCGCATTGACCAGCGCGGCGCGGTTCTCCCGCTTGACGATCTCGTGACCGTCGTCGTCGAACACCAGCAGTTCGACGGTGCGGTCCAGCGCGCGCAAGGCGTCGAACATCTGCTGCGACTCGCTCGGCGGCACGTTGGTGTCGTTGCCTCCGTGCACGAGCAGCAGCGGTGCGGTCAGCGCCGACACCCGCAACAGAGGGGACAGCCGTTCGAGGAGGTCGCGGTCCCCGATCGGATGTCCGTACTTCGGGTAGGCGGCCGCGGCGATCCACGGTTCCGTGGTGCGGTACCAGGTGTTCAGATCGCTCATCCCGCAGATGCTGATGCCCGCGGCGAACAGCTCCGGATGGAACGTCAACGCCGCCTGGGTGAGGTATCCGCCGTAGGACCAGCCGCAGCAGGCGATGCGGTCGGCGGGTACGGCTTCGCGGTCGATCAGGTACTGCACGCAGTCGGCGACGTCGTCGATCGCGGCGAACCGCAGGTCCTTGTCGTCGGCGTGCATGAACGCGCGGCCGAATCCGCCGGAGCCCCGCACATTCGGCGTGAACACGGTGATCCCGGCGGCCAGCAGCGCCGGGTAGTACTCGTTGTATCCCGGCCGCGACTGGCCCTCGGGACCGCCGTGCAGGAAGATCATCGCGCCGACCGGCTCGACCGGCGCGGGCGGCCGGTACAGCCAGCCGGTCAGCTCCATACCGTCGCGGGCGGTGACCACCTCGAGGGTGGGATCCGCCGTCAGCGGGCCCTCACTGGGCTCGCGGTCGACCCGCTGCCATTCGCGCGACCGCGGGTCGACCAGCTCGACGGTCGGGGGCAGCGACGGGCTCTCCACCGTCATCGCGACCATCGAACCGCCCGCACTGATGGTCAGTTCCGTCGCGACCAGACCTGGAAGCGGAATCGGGTCCGACAGCGTGTTGTCCGCGTACTCCAGGATCTGGAGTTCACTGCAGCCGTTGACATTCCACAGCATCGCGAGCGTGGACAGGTCGTCGCTGACCACGAACTCGTCGAGATCGAACCCCGGCTTCTCGGCGACGACGTGATAGCTGACGCCGTCCGCGGTCGCGGTGATCTCGATGAGCCGGGCGTGCGTGCCGCCGTTGTCGCTGCGGATCAGCGCCCGCACATAGCCCTCGGTGCTGTTGAGGCCGTAGTCCTTCGCCGGGTGGTAGAGCTCGAACGTCTCTCCGGTCGGGCCCGAGCGCAGCCGCCGCGGGCTGTGGTCGTCGAGGATGTATCCCATGTCCGTCGTCGAGCCCGGATCGTAGGGCAGCAGTGCCATCTCGGTGAGACCGCGCAACAGGATGAGATCCCGGTAGCCGCGCGGACCGACGCGCACCAGCGCGGCACCGGCCCACGCGTCGACGAGCCGGCCGGCGGTGCGGCGGTCCAAGACGATGGTGTCGCCGTTGGCCGGGTTGATCAGGCAGGAACTGCCGACCCCGTCCTCACCGGTGAGGATCGCCGCGACCTGCGTGCCGTCCCACCCGACGAGTTCGGCGCTGCCCTCCGGGGCCCCTTCGGGCCACGAGTCGATGCGGCGCGCATCGCGGTCGTCGGGATCGGTTGTGACGACCCAGATCTGGAAGCGGTCGCTGCCGTCGGGAGCGACCTGGCAGGCCAGCCAGTGTCCGTCGGCGGAGTGCATGACCCGGGTGACCGGGCCCTCCACCGGTAATTCGACGTCACGGGAGGAGCTGGCACGCCAGCCGAGGAGGAACCGCTGCACCGCCCGGGGGAAGCCGCCGTCGTCGACGAGGTGGGCGAACGCCGTCGCATCCGGCGACAGCGAGGCACCGTAGTTCGCCCGCACCTGACGTCTCACGCGTTGATTCTCCATGGTCTGTGTCGCGGTGACCGGACGGCCACCCATCCGACGGTATCGGCGTGCGCAAGGACCGGCACACCCAACACCACGACGGCGCGACGGGATCCGCAGGTACCCTGCGACCATGAGGTGGGTATGACCGAGTCACCACGTCGTGACGGCGCCGGGCCGACCCAGCCGCTGGGGAACAGCTACCAGGGTCCGCCCGATCCGGCGTATGCCAACCAGACCCCCTACGGTCCGGCATACCAGCCTCCGGGCGCGCCGAATCCCACCGAGCGACTGTCGCCGTACTACCAGTACGGCCAGTACGGATACGACCCGTACGCCACCGGACAGTACGGACCCGGCTATCCCCCCGGTGGTCCGCAGCAACCGCCCCCGGAAGGCCCCAAATCGCCGATGTGGTTGTGGGTGCTCGCCGGCGCGGTGGTGTTGCTCGTCGTCGCGCTGGTGATCGCTCTGGTCATCACCAACAGCTCGCGTCAGCAGACCGTCGTCGCCCCCGCGCCGTCGATGCCCGAACCCACGGCGACCACGACGCCGCGCCCGACGACCCCGAGCCGCACCCCGACGCCGGTGGTCCCGCTGCCGACCACGCCGCCGTCGTCGCCGGCTCCGCCGACGTCGGCGCCGTCCGAGGGGACGGAGACGGTGACCTACGACGTCAGCGGGGAGGGCCGCGTCATCAACATCACCTACACCGACACCGGCGGGGTGCCGCAGACGGAGTTCAACGTGGCGCTGCCCTGGAGCAAGCAGGTCGAGCTGCCGTCGCCGGCGCGCAGTTCCGCGCGCATCAGCATCATCAACGTCGGCCGCGACGTGACCTGCTCGGTGACGATCAACGGCGCCCAGGTCGAGCAGAACACCGGGTCAGGGCTGACCTTCTGCGTCGGCACCCGCTGACGCCCGTGGGCGCCGATGCGGTGCCCGCACGGCCAGCATGGCCACCAGACCGGCGGCCAGGACGACGCACAGCCCGCCCATCCCGGCGCGGTCGCTGCCGAACAGGTCGATGAACATGAAGAACAGCCACGGCGCCAGGAAGGACACCGCCCGGCCCGTCGTGGTGTACAGCCCGAATGCCACCCCCTCCTTGCCGGCCGCCGACATCCGCAGCATCAGCGTGCGCGCTGAGGACTGCGTCGGGCCGATGAACAGGCACAGCAGCAGCCCGCACACCCAGAACGCCAGCGCCCCGGACAGCGTCAGCAGGGTCAGCCCCACCACGATCATCGCGGCCAGCGACACCACGATGACCGGTTTGGACCCGACCCGGTCGTCGAGCAGACCGCCGACGACCGCGCCGATCGCGGCCACCACCGACGCGCTGACCCCGAACAGCAGAACGTCGGCCTCGGAGATGCCGTAGACGCTCACCCCGAGCACCGCGCCGAAGGCGAACACCCCGGCCAGGCCGTCGCGGAACACCGCGCTGGCGAGCAGGTAGTAGACCACGTTGCGGTCGCGCCGCCATTCGCCGACGATCTCGGTCCACAGCTTGCGGTAGGCGGACAACACCCCGGAGGGCTGATCGGGGTCGACGGATTCCGTGGCGGGTTCACGGGCCGTGACGAGCAGCGGCAAGGCGAAGAGGACGAACCAGGCCGCGGCCATCAGCATCGCCGCGCGCACGTTCTGACCGTCGGCGGCGGGCAGGGCCAGCAGTCCGCGGGTCTCGCCGTCACCGCGGATGAAACCCAGGTACACCACCAGGAGCAGCAGAACGCTGCCGAAATAGCCCATCGCCCAGCCGATCCCGGAGATCCGTCCGGAGGTCTGCGGGGTGGAGAGCTGCCGCAGCATCGCGTTGTACGGCACGCTGGCCAGATCGCTGCAGGCCGCCGTGCACGCCAACAACACCAGACCGGGCCACAGATAGCGGTGGTCGTCGCGAATCAGGCTCATCGACGCGGTCAGCGCCACCGCGGCGCCGGTCAGCACGGTCAGCGCGACGCGGCGCCGTCGCGGCGCCTCGACCCATACGCCGGTCACCGGCGCGAGCAGCGCCACGAGCAGCCCGGCGGCCGTCATCGCGCGGCCGAGCCAGCTCGTCGCGGAGGTGTCGCCGGGCAGGTCGGAGCCGACCGCGCCGGTGAGGTAGACCGCGAACACGAACGTGACGACGATGGCGTTCAGCCCCGTCGAGCCGCAGTCCCACAGCGCCCACGCCAGGATGCGGGAGCGGCCCGCGGCCGGGGCCGAGGGTGGGCTGGCCGGCGCGGGTTGGGTCACGCTCGCCCACGATATAGTCCGGCGCATGCCAGTACCCGCACCCAGACCCGATGCCCGCGCGGTCGTCACCGGCGCCTCTCAGAACATCGGCGAAGCGCTGGCCACCGAACTGGCCGCGCGCGGTCACCATCTCATCATCACGGCCCGCCGCGAGGACGTCCTGACCGGGCTGGCGCAACGGCTGACCGACCGCTACGGCGTCACCGTCGAGGTGCGTCCGGTCGACCTGGCCGATCCGACGGCGCGCACGGCGATGTGCGACGAGCTGGCCGCCCGGGAGATCTCGATCCTGTGCGCCAACGCGGGCACCGCCACGTTCGGGCCCGTCGCCCGGCTGGATCCGGCCGACGAGAAGGCGCAGGTGCAGCTGAACGTGCTGGGCGTTCACGACCTGGTGCTCGCCGTGCTGCCGGGCATGGTGGCCCGCCGCTCCGGCGGCATCCTGATCTCCGGATCCGCCGCGGGCAACTCCCCCATCCCGAACAACGCGACCTACGCGGCGACCAAGGCGTTCGTCAACACGTTCAGCGAGTCGCTGCGCGGCGAGCTCAAGGGCGTCGGGGTGCACGTCACGCTGCTGGCCCCCGGACCGGTCCGCGAGACGCTGCCCGACGAGCACGAGCAGTCGCTGGTGGAGAAGCTCATCCCCGACTTCCTGTGGATCTCGACCGAGTACACCGCGAAGCTCTCGCTCGACGGCCTGGAGCGCAACAAGATGCGGGTGGTGCCCGGGGTGACCTCGAAGGCGATGTCGGTCGCCAGCGGCTACACCCCGCGCGCGATCGTGACGCCGATCGTCGGCGCGGTCTACAAGAAGCTCGGCGGCGACTAGCCCTAGACGTGCGAATCGGCGCCCCGGCGCGTCACACGTCCGATCTCGGCGGCCTCGAGCGGTAGGTGTCCCGCGCGCGGACTCAGCGGAGGCGAATACCCTGAGACCCTGTGCGTGACGAATTGGTGTGGATCGACTGCGAGATGACCGGGCTCGATCTGAGTAAGGATCTGCTCATCGAGATCGCGGTGCTGGTCACCGATGCCGACCTCAACATCCTCGGCGACGGGCTCGACGTGGTGATCCACGCGCCCGACGAGGCGCTGGACGCGATGATCCCGGTGGTGACCGACATGCACACCCGGTCGGGGCTGATCCAGGAGGTGCGCGCCTCGACCGTCGACCTGGCGACCGCCGAGGAGATGGTGCTCGACTTCATCCGCGGGCACGTCAAGCAGGCCAAGACCGCCCCGCTCGCCGGCAACTCGATCGCCACCGACCGCGGGTTCATCGCCCGCGACATGGCCAAGCTCGACGAGTACCTGCACTACCGGATGATCGACGTCAGCTCGATCAAGGAGCTGTGCCGCCGGTGGTATCCGCGGATCTACTTCGGCCAGCCGGAGAAGGGCCTCGCCCACCGCGCCCTGGCCGACATCCACGAGTCGATCCGCGAGCTGAAGTACTACCGGCGGACCGCCTTCGTCGCCCCGCCGGGGCCCTCGACCAGCGACATCGCCGCGATCGCGGCCGAGCTCGGACCGCCAGGGAACGACGCGGCGGGAACCGATTCGGTCTGAAGGCACCCGACCGGTTAAGATCGACGGGCTGCACGGCCCGACGGGTCAGCAGCGATGGTGGCTGTAGTTCAGTTGGTAGAGCACCAGGTTGTGATCCTGGCTGTCGCGGGTTCGAGTCCCGTCAGCCACCCCGAGTACGACGAAGCGCCTCACCCCCGAGAGGGTGAGGCGCTTCGTCGTTGGAGCGGAGCGTCAGACGCCCGCGTTACCGGCCTTCCACTGCTCCCACGGGATGTTCCAGTCCCCCAGGCCGTCGGTGCCCGGCAGAACCGATCCGACGGTGTTGACCACCTCGACGATGTCGCCGCGCTTGGTGTTGTCGTAGAACCACTTCGCGTTGGCCGGGCTCACGTTCAGGCAGCCATGGCTGACGTTGCTGCTGCCCTGGCTGCCCACCGACCACGGTGCGGAGTGCACGTAGATGCCGCTGTAGGACATCTGGGTGGCCCAATCCACCTCGGTGCGGTAGCCGTTGGGTGAGTTGACCGGAACCCCGTACGTGGACGAATCCATCACCAGATGCGAATAGCGGTCGCCGATGATGTACGTCCCGTTGTTGGTCGGGGTGCTGTTCTTGCCCATCGAGATCGGCATGGTCTTGACGACCTCACCGTTGCGCCGCACGGTCAGCGTCTTGGTGGTGTCGTCGGCGGTCGCGACGACCTGGTCGCCGATCGTGAACGACGTCTTCACGTTGTCTTGACCGAACAGCCCGTCGCCGAGGTCCACGCCGTAGGTGTTGACCGCCACGGACACCTTCGTGCCGGGCTTCCAGTACTCCTCGGGGCGCCAGCGCACCTCGCGGTTGCTCAGCCAGTAGAAGGCCCCCTCGACCGGCGGATCGGTCTTCACCGTGATCGCGCGCTGCGCCGCCAGCCGGTTGGTGATGTTCTCGTCGAACCGGATCGCCACCGGCTGGCCGACCCCGACGACCTCACCCTCGTTGGGCAGGACGTAGGGCATCGTCAGGTTCTCCGGCGAATGCGTCTCGAACGTCATCTGCCGGCTGGTGACACCGCCGAGGCCCATCGACTTCGCGGTGAGCGTGTAGCTCTTGTTGTAGCCGAGCGGCTCGGTGGTGGCCCAAGTCAGACCGTCCGGGCTGAGCTCGCCGGAGACCGGCTCACCGTCTTCGTTGACCATCGTGACCGAGCCGAGCACACCGCCCTCGGCGCCGACGGTGACCGGGCTGTCGACCGCGACCCCCACGGCGCCGTCGGTGACCGACGATGTGAGCTTCGGCACCAGGAGGTCCCCGAACGGGGTGCCCTTGTCCGAAATCACCTGCGGGGCCTCGGGTTCGGCGTCACTCGAGCAAGAGGTGAGTCCCAGCACCACGGCGGGGACCACCAGCATGCCCGCCCACCAGGCTCGTTGCCGACGCGGACGGGTCTCTGAACGGACCTGCCACATTGTCTTCTCCACCTCACACCCAGGGTTCTACTCACACGGATTCGTAGTGACAGAGTCTACTGGCAGCTCCGACATCGGGCCCGTCGCGAGACTGCTCCGAGACCTCGGGGAGGCTGCGATTTCACGTCTCGGTCGGTGGCCTGTTAATGTTTCTCCCGCGCGCCGTTAGCTCAGTTGGTAGAGCAGCTGACTCTTAATCAGCGGGTCCGGGGTTCGAAACCCTGACGGCGCACCACATGGAAACCCTGCTCAGGCGGGGTTTTCGCCGTTTCGGGATGGTCGGCGACGAAGTCAGCTCCGGGCACCATTCCCTTGCAGGTGGGTTCGGGCTGCGGGGCCGGCCGGCCGCGCAGCGGTCCCCTGGCGATCGCCCACTTCACGGCTTCGGCCAGGCTGTCCACGTACCGCTTCTCCAGCTCGGCGGAGTGCTGACGCTTGATCCAGGACGGGTGCTTCGCGAAATGCAGGCACGGCACCGTCTTCGACCGGACATTGCGCGGTGCGACGAAGGGCCACGGCACCGTCCGCGCCGACGGGTAGAAGAACGACAGAACGCGTTCGGCGTCCTCACCCAAGCCGATGACGAGGCGGGGGCGAACGATCTGGAGTTCGCGGTACAGGTACGCGGAGCAGTTCACGATCTCGTGGTCGTGGGATCGGCGATTTCCCGGCGGATGACAATGCACGGCATTGGTGACGAACATGTCGGCCTTTCGGCAGCCGGCACGTTCGAAGCCGGCGTCGAGCAGGCTCCCGCTACCCTCGTAGAACGGCTCCTGCGGCTTCATGCATTGCTCACACAGGCTCTGCCCGACGATCACCACCGGTGAATCGATCGAGCCCCACCCCGGCGCAGCCTGGGTCACGCCCTCCACGTTCATCCCCGCGCAGCGTCTGCACGCTCGGATCTCGTCGTCGAGCGACCTCTTTCGCTGGAGCCGCACGCGCTCCTCATCGGTCGTCATCCGGCCGCCTTCTCGGTGAACACCACCACACCGTCGCACGGGCCCTCGAGGCGGTGAGCCGATTCTGCGATTCGCGATTCGCTCGAACTCGATCACCGAATGTGCTGTTTTCCCTCGTCAGCAGCATCGCGACTGCGCCAGCGGAGGTCCAGTCCGTTGCGGAAATGGCTCCGATTCCCGAGAATGCCCGCCACGAGCTGGCCTCTTGCGAATCTGGCTGGTACCGTCAGCTGTTAGCTGACGAGTTTGCGGCTTGTGACAGATCGAGGGAACGGGGTCTTAGCTGATGTCCACAGCGCGCGTACCACGCATTCCCGACTCGACCGCGCCGCACGAGGTCACCGGGCCGCTGTCGGTGGTGAGCTGCAGCCGACTGGGCCGGCAGGCCAACCCGCCGCGGCTCTCGCTCGCCGACTGGCTGCTCCCGTCGCGCCGGCGCTGAGCCGCCCTAGCGGCGGGACCGCCGCACCGCCACGACCACGATGAGCAGCGTGACGCCGGCCAGCGAGGCCGCCACCGGCGGCTGTGAGACGAACTGGATCACCTTGGCCTTGACATCGTCGGCCAGCCGGCGCGGATTGGCCCGCTCGGCGAGGGTGTCGACGGTCAGCGCCAGCTGATCGCGGGCAGCGTCGATGTCCTTCTTGATGGCCTCGGGATCCCGGTCCGCCACGTCATGTCCTCCAAGTCCCGTGCTGGGTCCCCAATCTGGTCCCCGCCTTGCCGAACTACCCTAGATCAGCCGGTGTGACCCGGACGGCACCGGTCGACCAGAAGGGACAGCCATGCCTCAGACCCCGCGCCTGGCGGTGGGCGACATCGCACCCGCCTTCAGCCTGCCCGACGCCGACGGCAACACCGTCAGCCTGTCGGACTACAAGGGCCGCAAGGTCATCGTCTACTTCTACCCCGCCGCCTCCACGCCGGGCTGCACCAAGCAGGCGTGCGATTTCCGGGACAGCCTCGCCGAACTCAACGACGCAGGGCTCGACGTGGTCGGCATCTCCCCCGACAAGCCGGCGAAACTCGCGAAGTTCCGCGATGCCGAGGGGCTGACGTTCCCGCTGCTGTCCGACCCCGACAAGGAGGTCCTCACCGCCTGGGGCGCCTTCGGGGAGAAGACGATGTACGGCAAGACCGTCCAGGGCGTCATCCGGTCCACGTTCGTCGTCGACGAGGACGGCCGAATCGCCGAAGCGCAGTACAACGTCCGCGCCACCGGTCACGTCGCCAAACTGCGTCGCGACCTGTCGGTCTAGCGCGAGCCCAGCTTCTCCAACAGCAGCGCCTCCGCCGTGGCGGCGCGTTCGAGCACCCCGAGGTGCAGGCTCTCGTTCACGCTGTGTGCCTGCGTGCCCGGGTCCTCCACACCGGTGACGAGGATCGTCGCCTCCGGGAACGCCGCGGCGAATTCTGCGATGAACGGTATGGACCCGCCCATCCCCATGTCGACCGGTTCGGCGCCCCACGCCTCGGTGAAGGCGGAGCGGGCGGCCTCGTAGACCGGACCGGACGCGTCGATCGCGTACGGCTGGCCGAGATCGCCCGGCGTCACGGTCAACTGCGCGCCCCACGGCACATGCGCTTCGAGGTGGCGGGTCAGTGCGTCGAGATGCGCCTTGGCGTCACCGCCCGGCGCCACCCGCATGCTGATCTTCGCCCGCGCCCGCGGGATCAACGTGTTCGACGATCTGTCGATCGGCGTGGTGTCGATGCCGATCACCGTGATCGCCGGTTTGGCCCACAGCCGCTGCACTACAGTGCCCGAACCGATTTCGCGAACTCCGGGCAGCAGCCCCGACTCCTCACGAACCCAGTCCGCACCGCGGTCGACGTCCGCGGCGGTGCCCTCGTGCAGTCCTTCGACCGCCACGTTGCCGTCGTCGTCGTGCAGGCTGGAAAGCAGCCGCACCAGCACGCTCAGCGCATCGGGCACCACACCGCCCCACAGCCCGGAGTGCAGGCCGTGGTCGAGGGTGGCGACCTCGACGACGCAGTCGGCGAGGCCGCGCAGCGATACCGTCAGCGCGGGGCGGTCGGTGCTCCAGTTGTCGGAGTCGGCGATGACGATCACGTCGGCGGCCAGCAGATCCTTGTGCGCGGTAAGCAGATTGGCCAGCGACGGCGATCCGGACTCCTCCTCGCCCTCGACGAACACGGTCACCCCGACAGGCGGCAGGCCACCGAAGGCGCGGATCGCCGCCAGATGCGTGGCGATGCCGGCCTTGTCGTCGGCGGTGCCGCGGCCGTACAGGCGTCCGTCGCGCTCGGTCGGCTGGAACGGCGGTGACGACCACTGGCCCGGATCACCCTCGGGCTGCACATCGTGGTGGGCGTAGAGCAGCACCGTCGGCGCGCCGGGCGGCGCGGGGTGCCGCGCGATCACCGCGGGCGCCCCACCCTCGGCGACGATGCGGATGTCGGCGAATCCCGCGGCGCCCAGTAGGTCGGCGACCGCTTGGGCGCTGCGCTGCACCTCGCCGCGCCGGGCCGGATCGGCCCACACCGACTCGATGCGCACCAGATCCTCCAGATCGGACCGGACCGACGGGAGGACCTCCTGCACCCGAGTCACGACATCGCTCATGGAGACGAGGGTAGTGGGACACCCGCCCGCCGCGAGAGCAGGTTCAGTCCGACTCGGCCGCGCTGCGTTCCTGTTGCAGCCGGTCCTTGCTGCGCAGCAGCCGCAGCAACGTCACCAGGCCCAGCCCGCCGACGATGTTGCCGACCACCGTGTAGCCGAACCACTGCAGCCAGTCGAGGTATCCGAACGGGGCGTCACCGGCGATCAACGCGCCGAAGATCAACAGCGAATCCAGGATCGAGTGGAACATCTGCAGACCCGCCAGCATGAAGGCGCCCGCAACGGCCGCCGCGATCTTGCCGAGCACCGAATCGGTGCCGTGCTGCATCCGCGTCATCAGCGTGATCACCATGCCGCCGAGCAGCGCCAGCGCGAACGTCTCCCCCGACAGTGGTGCGGTGGCGTAGTGCGCGGCCGACTCGATGGTCTGCGCGTGCAGCTTCGGGAACGCCGCCATGATCAACCACATCAGCACCCAGCCGCCGACAAGGTTGGCCACCAGCGTGCCGCTCCACAGCTTGAGCAGCTGCGCGGCGCTGGCACGTTTGGCCGCCACCGTCGTGACGGGCACCAGGAAGCCCTCGGTGAACAACTCGCTGCGGCCCAGCAGCAGCGCCAGGAAGCCGATCGAAAACGCGAGCCCCGCCAGCAGCGGATCGTGCGTCGCGTGCAACACCGACAGGTAGGCCAGTACGCCGACGGCGATCTCAGTGCCCCCGAAGAAGCCGGTGACCAGCACCTCGCGCCAGCTGCGGTGCAGCCGCTGGGTGCCCTCGTCGACCATCCTGCGGAAGGCGTGTTCCAGCGCGTCCTCGATGGGACTGTCCGAGTCTCCCAGCTCGCGCTGGCTGGTCTCGCTCACGGTGGGTCCTCACGGTGTCGGCGACGGGCGAACCGCACGGGTACCCGATGCCTCCGTGGTCAAGCGGCCGCGCGGCTCACGGTTCCTCGATGACCGCGACGGCCGCCGCCGTATCGCCTTCGTGCGTGAGCGACACGTGGATCGTCGCCTCCTTGAGGTGCTCGGCGATGTCGCCGGTGAGCCGCACCTTGGGCCGGCCCCACATGTCGGTGACGACCTCGATGTCGCGGTGGATGCCCTCCGGCAGCGCCGGGCGCTTGGCGAACCGCGACCCCGACCACGCCTTGATGACGGCCTCCTTCGCCGCCCACCGCGCCGCGAGGTGCCGCGCCGCCGACGAACTCTTGTCGGCGGCGTCGCGGCGCTCCCCCGGTGTGAACGTCTCGGCGAACACCGTGCCCGGACGGTCCACCTGCTCGGCGAAATCCGGAATGGAAACGAGATCGATGCCCACTCCCACTATCGCCACGCAGCGACCCTATCGGACGTAGACGTCGCCATCGCCCAGCCTCGACGCCGCGTCGAGCAGCATCGCGGCCTCCTGGCGCTTCTCCGGTGCATCGTGGCTGAACCGGCGGTCGGCGGGCCGCTCGTACATCGGCCGCCCACCGGCGATCGCCGACGCCAGCCTGCGCTGACCGGCCAGCGCCCGCTGCTCGGCCCGGCGGGCGTAGTCCTCGCGCTGCTCGGGATCGAGCGTCGCCAGGAACGCCTGCGGATGCACCAGCGCGATCAGCCCGGAGACGTGGCCGAACCCGAGGCTGGTCACCAGACCGGCCTTGAGCGGGAACTTCTCGCCCATCCGCAGCGTCTCCCGCGGCCACACGAAGTGCCCGGAGGTGGCCATCTCGTCGTCGACGCAGTCCAGGCTGCGGTTGGGCGGGATGACCCCGTCGCGCAGCACCTGGCACAGCCCCATCATCTGGAAGACCGCGGCACCGCCCTTGGAGTGGCCGGTCAGCGTCTTCTGGCTGACGATGAACAGCGGCGCCCCCTCGGACCGGCCCATCGAGTCGGCGAGCCGCTCGTGCAGTTCGGTCTCGTTGGGGTCGTTGGCCAGCGTCGAGGTGTCGTGCTTGTAGATGACCGAGATGTCGTCGGCCCCCACACCGAGCTTGGCCAGTGAACGGGCCAGCACCGAATCCTTGCCGCCGCGACCGGCGCCCAGCGCACCGAGCCCCGGAGCCGGGATCGAGGTGTGCACCCCGTCGGCGAAGCTCTGCGCGTACCCGACGACCGCCAGCACCGGCAGTCCCATCTTCAGGGCCAGGTCGCCGCGGGCCAGCAGGATCGTGCCGCCACCCTGGGCCTCGACGAAGCCGAGACGACGACGGTCGTTGGCGCGCGAGAACTTCCCGTCGCTGATGCCCTTGGCCCGCATCATCGCGGTGTCGGCGGTGGCCGCCATGTCACCGAAGCCGATGACGGCTTCCAGCGTCATGTCGTCGAACCCGCCGGCGACCACGAACTCGGCCTTGCCGAGCCGGATCTTGTCCATACCCTCCTCGACCGACACCGCCGCGGTGGCGCAGGCGCCGACCGGGTGGATCATCGCGCCGTAGGAGCCGATGTAGGACTGGACCACATGCGCGGCAACGACGTTCGGCAGCACTTCCTGCAGGATGTCGTTCGGCTTGCTCCGGCCGAGCAGGTTGCCGTGGTACATCGTCTGCATCGAGGTCATGCCGCCCATGCCGGTGCCCTGCGTGCTGGCCACCAGGCTCGGGTGCACCCAGCGCATCAGCTCGGTCGGCGTGAAGCCCGCCGACAGGAACGCATCGACGGTGGCCACGATGTTCCACAGCGCCACCCGGTCGATCGAGTTGGCCATGTCCGGCGTGATGCCCCAGACCGTCGGGTCGAAGCCCGTCGGGATCTGCGCGCCGACCGTGCGGGACAGCTTGGTCTTCCGCGGAACCCGGACCTCAGTGCCCGCCTTGCGCGTGACCTGCCAGTCACCCGAATCCGGCACCGGCCGGACCACGGTGTGCTCCGGATCGACCTCGACGAACGCGCGCGCCTCCTCCTCGGAGGACACCACGAAGGTGAAGTCCTTGTCGAGGAACACGCTGACCAGTAGCGGTGACGCGTGATCGGGGTCGATCGCGCCGTCGTCGACGAACTCTCGAATACCACAGCGCCGCACCACTTCGTCGTGGTAGCGCTCGACGAGTTCCTCCTCGGGCACCAGGTCACCGCTGGCGGTGTCGTACCAGCCCGGCTTGGGGTCGTCCTCCCACTTGATCATGCCTGTGGTCCACGCCAATTCGAGGACCCCGGCGGCCGACAGTTCGTTGTCGACCTCCATCTCGTAGCGGGTGCGCGACGAACCGTAGGGGCCGAGTTCGGCACCGCCGACGATCACGACCAGGTCGGCCGGGTCGACGTCGAGATCGGCCCACTCCGGTGCCGGCGCAGGCGAGAAGCCCCGCGGCGGCGACGGCAGCGCCGCGATGGTGCCCGGCGCGGGTGCGTCGGCGTCCTCGTCGGCGGCGCCCCCGGCCATCTCCTCGCGGGCCTTGGCGGCCAGTGCGGCCATGTCGAGCTGGACGTCGCCGAGACCACCGGTCAGGTCGGCCTGGATCGGCTCGCGGGCCGCGGCGACCTTGGACTCGACATCGCACAGCGACAACAGCATCGAGGCCATCTCGGCGGTGGTGTAGGTGGTCACCCCGGCTTCCTCGACGGCGCCCGCGACGGCGTCGTTGTGGCCCATCAGACCGGTGCCCTTGGTCCAGCCGATCAGCGCGTGCGCCAGCGAAACCCGCTGCGCCCACGACGATTCCGCGTGCCACCTGGTCACCAGTGCATCGAGGGCCGACTTCGCCTCGCCGTAGGCGCCGTCACCGCCGAACATGCCGCGGTTCGGCGAACCGGGCAGCACGACGTGCAGTCGCGAGGCGATGTCACGCTCCGCGCCGATCGACGACAGCCCGCCGATGAGCCGCTGCACGGCCCACAGCAGCACCTTCATCTCCATCTCGGCGCGCGCGCCGACCTCCGACATGTCACCGGCCACACGCGGCGCGGCGAACGGGAACAGCAGTGTCGGGGTCTGGGCGTCCTTGAGGTGAATCGACTGCGGCCCAAGGCTTTCGGTCTGCTCGGTGCCGACCCACGACACCAGCGCGTCGATGTCGGAGTACGACGCCATGTTGGCGGGCACCACCCACAACTTCGCGCCGTAGCGGGCGTTGTCCCGGTAGAGCGCCTTGTAGAACTCGAGCCGGGTGTCATCGAGACGAGACGTGGTTGCGATGACGCTGGCGCCGCCGTCGAGCAGCTGGCCCACCACGGCCGCGGCGATCGAGCCCTTCGACGCGCCCGTCACCACCGCCACCTCGTCGCTGTAGCGGCCCTTACCCGGGTTCTCCGCACCCGCGGCGATGCGGCCGAACAGCGACGCGTGGACGTTGCGACCCGCCGCGAGCGCCTTGCCCTGCCACCAGTTCGCCTGTGTCGCCACGACGTGGCCGGCACCTTCGAACCGCTCCGACAGCCTCGGCCAGTCGCGGTCGATGTCGTCCTCGTCGGCGAGCCAGATCTTGACCAGGTCCTCGCGGGCGCTGGCCCACCGGTCGTCGAACACCACGGCCTTGCGCGCGTCGAACGCCGGCGCCACCAGCCGCGGCCAGTCCGACCCGAGTTCCGCGGTGACCAGATCGATCAGCTCGGCGTCGGTCGCCGACTGCGGCACCGTGACCGGTGCGTCCAGACCGAGCTGCCCCAGCACCAGGCGTGCCGCGTTGGCCAGCACACCGTCGGGTCCGGTGACCTTCTCGGCGAACTCGCCGAGGGCGGCCGAATCGACCACGCCACCACCGCCGCCGCCCGCCGACGGCAGGGAGACCGCGACACCCTTGCGGGCGGCCACCGCGGCCACCGCGGCGTCGATCACCTTGTCGACGGTCGCGGCATCGGCCAGCGCGCCCTCGTGCAGACCGCCGAGGCTGCCGCCGCGGACGCTGCTGCCCTCGCGGGTGCCCAGCGCGACCTCCACGGTCACGTGCTTGGCCCAGCCGGCACCGAGTTCCCATGCCTTGCCGACACGTTCGGCGATGTAGGCCGGGCGCTTACCGGACGGACCGAGCACCGTGCGCAACTGGTCGTTGATCGCGTCGGTCAGCACCGGGCCGAACGGCTTGTAGGTGCGCGCCAGCTTCGTGACCTGACCCTTGAGCGCACCGAGGTCGGCCTCGGCCGCACCGTCGATCGCGCCGAGGTTCAGCTCGGAGCCGAGGTCGACCAGCATCTGGTTGCGCCGCGACGACGCACCGTCGGTGATGGTCTCGATGGAGTCGAGCGCCTCGATCTGGTCCAGCCGCATCTTCGCCGACAGCGCGATCAGCGCGACGGTGGCATCCGCGGCATCGAACGTGAGGTCGTCCGGACGCGGCCCACCCGACGGAGCCGCCGGTGCGGCGGGAGCGGACGGAGCCGCCTCCGCCGGGGCGGCGGCCGGTGTCGCCTCGGCGACCGGTGCCGCCTCCTCGGGCTCCGGTTCCGGATCGGTGTCGGTCGCGAACAGCACCGCGGCGTCGCGCTCGGTGTTGAGCACCTCCACCGTGCTGTGCGAGTACTCTGGCAGCTTGAGCGTGTTGGTGGCCAGGCCGGCCACGGTCGGCGCCGACTTCACGCCGATCTCGACGAACCGCTCGACACCGAGTCCGCCCGCGGCCTCCTCGATGAACAGCAGGTCCTGCGTCTCGATCCACCGCACCGGGCTGGCGAACTGCCAGGCCAGCAACTCGATGACGATCTTGCGGCACAGCTCTCGCGGCTTCTCGTTACGCCAGGTGTCGTAGTCGGCGAGGATCTCGTCGAGCGGTTCGGCCGGCACCAGGTCCCGGATCTCCTGGATGAAGTCGCGGTCGAGGGTGAACGGCCGCGGCACCAGGTTGGGGATGTAGCGCCCGACGATCAGGTCGGGATCCTGGTCGCGCGGCATGACCCGCTCCAGGGAGCGGCGGAAGTCGGCGACACCGACCCGCAGCACCGAGGAGTGGAACGGCACGTCGATGCCGGGCACGAGGATGAACGACCGCTTGCCGCCGCTGATTTCGCGGCGCCGTTCGATCTCCTCCTCGAGCGCCTCGAGCCCGCGGACCGTGCCGGCGATGGCGTACTGCGAGCCACGCAGGTTGAAGTTCACGATCTCAAGGAATTCTCCAGTACGAACCGCAATTTCGGCGACGAACTCCTTGACGTCGGCGTCGTCGAGGTCGATCTGGCTCGGCCGGATCGCGGCCAGCCGGTAGTTGGAGCGCCCGAGTTCGTCGCGCGGCACGATGTCGTGCATCTTGCTGCCGCGGTGGAACACCACCTCGAGCAGCGCCTCGAGTTCGTAGACACCCGACACGCAGGCCAGGGCGGTGTACTCGCCGACCGAGTGGCCGCACGCGATCGCCCCTTCGACGAACGCACCCTGCTCGCGCATCTCGGCGACCTGCGCCGCGGCGACGGTCGCCATCGCGACCTGCGTGAACTGCGTCAGGTACAGCACGCCCTCGGGGTGCTGGTAGTGCACACCCGACGCGATGAGGCTGGTCGGGTTGTCGCGCACCACGTGCAGCACTGAGAAGCCCAGGGTCTCGCGGGTGAACTTGTCCGCGGAGTCCCAGACCTTGCGGGCCGCCTTGCTGCGGGCCCTGACCTCCATGCCCATGCCCTTGTGCTGGATGCCCTGACCGGGGAAGGCGTAGACGGTCTTCGGCGCCGCCAGGCGCGCGGTCGCCGACATCACCAGGTCCGTACCGACCTTCGCGGTCACCTCGAGCACCTCGGCGCCGACGTCGATACCGACCCGGTCGACGCGGAAGTCGATCTCGTCGCCGGGCAGCACCATGCCGAGGAACCGCGCGGTCCACCCCACCAGGCGGGCCGGCGGGACCGCCCGACCGTCGGTGGCGGTGACGACGTGCTGGGCGGCGGCCGACAGCCACATGCCGTGAACGATCGGCGACTCCAGGCCGGCCAGCAGCGCGGCGGCGCGGTCGGTGTGGATCGGGTTGTGGTCACCGGAGACCACGGCGAACGGCCGCATGTCGACCGGCGCGCCGACCGTGACGTCACGACGACGACGGCGCGGGGTGTCGGTGGCGTTGTCGGAGATCGCACCGCCCGCGCGGACGGGGTCGCTCAGCTCCGCGGCACCGGTCCGGCCGCGGATTGCGAAGCGCTCCTCGAGCGTGGCCAGCAGCGTGCCGACGGCGTCGGTGACGGTGACGGACACGGGGACGACGCGGCCCACCTCGGTGTCGGTGGCCGTACCCGCCGTGGCGGTGACGGTCAGGTCCGCCCGGTCCTCGGGCAGCGCCGCGACGAGCTGTGCGCCGTGGTCGAGGTGCACCAGGCTCAGCAGACCCTCGACGACCGGGAAGCCGGTGTCGGTGACGGCCGAGCCGATGGCGGCGAACACCGCGGGCCAGCACCGGCCGACCAGGGCGTCGGGCACCACGGTCAGGGTCGGCGCCAGGGGTGCGCCGAACGTCGCGGTGACACCGGTGTGGTCGGCGACCAGCTCCGGATCCCAGGTGACGGTGGCGGTCGCGGTGCCGTCGTGAACCGGAGGAAGGCCCGACGGACCTTCTTCCACGCCGGCGGCGATCGCCAGCACCGACCGCATCGCGGTGGCGGCGTCCTCGGTGGTGACCAGCGGCGCACCGCCGGTGCGGACGACGTCGGTGAGGGTGAAGCGGATCTCGATCCACGTGCCGGACAACGGGACGCTCAGCGTCACGTGCTGGTCGTCGGCCACCTCGAGCCGGGCGCCGGTGGACGCGTGGGTGGCCGTGCGGCCCTGGTCGCGGACCTGCCACTCGGCGGGGGCCGCGATGCGGTGCACGGGGTTGACCGCCGTGCGGCCGGCCCACAGCACGTCGTGCGCGTCGAGCACCACCGCCAGCGGACCGTCCACGTCGGTGCGGCCCTGGCGGCGGCTGGTCACCGGCTGCGGATCGCCGTCACGCGCCAGCACCTCGTCGACCGCGGCCCGCTCGAAGCGGTCGAGCAGCTCGCCGACGGGCTCGTCGACACGGGTGATACCCGCGACGGCGGCGGTGCCGGGGATGATGCAGACCTGGTCGGCGGTGTAGCGGGCGTCGTGGGCCTGCCACAGCGAATCGCTGCGCCACCAGCGGCGCACGTCCTTGTCGATGACCGGGACGAAGTTGACCGGCTTGCCCGGCGTCTTGCACAGCTGGACGAAGAACGGCACGTCGGCCGGGTGCAGTTGGACGGTCTCGGCGTCGGGGTAGCGGTTCACCAGTTCGGTGATCGCGGCCTCGGGGTTCTCGAGCAGCGCTTCGTCGGTGAACAGGGTCTCGATCGGCCCGTGGTCGCGCGGATGCAGCCGGGCCTCGGCCCGCTTGAGCATCTGCTCGAACCGGTCGCGCCAGGTGATGTCCAGCCACGGCGAGTCGCCCTTGCGGGTGTCGGCGGTGCTGTCGCCGTCGCCGATCGACAGCTCGACGAAGCGGCGCACCCACTGCAGGTACGTCATGTCCTCGACGTCGCCGAAGTACGGCTTGGCCGTGGCGGCCATCGCGGCGATGATCTCGTCGCGGCGGGCGGCGACGGCGTCGGCGTCACCGGCGACGTCGTCGAGCAGGCGGCCGCAGCGTGACGCGGCGTTGTCGATCTCGTGGATGTCGGCGCCGAGCTGGCTGCGCCCGGAGGCCATCCCGCCCTGCGCCTTGCCGGCACCGACCCACTGATCGGTGCCCTTGGTGTCGACCAGCAGCTGCTTGACCGCGGGCGAGGTGGTGGCCTCCAGGGTGGCCATCGCCGCGGTGCCGACCAGGATGCCGTCGACCGGCATCACCGGGAAACCGTAGGACTGCGACCAGCGGCCGGACAGGTACTCGGCCGCCCGCTCCGGGGTGCCGATGCCGCCACCGACGCAGATCGTGATGTTGGCCCGTGACCGCAGCTCGGAGTACGTGGTGAGCAGCAGGTCGTCGAGGTCCTCCCACGAGTGGTGGCCACCGGCGCGGCCGCCCTCGATGTGGACGATGACCGGCTTGGTGGGCACCTCCGCGGCGATCCGGATGACCGAGCGGATCTGCTCGACCGTGCCCGGCTTGAACACCACGTGGCTGATGCCGATGCCGTTCAGCTCGTCGATGAGGTCGACGGCCTCTTCGAGGTCGGGGATGCCCGCGGTGACGACGACGCCGTCGATGGGGGCGCCGGACTGGCGCGCCTTCTGCACCAGCCGCTTGCCACCGAGCTGCAGCTTCCACAGGTACGGGTCGAGGAACAGCGAGTTGAACTGGATCGCCCGGCCGGGTTCGAGGAGCTCGGTCAGTTCGGCGATGCGGTTGGTGAAGATCTCTTCGGTCACCTGGCCGCCGCCGGCGAGCTCCGCCCAGTGACCGGCGTTGGCGGCGGCGGCGACGATCTTGGCGTCGACGGTCGTCGGCGTCATCCCGGCCAGCAGGATCGGTGAGCGACCGGTCAGGCGGGTGAACTTGGTTGACAGCTTCACCGAACCGTCGGGCAGGCGCACGGCGGTCGGGGTGTAGCTCGACCACGGGCGGGCCACCTCCGGTACGGCGCCGACGGTGAAGAGGTTGCGCTGGCCACCGCGGGTGGCGGCGGGCACGATGCCAACCCCGAGTCCGCGGATCACCGGGGCGGTCAGCCGGGTCAGGATGTCGCCCGGCCCCAGGTCCAAGATCCAGCGGGCGCCGGCGTCGTGGAGTTCGGTGACCTCGTCGACCCAGTCGACCTGGCTGACGAGGATGGCCTCGGTCATCTGACGGGCCAGCGTGACGTCCAGGCCGACCACCTCGGCCCAGCGGCCGACGATGTCGATGCCGTCGGCCAGGCGCGGGGTGTGGAAGCCGACCTCGACCTGGACAGGATCGAAGGCCGGGGCGAACACCGCGCCGCCGCGCAGCTTGTTCTTGCGCTCGGCCTCTTCCCTCTCGGCGATCTGCTTGCAGTACAGCTCGAAACGCGACAGCTGCTCGGGGGTCCCGGTGATCACGACCGAGCGACGGCCGTTGCGGATCGACAGCACCGGCGGCAGCACGGTGCGCACGTCGGAGGAGAACTCCTCGAGCAGTTCGTAGATGCGCTCGGGGTCGGCGTTGGTGACCGAGACCATCGGTGGGCGGTCCCCGAGCACCGTGATGCCGCGGCGACGGGCGACCAGCGTGCCCGCGGCGCCGATCAGCTGCGCCAGTGCGAGCAGCTCGACGTCGTTGGCGCCCTTGGCGGCCAGCGCCTCGACGGCCAGGACACCCTGCGAGTGGCCGGCCGTCGCGACAGGCGGATTCTCGAACAGGTTCATGCCCTGGCGCGCCAGTGCGCGCACCGCGGCGATCTGGGTCAGCAGCACGCCCGGCACGGACACCGCGGCGGAGGTCAGCTGCTTGGCGGTCGGGACCGGCTCCTCGGCGGCCAGCGCGCGCACCCAGCGCAGCGGTTCGAAGCCGATCGGGCGGACGACGACCAGTTCCTTGGCCACCGGCTCCAGCAGCAGTTCGGCCTCACCGGCGAGTGTGGCCAGTTCCGATTCGATGCCCGTCGAGGACACCAGTTCCTCGAGTGTCTCCAGCCATGCACTGCCCTGCCCACCGAAGGCGACCGCGAACGGCTCACCCGCAGTCAGGCGATCCACAAGTGCATGGGTGGACCTGGCCCCGGACTCGTCGTCCCAACCGGTGGACACCCTGTCATGCTCGTAGATCGTCACGTCTCGTTATCTCCTCGGTGGTGCTCTCGCGCTCGCGTGCATCGCTCGCGGACGTCGGTGTGTCGGGTGGTCGTCTCCGGCGCGGCCCGCGCCTCTCTGCTGCGGGCCGACGGCGATTCGGCGTCGAATCCGGCCGGTGCCGTCGCGTGCGGACATCGATTCCGTCCGCGGGGAGACAAGCCAGCCCCACTAAGAGTGTCATAAGAGGAGGGCGCTCCCGGGGGAGCGAAACGGTTACTGGCGAGTTCTACGCACGGGTAACCCGCACTTGGGTAACACCCTGTTCAGAGGCCGCGCCCGGCTTCCCGGACAAACGTCCTGTTGGCAGGTGGTTACGGTCGAGTAGCTATAACTCCCCTGATCACGGCAGCATTGTTACCAAATCGTTATATGCAATTTCACTCACACGAACGGCGAGGTCAGAGCCAGTGACGGGTCGACGACACCGCCTGATCCGTCCAGTCGACCACCCGATCGCGGCGCCAGAGTTTGCTGTGTTTACTTACTGATCGGTAAGGTTTCTCGCTCCACTCACCGCATCCCGGCCGCAGGCTCGTGGCCGACGTCCATGCCGACGCTCGCGACCCGCCATTCGTCGATTCCGACCTGGTGCGGTGCACGGCGGGGTGGGACACCCGGCCGGGCGAACCCCGGTCGTGTTGCCGCACGGAGGTGACCCACCGCGGCGACGTGCGGTTCCCCGCCGCGCTCGGCGTGCTGCGCTCGGCCCATCCGGCCATCCAGCCAATCGGCGACGTCGACCTTCCGAACTGGTCGCACCAGACATCTCGGCCCCGCGCCGGTCCAGATCCCGCGCCTCGGGCAACCGGCTCGGCTGGCCGAGCAGCCATGCGCGCCCCGGGCGGCGGTCAGGGACATGCCGAATAGCTCGATGGCGCCGGGCGCGCGGATGTCGCCGGCGTAGACCTCAGTTTCGCTCGTGCACCGCGTGCGGCGCCGGCCGACCGCTTCCGTCGGCGCTCTCCTCGCCACACCACGACGCCATCTGCGCGTGCAGGGCGTCGTCGAGGTGGCGCGCGACGAGTCGGTTCGCCA
The DNA here is from genome assembly GCF_014218295.1 of Mycolicibacterium litorale. Next base: position 3,702,522 of record NZ_AP023287.1, read on the forward strand.
GCTCGCGGTAGTCCTGCACCACGCGGTGCATCTCCAGCGGATCGGGTGTCTGGTCGGACCCGAACCGCGCCTCCATGCACTCCTGCAGGGCGTCGGCCACCACGCCGGCCAACGTGTCGACGTCGCGGCGGGTCGAGGCCACGATGCGCAGAATGGCCCTGATGTAGAGCATCGGGTCGGGGGCACGGCCGACGATCTCGGCGATCGTCGGATCTACGAAGACCACCCGTCCGTCGACGATCTCGGCCAGCCCGTAGGCGACGAGCTGACCTGCCTCGTCGCCGGCGGTGTCGATGTCGAGCGCCCGCGCCGTCGGCGGATCGTCGTCACGTCCGGCTTCGGCGGCGAACAGCGAACGCTGCAAGCCGAGGATGTCGGCCAGGTCGGCACCGGCTCGCATGCTCGCGAAGAACTCCGCGATGTGCGCCGAGCTGAACCCTCTGCGCAGCAGCTGGTTGATCGTGTCGAGCTGGGCGAGGTGATAGGCGTTGTAGAAAGCCGAGCGGCCCTGACGGCGCGGCGGGTCGAGCAGTCCGCGTTCCCGGTACGCGCGGATGTTGCGAGTACTGACCCCCGAGATTCGCGCCAACTCGTTCAGCCGGTACTCGATCACGTTCACGCTCCTCTCACGCGCGAGTCGTGCTTCGAACCGCGGCACAATTCACTGTACCCGCGGTACGGCGAAACGAGCGAAGTCGGGCGCAGTTACGGCTACATTCCGCGGCAACGCCCCCATGGCCAGTGAGCTGGAACAACATCGCACCCCATTCGCAACATTGAACACTTGTGTGCGTTTTCAGCCAACTATCAGGCGGTAGCCGCCGGTCACCGCCATGGCGCCGCAGCGAATGTCACAGCCGGGGAGGTCGTCAACGGCAACCCTCATGCGACACCATGGAAACCATCCCCGACCGTCGACGAGAGGACCCGTGTGCGCCCCTGGATCGTGTGGGCCACCGGACTCCTGGCCTACATCGTCGCGGTGATGGACCGCACGACGCTGGGGGTTTCCGGTCTCGACGCCGGTGAGCGCTTCTCTGCCACTCCCAGCGTGCTGGCCACGTTCGTCGTCCTGCAGGTCGTGGTGTACGCCGCCGCACAGGTGCCCGCCGGGCTCCTGCTGGACCGGTTCGGTTCGAAGGCGCTCATCGTCTCCGGTGCCGCGCTGATGGCGTCCGGTCAGCTGACGTTGGCGGTCAGTGAATCGCTGCCGGCCGCCATCGCAGCGAGGGCGGTGCTGGGTCTCGGTGACGCGCTGACGTTCATCTCGGTCCTGCGGCTGGTGCCGCACTGGTTCCCCACCAAGCAGGTTCCCCTGGTCACCCAGCTGACGGGGATCTGCGGGCAGCTCGGTCAGGTGCTGTCGGCAGTGCCGTTCCTGGCGATCCTCGGCTTCGCCGGATGGACGGTGGCCTACACGTCCGTGGCCGCCTTCGGTGTCGTGTCCTTGCTGCTGACACTCGTACTCGTCAAGGACACCCCCACGGGCCGCCACGTGCCGGAGTCGACGTCCTCGGTCCGGGACACGCTGCGCAGCGTGAAGACGGTGTGGCTGCGGCCCGGGACCCGGCTCGGGTTCTTCACCCACATGGGCACGCAGTTCTCGGTGACGGTCTTCGCGCTGATGTGGGGACTTCCGTATCTGACCGTGGCGCAGGGCCTGTCGACGTCGGCGGCAGGCTCCCTGCTGTCGGTCTCGGTGGTCGTGGCCATCGCCGCCGGTGTGGTCATCGGCATCCTCACCGGTAGGCATCCGCACCGCAGATCGTGGCTCGTGCTGGGGATCATCGGCTCGAACGCACTCGTCTGGACGGTGGTGCTCGCACTGCCCGGACCCGCGCCACTGTGGTTGTTGGTGACCCTGGTGGTCGTCATCTCGGTCGGCGGGCCCGGATCGATGGTCGGATTCGACTTCGCCCGCACCTTCAACCCCAGCGCCACCCTCGGCACCGCGCAGGGCATGGTGAACATGGGCGGATTCCTCGCCTCACTGCTCGTGATGCAGGCGATGGGCCAGATCCTCGACGCCGCGGGCGGCTATTCGTTCGACACGTTCCGGTGGGCGTGGACCGCCCAGTACGCGGTGTGGACGCTGGCCACCATCGGCATCCTCATCACACGGCGCAAGGCGCGGCGGGTGATGCGGCAAGAGCAGGAGCGCATGCTGCTCGAGAGCTTCGACGCCCGCCTGAGCCCAGGCGAGGAACGCTAGCGCTTACGGGCGGATTCGCGCCGGTTCGCCTTCTTGATCGCCTCGACCAGTTCGTCCTTGGTCATGGTGGAACGGCCGGAGATGTCCAGGCGCCGGGCCACCTCCACCAGGTGCTTCTTCGACGCGTTCGCGTTCACACCTTCCGCGGAGTCCCCCTTGGCGTTGGGGCCGCCGCTCTTGGCCCGACTGTCCGACGGACCCTTCTTGCCCTTCGGCTCCCAGTGGTCGCCGACCTTCTCATAGCTGTGCTTGAGTGCGCTGTACGCCACCCGGTGCGCCCGTTCGCCTTCGCCGTACTCCTCGGCCGCGGAGTCGTGGGCCTTGGCGAAGGTGCGCTGGGCCTTCTCATCGGACTTCTTCAGGGTGCTGGGCAACTCACTCTTCTTGGCCTGACCGCTCTTCGTGGTCTTCGGCATCGTGGCCTCCCGTGTCTGTCGACTACTCCGGGCGAGATACCCCTGCGTCCGGGCCGGCAAACCGCTGCACCAGCCAGGCCCGGACCGCGACCGTGAGCACCGGGGCGGCGGTCACGACCAGCAGACACCACGCCATCGGCATCCCCGCCGCGGCCACCAGCACCGCCACGCTCAGCACCGCGGTGCACACCACGGTCGACGACACCGCCGTCCGCACCCGGTCACCGGTGAGCAGGACGCGCGACACCGCCACCAGAACGACGTACACGCCGACCGGCACGGCGACCGACGCCACGGTGCCGGTCGCGCCGAGTTCGGAGCGGTGCTCGATGTAGTAGGCCGCGGTGTGCAGGCCGGCTCCGGTGGCGACGATGGCGCCGAACACCGGGATGTGCAGGTACCCGAACGTGAACGAGCGGTCCCGGCGCTCGTGCAGCAGCGGCCCGAACGGCGCGGCGAAGTAGACCCACCACATCCCGAAGGTCAGCGCCGTACCGGCCACCGCGACGAGCACGGTGTCGGTCGACCACCCCAGCGCCTCGACGGCGGCGGTCAAGGATGCCACCGTGCCGACCACGCCCTCCCCCAGCGCGATGATCGCCAGCAGCCCGTACCGCTCGGCGATGTGGTGGGCATGCCACGGCGTACCGCCCATCCGCCGCTCGGCCAGCAGCGGACCCGACATCTCGATCAGGGCGAGCACCGCAGCGATCACCAGGCTGACGGTCACCGCCGTGTCCACGAAGATCGACGCGATCCAGCCGACCTGGGCGACAGCCACCGCGGTGGCATAGGTCAGGCATGCGGTGCGCCGGGGCGGATCCTGGTACGCCGCGCGTAACCACTGGGCCACCAATGCGATTCGCATCACGACGTAGCCCGCCACGACGATCCGGTTGTCGAGGTGCCCGCCGCGGTCGATGGACGCCGTCAGCTGCGGGAGCCCAAGCGCCAGGATGAGCACCCCGACCATCTGGATCATCGTGGTCAACCGGTACGCCCAGTCGTCGGTGTCGTACGCCGAGGCGAACCAGCTGAAGTTGATCCACGCCCAGCTGACGGCGAAGGTGGCGAAGCAGAATCCGGCCAGCGCACCGGCCAGGTGTCCCTCGGCGAGCAGGTGGGCGAACTGCGACGCGGCCACCCCGAACGCCACCACGAACGTCAGATCGAACAGCAGCTCGAGCGGTGTCGCGACGCGGTGTTCCTCGTGCGGGTCCCGCCCCTGCATGGGGCGAACGCCCCTTCGACCGTGCGTCAGCACGGGTCGATCGTCACACGGGGTCGAAGGACGAGATCAGCCAGGTGCCGTCCACCTTGGTCATTCCGACCTTGATACTGCTCGAGGCGAATGCGCCGTCCGGGTTCTCGGTGCTGGTGGTGGCCTGGTTGACGAACAGCAACGCGACCGCCGACTCCGGCGTGATCTCCGACATCGCGGCCTGCGCGACCGTCGCCTCGGTCTTCACCGACTTCTGTTTGGCAGCCGGCGCGACCACTTTCTCGGTGAAGTCGGTGTAGTAGTCCAGGAAGTCACCGGTGAGCCGCGACTTCGCCGTCGCAAAATCCGCGTCCAGCGTCTCGGGCGCATAGGACAGCAGCGCGACCGTACCGTCCCTGGCCGCATCGAGCGCCACCCGGGACGCGTCGGCGTCGGTCTGCTCGTCGACTCGGTACTGGAAGAAGTACAGCCACCCGGCCGCGGACGCCGCCGCGAGGACGACGGCTACCGCCGCGACGGGGACGATCCACCGGCGCGCACGGCGAGCGGGCCGGGCCGGTTCGGCCGGTTCGGCCGGTTCGGCCGGTTCTGCCGCGGATTGCTCGGTCTCGTCGACGTCGGCCTGCGAGTTGTCGTCGGCTTGCGAGTTGTCGTTGTCGGTCACGGCGCGAACTCCACCTTCGACATCTTGATCCGGTCACCGTCGCGGACCACGTCCACGATCAGCCGCCAGGTGCGGGGGTCCTGCTTAGCACCGGTCTCGTTGGTGATCCTCGAGGTCGCCGCGACCAGCACCACCGCCGAGTCGTCGGTCATCGACTGCACTGCGGTCGCGTTCACGTTGGCCTCGGTGATCACCTTCGACCGCTCCGCCACCGTGGTGAAATCCTGGGCGCTGGCTTCGAAGTCCTCTTTGAACTGCCCGGCCGCGTTGTCGATGATGCGCTGCACGTCGTCCTTGGCGGTGCTGAAGTTCAGCGACATCAGCGTGACGACGCCCTGTCGTGCGGCCGCAGCGAATTCGGCGGCACGCTGCTGTTCGGCCTGCGCCTGACGGTGGTGGACGACCATCAACGCGCTGAGGGCCAGCAGGGCGATGGTGGCGACCGCGGCGAAGCCGACTCCGAGCGCCCGCCACCGCACCCGGCGGGGCCGCGGGATCCGTCGGCGGACCGGCGCGGCGTCGGACTGTCCCTGCTCCCCGGCGTTGTCGTCGACGGTCTCGACGGTCTCGACAGTCTCGGCGTCGTCGACCGTGGCGGAATCGACGGACTCCGTGGTGACCGGCGTGGCCTCCGGCGCCTCGACGCGGGCCTTCTCGGCGACCGCGGCCTGCGCCTCCCGGCGCAGGCGCAGGGCGCGCGCACGCGCGCGGGCGGCCGACGCGACGGCCTCCGCCTCGGCGGCCTCGGCCTCGGCTTCCTCGGCGCGGGCCAGTACGTCGTCGATGGCGGCGAGATCGGCGTCGGCGGTCGGGTCGTCGACCCGGTCCCCGTCGAGCACCGATGAGGGTCGCTTGCGGAAAGCCACGCGACCTCCTTGTCCGTTGAGCTCTCGATGCAATGAGAATGCCATTACCTGTTCAGGATATCGCCGCGACGATACCTCATGTCCGAATCGGTGCAGAAGGGCGTTTTGCCAGCGGAAATGTCATTTCCGCGCTGGGCACCCGCTCAGTGCAATCGATCCTTCATCACCTTCCCGGTGGCGTTCAGCGGCAGCTCGTCGCGGAACTCGACGTAGCGCGGCACCTTGTACCCGGCCATCCTGTCGCGGGCCCAGCCAATCAGATCCTCGGCGCTCACACGGGCGTTCGGGTCTTTTCGCACGACGAACGCCTTCCCCACCTGTCCGAGCCGTTCGTCGTCCACACCGATCACGGCGACCTGGGCGACGGCCGGATGCTCGAGCAGGAAGCCCTCGATCTCGGCCGGATAGGCGTTGAAGCCGCCGACGATGAACATGTCCTTCTTGCGGCCGACGATGCGCAGCCGCCCGGCGCCGTCGAGGGTGCCGAGGTCGCCCGTGTGCAACCAGCCCTCGGCGTCGATGGCTTCGGCGGTCGCGTCCGGATCGTCGAGGTACCCCTGCATGACGCTGTACCCGCGCACCAGTACCTCACCGTCGTCGGCGATGCGCACCTCGACGCCGTCGCAGGCGGTGCCCACCGTGGTGGCGATGTCGGTGAACGAATCCCCGGGCCGCGACAGCGTGGCCGTGCCCGCCTCGGTGAGGCCGTAGCCGGTCGCCAGCGTCTGGAACGGCAGTTCCTGCAGGACGCGGCGGACCAGCTCGACCGGGATGTCGGCCGCGCCGGTGACACCGGCCCGCAGGGTGGCGAGCTTGGCCTTGTCCTCGACCGCCAGCAGCGAGTGGTACAGCGTCGGCGGGCCCGGCAGCATCGTGATGCGCTCGCCTGCGATCAGGTCCACGACGCGGTCGACGTCGAACACCGCGACCGGCAGCATCGTCGCGCCGCGGATGAACGAGGCGATCAGCCCGGCCTTGTAGCCGAACGTGTGGAAGTAGGGGTTCACCATCAGATAGCGGTCACCCCGCCGCAGGTCGGCGAGGTCGCACCACTCCCGGTAGAGCCGCAGGTTCTGCCGGTGGTTCATCATCACACCCTTCGGCCGGCCGGTCGTCCCGGAGGTGAAGATGATGTCGGAGACGTCGGAGCCCTCGACGCGTCGCTCGAAAGGGCCTGCGCTGGAGAGGAAGTCGGATTTGAGGTCGATGACCGGCGGCACCGGCCCCGGCATCGAGGAGGGCAACGTGAAGTCCTGGTCGAGGAAACCCTGCTGGACGAGCACCGCTTTGGCACCACTGCGCCCGATGACGTCGGCCGCTTCCTCGGTCTTGAAGCGGGTGTTGACCGGCACCAGCACACCGCCCGCGGTCAGCAGCCCGAAGGCGGCGATGATCCACTCGGCGGAGTTGGGCGCCCAGATCGCCGCGCGGTCGCCCTTGTCGATGCCGAGTTCGGCGAATGCACCTGCCGCACAGCGGATCCGGTTCACCAGCTGCGCGAAGGACAGGCGCAGCGGACCGTCGACGACCGCTTCCGCGTCGCCGAACCGGTCCGCTGCGCTGCAGACCATCTCGGGGATGGTCTGCCACTGATCGATTGCGCCACTTCTCATCGGGCGCGGGGGGCCCGTGATCGTCGCAGCGCGGGTAGCGGGTACGTCACGTCGTGACGAGACGTCCCAGATTGCCGCCCATGATCTTGGCCTGGTCCTCGACCGAGAGGTGCTCGAGTGCGGTCACGTAGTGCGTCGGCTCCGCGAGCCCTTCGGGATGGGGCCAGTCCGACCCGTAGAGCACCTGGTCCACGCCGATCAGGTTGATCAGGTCGTCGATGCCCTCCTCGTAGAACGGGCTGACGTAGATGCGGTTCTTGATCTCCTCCATCGGATTGCCGAGGAACGCCTCGGGGGCCTTCTTGTAGACCTCGGCCATGGAGTCGAGCAGCGGGAACATCCACTTCGACCCGGCTTCCACGATGCCGACCTTGAGCTTCGGGAAGCGGAACAGCGCACCGTGGATCACCCAGGAGGCCACCGCATCCTGGATCGGGCGCCACTCGTTGAGGATCGACATCGCGTTGGTCTGGAACGGCAGCATCTCCTGGGCCTTGCCGTCCCACTCGGAGGTGTAGCGCGAGTAGCCACTGTCCGACGAGTGCATGCCGACGAAGATGTCGTGGTGCACGACCCGCTCCCAGAACGGATCGAATTCCGGCAGGGCGAAGGATCGCGGGCCGCGGAAGCCGGGCACCGGTGCGGGACGGATCAGGATGGCCCGGGCACCGCGCTTGACCGCCCATTCGAGCTCCTCGATCGCCTTCTCGACGATCGGCAGCGTGATGACCGGGGTGGTGAAGATGCGGTTCTGGTAGTTGAAGCCCCAGACCTCGTCCAGCCACTGGTTGAGCGCGTGGATCAGCACGTGGATCGCCACGGGATCGTCGGACAGCCGCTCCTCGATGAGGCTGGCCAGCGTCGGGAACATCAGGCTGCGGTCGACGCCCAGCTCGTCCATCACCTTGATGCGGGGTTCGGGTTCGAAGAAGGCGGGGATGGCCTTCATCGGCTCACCGAACAGCTCGCGCTTGCTCTTGCCGTCGGGGTTGCCGAACTTGAAGTACTCCTCCCACGCGCCCGGTTTGGCGACGACCGAGAAGGTCGGGTTCGGGATGTAGTTGCTGATCTGACCCTTCAGCGCGATCTTCGTCCGGCCGTTGACCTCGACGTACTGGACGACGTCCTTGTACTCCTTCGGGAGGTACTTGGTCATCGCCTCCGGCGGCTCGTAGAGATGGTTGTCCGCGTCGAACAGCGGAAACGGTATGTCGACCCGGTGCGACAGTTGCCCCATGAAACACTCCTTTTCTTATTGCGAGAATCGTATTCTCAATTCGCGACGGCTGCAACGCCCTGCTGTGCGGCGCGGTGCACCTGCTGTCGGATGAGGACCTTCTGCACCTTGCCGCTGGCGGTCCTCGGGTAGTCCTGTCCGTCGGGGACACGGTGCAGTTCCTCGGGCCACTTCTGCCTGGCCACGCCGGCGCGTTCGAAGTGGACCCGTACGTCGTCGAGGGTCGGCATCGCGTGCCCGCTGCGGATGCGCAGCACCGCGGCGGCGTGCTCGCCGAGACGCGGGTCCGGCCCGGAGACCACCACCGCCTCGGCGACGGCAGGCATGCTCAGCAGCACCTCTTCGACCTCGAGCGCACTGATGTTCTCGCCGCCGCGGATGATCACGTCGGCCTTGCGGTCGGTGATGGTGAGGTATCCGTCCTCGTCGAGAACGCCGACGTCTCCGGTGTGGTACCAGCCGTCGTCGTCGAACGCCTTCGCCGTCAGCGCGTCATCGGTGTAGCCGAGGCACAGATCGGGTCCGCGAGACAAGATCTCGCCGTCCTCACCGAGCTTGATCTCGACACCGGGCCGACAGTTGCCGTCGGTGTAGAGCCGCTTGGCCTCGGGCGCATCCGGGCCTGATCCCGTGATCGAGGGATGTTCGGTGCTGCCGTAGGAGCGGAACACGAACAGTCCGAGGTCGGCCAACCGCCGCGTCACGGCCGCGGGAACCGTCGAGCCGCCGAGGCCGACCGTCGAGAAGCGTGCCACGTGGGCGTCGGTGCAGTCGGGGTGATCGAGCAGGCTGGTGACGAAGTAGGGCGGCCCGCCGCCGATCGACAACCCCTCGGTCTCCATCAGCGCGAGCACCTTGCCGGGATCCCAGACGTCGCACAGGTCGATCGGCGCGTTCTCCAGCACGGGGATCAGGAACGCGCCGACCATCCCGATGAAGTGCCCGACCGGTGTGGCCGTCAGTTGGCGGCCACGGTCGGGTGGGTAGTTGGCCAGCAACTGGCGCGTCTCGAATCCCAGGGTCTGGTGGCTGTGGACGACGCCCTTGGGGTCACGGGTGGTTCCCGAGGTGAACGCGATGAGGGCGGGGCCCGCCGGATCGGTGTGGAGCGTCGCCGACATCGGCTCTTCGTCGAAGAGGTCCTCGAAGCTGGTCTGCCCGACCAGTCCGACGATCGGGACGTCGGCGCACAGATCCGGCTGAAACGTCATGCGGCCGAACTCCGCCGTGGTGATGAACACCTTCGGCCGTGCGGTGGCGAGGATGTGGCCGAGTTCCTTGCGGCCGTAGAAGTGCACGATCGGCACCACCACCGCGCCGAGGAACGCCGACGCCCAGAACGTCATCGCCGCCTCTGCCCAGTTCGGCAGCTGGAAGGCGATGACATCGCCCGGGCCGACACCACGCCGGCGCAGGCCGGCCGCGAGCCGGCGAGCCTGGGCTTCCACGTCACCGAAGGTGCCGCGGTACGGACGCAGCTCGGAGTGCACGTAGAAGCCTGTGTCCGGCCCCGTCGCCAGATGCCGCGCCAGGAGTTCGCCGAGCGTTTCGGGCGTCCACCACCCCTCGCGCTCGTACCGTTCGATCAGCTCGACCGGAATGTTGCGCATGTTCCCCAAACCGCATCCCAACTGTCGGCGGCGCGCGGTGCCCCGCCGCCGTCACCACACCGGCGCCATTGTCGGTGATGTTATTCTCCACAACCGAGAATGCCAATACCGGACCGGGAGAACCGCTGATGGTCGACCTTGACATCGAGGACGGTCTGGCCGTCATCACCATCGATCGCCCGCACGCCCGCAATGCCATCTCGCTGGAGACGATGGGCCAGCTGGAGAAGGCGCTCGACGGCGCCGACGGCGCGCGTGCGCTGGTCATCACCGGGGCGGGCGACCGGGCGTTCGTCTCCGGCGGCGACCTCAAGGAGCTGGCGGCGCTGCGCACCGAACCCGAGGCCGCCGCGATGGCCTGGCGGATGCGCGGGATCTGCGACCGGATCGCGGAGTTCCCCGGACCCGTCATCGCGGCGGTCAACGGCCACGCGCTGGGCGGCGGCGCCGAGGTCGCGGTGTCGGCCGACATCCGCCTGGCCGCCGATGACATCAGGATCGGCTTCAACCAGGTCTCGCTGGAGATCATGCCGGCGTGGGGCGGTGCCGAACGGCTGGCCGCGCTGGTGGGCAAGAGCCGGGCACTGCTGCTCGCCGGTACCGGCCGCATCCTGACCGCGGCGGAGGCATACCAGCTCGGGCTCGTCGACCACGTACTGCCCAGGGAGAGTTTCGACGAGGGATGGCGAACCATCGCCCGCTCCCTCGCCGGCCGGCCCGCCGGAGAGATCAAACGCGTCATCGACGGCGTGCCCGCCACCGAGGCGATCGCCGCGTTCGCCCGGCTCTGGGTCGCCGATGCCCACTGGGCCGCGGCCGAGAAGGTCATGAAGCGCCAGAAGTGACGGGACGGCCGACTCGATTCTCTCTAGACGAGAATGTCATTTCCCACTAGTGTCACCGTTGTGCAGGCCCGCTCGGGGTGCGGCCTGCCCCGGACACGGAGGACGACGCATGGCGAAGGCGCTCGCGCCCGAGATCTCGACCTGGCCCGAGGACCGACCGCAGTTGATCGGCAGCCGCTGCGCACGCTGCGCGGCCACCACCTTCCCCGTGCAGGAACGCTGCCCGAGATGCAGCGCCGGGGAGATGACGCAGGTGCTGCTGCCCCGGCGCGGCACGCTCGTCGCCTGGACCACCCAGGGCTTCCCGCCCGGCCCGCCCTACAAGGGGCCCACCGGTAAGGACTTCGTGCCGTTCGGGGTGGGGCTGGTCCAACTCGACGACGTGGTGCGGGTCGAGGGGCGGCTGACCGAGAACGATCCCGACAAGCTCGAGTTCGGAATGCCGGTCGAGTTGACCATGGTGCCGTTCACCAAGGACGAGGACGGCGAGGACGTCGTCACCTTCGCCTTCCAGCCGATCTGAGCCGGCCGACGAGAGAAAGAGCCGAAACATGAACGACGTAGCCATCATCGGCGTCGGCCTGCACCCGTTCGGCAGGTTCGACAAGACGGCGATGCAGATGGGCGCCGAAGCGATCCAGTCCGCACTCACCGATGCCAAGCTCGAGTGGAAGGACATCCAGTTCGGCTTCGGCGGCAGCTACGAGGTGTCCAACCCCGATGCGGTCACCCGGCTGGTGGGCCTGACCGGCATCACCTTCACCAACGTGTTCAACGCCTGCGCCACCGCGGCCAGCGCCATCCAGCAGACCGCCGACACGATCCGCCTCGGCAAGTACGACATCGGCATCGCGATCGGGTTGGACAAGCATCCGCGCGGTGCGTTCACCGACGATCCCGCCAAACTCGCGCTCCCCCAGTGGTACGCGGAGAACGGCCAGTTCGTCACCACGAAGTTCTTCGGGATGAAGGCCAACCACTACCTGCACAGGCACGGCATCTCGCAGGCCACGCTGGCCAAGGTCGCGGCCAAGAACTTCCGCAACGGTGCGATCAACCCGAATGCGTTCCGCCGCAAGCCCATCTCGGAGGACGAGATCCTCAACTCGACCGTGCTGAACTACCCGCTGACCCAGTACATGTTCTGCGCACCGGACGAGGGTGCGGCCGCGGTGATCATGTGCCGCGGTGACATCGCGCACCGCTACACCGACAAGCCGGTGTTCTTGCGGGCCAGTGAGATCCGCACGCGGACCTACGGCGCTTACGAGGTGCACGCGACCTCGGCCCCGCTCGACGAGGATCCCTCCCCCACCGTCTACGCCGCGCGTGCGGCCTATGAGATCGCCGGTATCGGTCCCGAAGACGTCGACATCGCGCAGTTGCAGGACACCGACGCCGGCGCCGAGGTCATTCACATGGCCGAAACGGGCCTGTGCGCAGACGGCGAACAGGAGAAGCTGCTTGCCGACGGCGCCACCGAGATCGGCGGCTCGATCCCGGTCAACACCGACGGCGGGTTGATCGCCAACGGTGAGCCCATCGGCGCGTCCGGTCTGCGACAGGTGCACGAGATCGTGCGGCAGCTGCGCGGCGAGGCGGGTGAGCGGCAGGTCCCCAGTGAACCGAAAGTCGGTCTGGCGCAGGTGTACGGCGCCCCTGGCACCGCCTCGGCGACCATCCTGTCCGTGTAGCCGACACGATGACCACGGTGGCCGGGCCCGCGACGACAGCGTCGGCTGACGTCAGGACACAGACCATCGGCCTGTGGACGGGTCTGTGCGCGGGGGTCGTCGTTCTGGTCGGATTCCTGGTCTACCCGGGGTTCTTTCCGCCGATGTCGCCGTCGATGCCGGCCGACGAGGTCGCGGCGTTCTACCGCGACAACGCCACGATGGTCCGCGCCACGATGATCACCTGGAATCTGGTGGGCATCATGGTGTTGCCACTGTTCATGGTCATCGTCGTGCAGATGAAGCGGATGGCCACGCAGAGCCACGTGCTGGCCTACTGCTACCTGACCGCCGCTGTGAGCGGTGCGACGATCTTCGCCCTCGCCGACATCTTCTTCCTGGTCGCCGCATTCCGTCCGAACCGCAGCCCGGAGCTGGTCCAGCTGCTCAACGACATGGCGTGGATCGTCTTCGTCGCGCCGGTCGGCATGCTGGTGGCCCAGAACCTGTTGCTGGCCTTGGCCGTTCACCTCGACGCCGGTCCACACCGGGTGTTCCCCCGATGGGTCGGGCCCTTCGCACTGATCACCGGGTTGGCCATGGCGCCCGCCGCGGGTGCCGCGGCGTTTCCGGACGGTCCCCTCGCCTGGGATGGAGCCGTGTCGTTCTGGCTGCGCAACGGTGCCTTCGTGAGTTTCGTCGTCGTGATGTTCTTCGTCCTGCGGACAACGCTGCGGCGCCAGGCGGCCGAGGAAGGCGCCACACCGTGAGTGCGCTGCTGTCCGACCGGTCGACGGCACCCGAGCGCACCCGCCCGGCGGCCAAACGCGACCTCTGGATCGTCTTCTGGATCGTGCCGGCGTTCTACACCACCTTCGGGGCCATCTTCTTCGCCCTGGCGCGGGTGATGCCGCCGCCGCGACCGGACGTCACGACGGCGGGCAAGGTCGAGTTCTTCACCGCCCACTCCGCCACCATCCAGCTCGGATTCGGCCTTCTCATCCTGGTCGTCGGGGGCGCCGGGGTGGCCAACGGCATCGTCGTCTATCACATGAAGCGGATGACGGCGGGTTCCGTATGCGCCTACGTCTACCTGGGCGGCATGGCGGTCGGTGCGCTGCCGGGCTGTCTGCTGGTCGCGTTCTGCTTCCTCACCGCCGTTTACCGTCCCGGCCGCGACCCCGATCTCCTCGCGCTGCTCTACGATCTCGGCTGTCTGTCCTACGTGGGATCGCTGGGGTGTTTCACCGCCGCCTATTTCGGCTTCGCGATCGCGATCCTCTATGACCGCAACGGCATCTTCCCGAAATGGCTCGCCTACGTGACGGTGTGGCAGATCGTCACCGAGATCATGGCCATCCCGGTCTTCGTCACCACGGCCGGCCCGTTCGCGTGGAACGGGTCGATGTCGTTCTGGACCGGCACGGTGATCTTCGGGTTCTGGTTGTCCTGCGTGATCTACTTCCTGAAGAAGGCCAACGAACACCAGTCGGCAGACGAGACACCGCTGGACTGACGCCGATGACCGAGACCCGCGCCGCGCCGCCCGCCTCTCCCGCCCCACCGGTGACCCACCTGCCGGGTGACGGGGCGATGTGGGTGATGGTGCTGGGCGACCTGGTCATCTTCGGCGCCTACTTCGTCATCTACATGGTGCACCGGGCGATGGCGCCCGATGCGTTCCTCACCGCCCAGCAGCACCTCAGCCTGACCGCGGGCGTACTCAACACCGTTGTGTTGCTCACCAGTTCGTGGTTCGTCGCACGCGCTGTGCTCGCGGCGCGCGCCGGTGATCACACCCGCGCACTGCGCCTCACCTACGTCGCGGGCCTGTGTGGCGCCGTCTTCATCGGCATCAAGGTCTACGAGTGGTCGACGAAGATCGCCCAGGGATATTCGCTGGGCAGTGGTGAGTTCTTCGGCTTCTACTACATGCTCACCGGCGTCCACCTGTTCCACGTCGCCCTCGGCCTGCTGATCCTCGGCATCGTGGGGCGCGAGCTGCGGACCCGGCAGCGCATGTCGATGGTCGAATCCGGCGCCACCTACTGGCACATGGTCGATCTGCTCTGGATCGTCATCTTCGCCCTGCTCTACGTGATGAGATGACCGATGGCGACCACACCCTCGCACACCACCGCCCCGCGGCGGGCGATCACCGCGGTCTGGCTGATCCTGGTCGCCATCACCGTGGCGTCGGTGTGGCTGGCACCCGCACACGTCGACGGGCCGCCGCCGACCGACGCGCGCCTCACGGTGGCGGTCGTCGTGCTGGCAGTGGTCAAGAGCCGCTTGATCATCCGGTACTTCATGGAGGTGCGTCACGCACCACGCTGGTTGCGGGCATCCACCGACGCCTGGTTGTTCGTGCTGTGGGCCGCGATCCTCGGGGTGTATCTGTGGTGAGCACCCACCCGAGCGGGCCGTCAGGCCGGGGAGGCGGTGTCCTCCGGCCGGTAGTCGCCCTCCAGCCGGCGCAGCCACTGTTCGCAGAACGCCCAGGTCTCGGCATGTCCGGCGGACATCCCCAGCGCCCGCTCCATCACCAGCACCCGCGACACGCTCGTCGCGAACACCGTCCACACCACGGGCGGGACGTCCGTCACGTCGGCGCCGTAGCGCTGCAGTGCGGCGGTGAGGACCTTGTTCTGTTCGTCACGGAACCGTTCGGCGTAGTAGGCGATGTCGTCGCGAAGCGCGTGCCGATGGTTGGCCAGGCCCATGAACTCCATGGTCAGCCGCGTGGCCGCGGGGTCGGTGCTGAACCGCCACAGCGCCCAGAGGGGTTGCGCGGACTGCAGCACGCGCGCCTGCACTTCCAGGCCCTGTTCGGCCCTGCGCCGGAACACCGCCGAGAACAGTTCGTCCATGGTGCGGAAGTAGTAGTGCACCAACTGCGGTTTGAGCCCCGCGCGTTCGGCCACCCGCCGCGACGTCACGGCCGCGTAACCCTCTTCGACCATCATCTGCTCGGCCGCGTCGAGCAGCACACCGCGGTTCTTCGCGTCGGGCGCACCGATCCTTCGCTGCGAAGCCATCGTCACTCCACCTCCTCACGTCCTGGGCTCCTCGGGTCTGCCCGCGGCACAACAGGAATGGTAGGCGCCGCACCCCAGTCGACCTTGACCAAGACTCTACCGCCATGCTAAGCAGGTGCTCAGCAACCATGCGCAGGTTCGGGAAGGAACAACCATGACAACCGATTTCGACAACGTCGACTACTTCACGGACCCATCGCTCGTCCCCGACCCGCACCCGTATTTCGACTATCTGAGGTCCAAGTGCCCGGTGGTCCGAGAACCGCACCACGGGGTCGTCGCGGTCACCGGGTGGGAGGAGGCCAACGCCGTCTACCGCGACACCGAGTCGTTCTCCTCGTGCATCTCGGTCATGGGTCCGTTCACGCCGATGCCGTTCACCCCCGAGGGCGACGACATCTGCGCCCAGATCGAAGCGCACCGCACCGAGATCCCGATGTTCGAGCACATGGTGACGATGGATCCGCCGCAGCACACCGATGCTCGGTCGATCCTGTCGAGGTTGCTGACGCCCAAGCGGCTCAAGGAGAACGAGGATTTCATGTGGCGGCTGGCCGACCGTCACATCGACGAGTTCATCGCCGACGGCAAGTGCGAGTTCCTCGCCGCGTACGCGAAACCGTTCTCGCTGCTGGTGGTCGCCGACCTGCTCGGCGTGCCCGAAGAGGATCACGAGGAGTTCCGCGAGGCGTTCGGCGCCGAGCGGCCCGGGTCCCGCATCGGCGCCCTCGACCACGAGACCATCTCGGTCAACCCACTGGCCTGGGCCGACGAGAAGTTCAGCCAGTACATCGAGGATCGCAGGAGGAATCCCCGCGAAGACGTGCTGACCTCGATCGCGACCGCGAAGTACCCGGACGGTTCGACACCGGAGGTGGTCGACGTCGTCCGCACCGCGACCTTCCTGTTCGCGGCGGGTCAGGAGACGACGGCCAAACTGCTCAGCGCCGCACTGCGGGTGCTCGGGGACCGGCCGGATCTGCAGGAGACGCTGCGGTCCGACCGCAGCCGCATCCCGAACTTCATCGAGGAGTGCCTACGGATGGACAGTCCCGTCAAGACCGTCTTCCGGATGGCCCGCAAGACCACCACCGTCGGCGAGGTCGACACTCCCGCGGGCACCACGGTGATGGTGAGTCCCGGTGCGGTGAACCGCGATCCGCGCCGGTTCGACAATCCGCACGAGTTCGACCTCAATCGCCGCAATGTGCGCGAACACCTCGCCTTCAGCCGCGGCATCCATTCGTGTCCCGGCGCACCGCTCGCGCGGGTCGAAGGCCGGGTGTCGATCGAGCGGCTGCTGGACCGCTTGGGCGAGATCAGCATCGACGAGGAGCGGCACGGTCCCCGCGACGACCGCAGCTACACCTACGAACCCACGTTCATCCTCCGGGGGCTGACCGATCTGCACATCACCTTCAACCCGCCGGCCTAGCGCGGCCCGCATCGCGCCGTTCCGCCGCTACCACACCTCGTTGATTGGTATTCTCCGCCCATGAGAAAGCCGATCTCGCCATGGCGAGCAAGGGTTTTCAGCCCGGGCCGGCGCGCGGCGGGATGCGTCCTGGCCGGCGTCGCACTGCTGACGGCGGCGACACTCGGCGCTCCGCCGGCGTCGGCGATGTACATGGGCAACTACGCGCTGCACATTCCGGACCGCAGGGATTTCCACACCTGGATCTGGTCGGCGAACGCACCGTGCCGCTTGGCAGACAACACCAAGCGCACCGACTGCCTGCGGGTGATCACGATACCCCAGCCGATCGCCAAGGCGATCTACTCGAACGTCGAAGCGACGCTGAATGACGGCCGCTACACGATGGTCATCGACGATCCGTTCGGGCTGCGGTGTGGTGACATCTACTACGGGCCGACCATCCCCACCCACGACGTCTACACCTGGGACGCCACGACGTTGACCGGAGAGCTGGTCTCGTCGTTCGGCGCCGGATGTGACGGCGCGCCGGGCGGCCAGCGCGTGTATCCCTTCTCCCTGACCAGGATGTGACGATGCGATCCACGATGGCGGTCGCCGCAGTGCTGACATTGGCGGGTGCGGCGGTCGGCACGGCAGCGCCCGCGGCCGCACAACCGGTGCTGCACCAGGTTCGGTACACCGTCACCGCGGACGCGCCGTTCTATGCCGACATCTACTACCGCGACACCGAACCCGCGACGTTCTCCGACTACAGCCACAACCCCTACATCTTCAGCCCGAAGGCGGAGGCGGACATCGCGCCGGACCGACCGTGGGTGCTCGAGACGCGGCTCGCCGATCCGAACCTCTGGGCGATGGTGCTCGTCCAGAGCGGCGAGTCACCGGAGATCGCGACGCCGATGCTGCGATGCGAACTGGCCGTTGACGGTACGGTCGTCAAGACCGACAGTGGCAGCCGCGGAGCGCTCTGCTCGATCCGGAACTGGTGAGACGCCGCTAGGCGTCACCGCGGCGCCAGAGCGTCTGGCCGTTCATCGGAACGCACGCGAGGAACAGGCCGTCGGGCGCCTGGGCCACCTGATCCAGGTAGTTGGTGCAGTCACTGCCCTCGGTGCGGATACCCGCCATCGGCGGCGACCGGAACCAACGGGGTTCGTACCGCCGGGCCGAACCGCAGAAGAGCAACCTGCCGGCCCGCGTCGACGCTCCCGCCACGGCGGTGCCGAACACGTAGTAACTGGTGTTCGAGCAGTACGAGCCCTGCACCACGTTCGGCGTGATCCCCGGAACGCAGAACGGGTCGTTGCAGCTTTGCGGCTCGGCATTCGCCTGCGGCGCAGTCAACGTCGCGGCCACGATCGCCGACACGGCCGCCAGCATGGTCATACGCACCTCGCGATTTTCCCACACACAGCGACGAAACTCTCGGGTTCGGCGAAGATCGCCCACCCGTCGGCGCCACCCGAACTCCGACGAATCGCGTTGATACGCAACGGTGTTCTGCGGAAACTGATATCCTCACGGATCGAGTACCGCACGTCAGCTGGACAGAGGAGTCACGCCAATGTCGGCCAAGATGAGAGTCGGCGCCGCGATCGCCGGAGTCACCGCGGTGGTCGGTCTGACATCCGCGACTCCCGCCGCCGCCGGCAACGACTGGGGCATCAACGGCACGTTTGCCGTGTCGTCCAACGGCGACCGCGCGAAGGTCAACGAACGCTTCGAGATCCAGCCCGGCGAACGCAGTACGTGGACGATCACCACGGTGTGCAGCTCCCCCACCGACTGCGCGGGCACCGTCAACAGCGACGCCGGCTGGAGCGCGCCGATCTACACCAACAACGGGCTGTGGTACGTCAAGAGGGTGGTCCCGGACTGGCGCTACTGCGCCGACGGACAGCCGGTCGAAGGCCTGCGCATCTACAAGATCTACCCGGTCGGGTTCGACGGCCACTACAGCGCCGGTTCCCACGAATTCACCGGCGAGAACCAGACCATCGGTCCGAGCGGATCCTGCGGCCGCAACCAGTGGCCGCAGATCCGGATGCCGTTCTACATGGTCAAGCTGTAAATCACACTCACGCAACCTAAACCGGCCCGGAGCGATCGCTCCGGGCCGGTTCGCGTACCACGTCAGGTGGGCATCAGCTCCTGCCACGACTTCGGTTGCGTGACCAGATCCGACTGGCGGTACATGTTGCCGTCCGGACCCATGTACTCCCCGGTCCTCGGGTTGTACTTGGCGATGCCGACCGACGGGCCCGTCGGACCGGTGCCCTCGAACGCCGCGGGCGCGGGGACCGGCGCCGGTGACGGTACCGGCTCGGCACCGGGTGGCAGGGGTATGTCCTCCGGCGCCAGCCCGGGCGGCACCGGAACCTGCGTCGCCTGCGGAAGCTGGGCGGGCGGTGCGGGAACGGCGTCCGGCACCGTCACCTGCGCGGGGCCGGGCGGAATCACCGGCGGCGAGGTGTAGAGCGGCCGGCCCGGCAGCAGGGGGCCCGGGCCCGTTCCCGCGAAGTTCGGCGGCGGTGACGGAGGTGGCGGGATGTCGGGTGGCCGCTCGGTCACCCCCGGCGGCAACGGAGTGCCCTCGATGGGCCCGAACGTGTTGGAATCCACCAGCGCCCGGCTGTCGGGCGGCACACCCTGGCTGATCAGGTTGGGGTCGAGCGGGTACGGTCCCAGCGCATGCTGGCGTTGAGCCAGCGGCGTGAAACCGTTCGGGTCGTTGCACAGTTCGACCGTGGGTGCGCGTTTACCCGGATGCGCCATGCACGGATAGTTGCGGGCACCGCGTACGGCGATCGGAGAGTCCTGCGGCAGCTTGCAGTACAGGTTGTCCGGAGTGTCGATGACCGACGTGTCCGCCGGACTGCGCCACGCGGACGGCGGCAGGAACCCGACGGTGCACGCCGCCGGATCGCCCAGTCCCAGGGAGAAGTCACCGTTGGGCAGGCCGCTGGGATTCGTGGTCGGTGCGTAGGTCTGGATCTGCGCGACGAAAGGCGGAACCAGCACCAGCAGTTGCTCGATCGACGGGTTGTAGGTCACGCCGATCTGCCCGAAGGTGGTCAGGTTCGCCAACAGCACCGGCAGCGTCGGCTTCACCTGTTCGAGCAGCCGCGCGGTCTCCTGCGCGAAGCCGGGTCCGTTGCGCAGGATCGACCGGACCTGCGGGTCGTTGTTGGCCACCTGGTCGGTGATGCCGGCCAGGCTCCTGCCCCACGTGCGGATCGAATCGGCGGTCTGGGCCTGGGCGTCGAGGAAGCCCACGGCGTCATCGGTCAGTGCGCGGGTGTTTGCCGCCGCGCCGCGCGCATCGCGGGTGATGGTCGACGACGAGTCCAGCAGGGAGCCGAAGTCGAAATCGGTGCCCTTGAACGCGTTGTACGACTCGTCGAGCAGCTCACTGAGCTTGTCCTTCGGGATGGTGTTCACCAGCGCGCTCACCTGATCGAGCATCGGCCCGACGGCCTGCGGGACCTTGGTGTCGCTCATGGCGATCACCGAGCCGTCCTGCAGGTACGGGGGCTGGTCGGTGCGGGGCAGCAGCTCGACGTACTGCTCGCCGACCGCGGACACGCTGCGCACCTCCGCCTGCAGGTCGGCCGGGATCTTCGCCGAACCGTCCAGCGACAGCGTCGCCTCGGCGCCGTTGTCGGTGAGCGCCACCCCGGTGACCTTGCCGACCTGCGAACCGCGGTAGGTGACATTGCTGAACCGGTAGAGACCGCCGGAGGCGGGCAGCTCCACGGTGACGATCATCCGTCCCACCCCGAGCAGCGTGGGCACCTGCATGTACACGAACACCATCACACCGACGCCGACGATCGAGGCGATCGTGAAGATGATCAGCTGGGTCCGGACGAAGCGTGTCAGCATCAGCGTCCCCCTGGAGCCTGAGGAGCCGCGGGCGGCGGCGCGGGATTCGGATACGGCCCGGCGAAGATCGGCGCCGTCGCCCCGGGTGCGGGTGGTGCCGGGGCCGGGGCGGGCGCCCCGAACGCCGCCATGGGCGCGGGCGGTGTCACCGGCAGCACCGGTCCGACCTCCGCGGTCACCGGCGGCGGTGGCGGCAGCGGCGCGGACGCCTCGGCGGTGGCCGCCTCCGCCGGTCCCTCCTCCGGGAACGCATCGGCCGGCGGCTGGCTGATCCCGAGCTTCAGCGGATCGTAGGTGTACTGCAGGTAGTTCGGATCGCCCGGCGCGGGAACGAGTTCCGCGCCCTCCTGCTCCCACCGGGTGCCGAGGAACAGGGTGCGCTTCAACCGCGGGATCGTGAAGTCGACGACCGCGAACAGGTTGTAGTAGTCGCCGCGGATGGCCCGGTCGATGAAGCTCTGCGTGAACGGGAAGTGCGCGGCGTACTCGAGGATCTTGTTGAGGTCCGGTCCGACGTCGGCGAACGCCTTGATCGCGGGCTCCAGGTTCTTGAGGTTCCTGACCAGATCATCCTGCGAATCGTTGACGAACTCCGTCGCGGTGTCGCTGAATGTGCCGAGCTTCTGCAGCGCCGTGGTCAGCCGGGGACGCTCCCTGACGAGCACGTCGATGGCAGGCGGTATGCGGTCGAGGGCCCTGGTGATGTCGTCGCGCTGCTGGGCGAACGTCGACGACAGCCGGTTGAGCGACTGGATCGAGGACACGATGTTGTCGCGTTGGGCGTCGAGCGTGCCGACGAAGTTGTCGAGACGGGTGAGCAGTTCGCGCGCGTCGCCCTCGCGTCCGTCGAGCGCGGCACTGAAGTTGTGGATCACATCGCCGATCTGGCCGAGGCCGCCACCGTTGACCACCGCGGCCAGCGACGACAGCGTCTGCTCGGTGGTCGGGTAGGTGGACGAGTCGTTGAGCGGGATCGTGGCTCCCGGCCGGAGCACCCCCTCCGGATCCTCACCGAGCGGAGGGTTGAGCGCCAGGTGCATCGAACCCAGCAGAGAGGTCTGGGCGACGCTCGCGACCGCGTTCGCCGGCACCACGATGTCCGGTTTCACCGAGATCTCCACGTCGGCGTGCCAGTCCTTGACCGACAGCTTGCGCACACTGCCGACCACGACGTCGCTCATCATCACCGGCGAATTCGGTTCCAGCGTGGCGACGTTGGCGATCTCGACGTGATAGGTGTGCGCATCCGGTCCGCGGCCCACCGCACCCGGCAAGGGCAGCGAGTTGACGCCCTGGAAACCGCAGCCGCTGAGGGTCACAGCGACGCACGAGCCGGCGATCATGGTGAGGCGCCGCGCTTTTCGGCCGGTCATGCTGGTGGTGTCCCTTCTGCGGGTGCCGGTGCGGCCGGCGCCTCGGCGGGCAGCAGGGACCCGGGAGGCGGCGGACCCGGCGGGGGTCCGCCCGGGTTGAGCACGCTCTCCACCGACGTCGGCATGTTCGGCGGGACCAGCGGCGCACCACCGGGGAGCAGTTGCTGCGCGCCCGGCCCCGGTACGCCCGGCGGCCGCCCGGTGAACGGCGCGGGTCCCGGGGCGACGCCCTCGTATGCGGAGATGGCCGGCGGCATCAGCGGTGGCTGCGGGGAGCCGCCCGCGCCGGGGGCGAGGTTGGGCTCGGAATAGATGATGTTCTCCGGGTTCGCCGACGGCATCAGGAACGGCGCGATCGGGAACGGCAGGTAGTTGAAGTTCAACAGCCGCAACGCCGGTCCGAGGTACTGGGAGCACAGCTTCGCCGTCTCCGGCGCTGTGGTGTTCTCGACCGCTCCGATCGCGCCGCAGATGAACTGCACCGGGTTGGAGAAGTTGTTGAGCACGAACTGGCCGACGGCACTGCCGGCATCCGGGTTGTAGATGTTGTAGGCGTTGCTCAGCGCATTCGGCGCGATGTGCAGGAGGTTCTCGATCTCCATCTGGTTGTCGAGCAGGTTGCTCGTGACGTTGGCC
Organism: Mycolicibacterium litorale; assembly: GCF_014218295.1. The sequence goes on from NZ_AP023287.1 coordinate 3,725,250, forward strand.
AGCCGCTGCACCTGCTCGGAGGTCTGGTTGCGGCTGCCAGCGATGAACCGCTGCACGTCGACGACGGCCACCGACAGATCCTTGAGCGCCGCGTCGAGGTCCGAGCGGCTGCCGTCGACCACGCTGGTCAGCGTCGCCAACCGGTCCTGGAACAGCATGACCTGCTGATTGCTGTTCTTCAGTGCGGTGATGAAGGTCTGCAGATTCTTGATGATGTCGACGACGTTGCCGCTGCCCTCGGCGAGCACACGGGCTGCGCCCGACAGTTCGGTGATCACCTGCCGCAGCTTGTCGCCGTTGCCGTCCATGGCGTTGGCGGCGCTCTCGATGAACCTCGACACCGAGGTGCCGTTCACCCCACTCTGCGGACCGAGGTCGGTGGCGAGCCGCATGAGCTGCTCCTTGACCTCATCCCATTCCACGGGAACGGCGGTGCGCTCCAACGGGATCACCGCATCGTCGGACATCGTCGGACCACTCGTCCGATAGGCCGGGGTCAGCTGGACGTAACGCGCCGAGATGAGGTTCGGCGCGACGATGACGGCCTTGGCGTCGGCGGGGATCGGCACGCCGCGGTCGATATGCAGCACCAACCGGGTCCGGGTGCCCTCCGGCTCGATGGAGTCGATGGTGCCCACCTCGACACCGGACACCCGCACCTCGTCGCCGGGATAGATGCCGGTGGCGGAGGTGAACAGCGCGGAGATCGTCTTCGGCCCGAAGTACACCTGACGTACCAGCACCGCCGCACCCGCCACCAACAGTGCGACCAGCGCCACCGTCAGCAGCGTCGTCAGGCGCCGTCGGCCTCTCATCGCGAACCTCCGGGAATACCGTTGTACGGCAACGGCAATTCGGCACGTGGTCCGGCGGTGTCCGGCGGCTGGCCGGCGTTGGTCCCGCGCCGGAACCCGAACGCGTAGTCCATGAACGGTTGCAGGATCTGTGCCGGTTGCAGGTTGGGCACGAACGCGTTGTAGTACGGACCGTTGGCAAGCGTCTCACCCTGCGCCAGAATGAATTTCTTCAGGCTGGGCAGGATCTTGCCGATGTTGTCGCGGTTGCGCTCCAGCATCGCCTCCACCGAGTTGAGGCGCTGCAGGGTGGGCGCCAGCTCCGCTTCGTTCTCCGCGACCATTCCGCTGAGCTGCTGGGCGACGGCCGACGTGTTGGCCAGCAGGTCGACGATGGCGTCTCGGCGATCGTTGAGGACGCCGAGCAGATCGTTCGCGTTGAGGATCAACGTGTTCAGCTGCTGACTGCGCTGTGACAACACCTCGGTCACCTCGCTGGCGCTCTTGAGCAGGGAGGCCAGGTTCTCGTTGCGGCTGTTGAGCGAACGCGACAGCCGGCTCAGGCCGTCGAACGTGGGACCGAGCCGGGGCGCGACCTGGTCGATGGTCGCCGACAGCGTGTCGAGCGACTGGTTCAGCGAGGTGGTGTCCGTGCCGGCCGAATTGGTCGTGAGGTCACCGACGGCGTCGGTCAGCGAATAGGGCGACGACGTCCGGGACACGGGGATGACCTCGGACTGGCTGAGCGATCCGCTGCCCTCGGACTCGAGGGTGAGCACCCGCTCGCCCAGCAGCGATCCGATGCGGATGTGGGCGGTGGTCTGCGAGCCGAGCGGATACCGGCCGTCCGTCGTGAACGTCACCAGCGCATCGCCGTGGGACAGCGACACGTCGGTCACGGTGCCGATCTTGATGCCGGACACCGTCACGTCGTTTCCCACGGTGATGCCCCCGGCCTCGGTGAACAGCGCCTGATGGCGCACCGAGGTCGCCCACTGGATCAACCGCTCGGGTTGCAGCCCGACGGCGATGACGAGCAGGATCAGCATCGCGCCGATGAAGCCCGCCTTGATCAGATTGGATTCGCGATATTTACGCATCAGGGCTCCGCGCACCTCCCGCTTTCTTGTTTGACCCAGGGGAAGACAGCGGTCCGGCCCTGTAGATCGGTCACCCGGAAGGAGAGGCCGCAGATGTAGTACATGATCCAGCTGCCATACGATCCGAGTCGCGCGACCTTGCGGTAGTTCTCCGGCCCCTTCTGCAGGGCCATGTCGAGGATGACCTGGTGGTCGTCGAGCAACGGTGCCAACCGGTTCAGCTCGTCGACGGTGCGGTTGAGCGGCGGACGCGCCTCGGTGAGCAGGTCCGCGATCGACGCGGTTCCGTTGTCCAGGGCCGTGATCGCCGTGCCGATCGGGTCACGGTCCTCGGAGAGCCCGCTGATCAGCTGCTCGAGGCGGTCGATCGCACCGGAGAACTTGTCCCCGTCCTTCGCCAGCGTGTCCACCACGGTGTTGAGGTTGTCGATCAGCTGCTGCACGACCTCGTTGTTGTCGGCGAGCGTGTTGGAGAACGACGAGGTCCTGCTGAGCAGCGAATCGAGCGTATTGCCCTGGCCCTGGAAGATCTGGATCAGTGAGGACGTCAGCGCGTTGACGTCCTGCGCGTTCAGGCCCTGGATGACCGGGCGCAGGCCGCCGAGCAGGAGATCGAGGTCCAGTGCGGCGGAGGTGCGTTCCTTCGGGATCTGCGCCCCGGCCGGGAGCACCCGGGTGGACCCCGGACCGTCGATGAGTTCGAGGTAGCGGTCTCCGGTCAGGTTGAGATACCGCACGGCGGCCTGCGTCCCGGACGTCAGCACCACGGCGCGGTCGGCGTCGAACTCCACCATCACCGTCTTGTCCGGTTGCAGCGCAACGCTTTCCACCGTGCCCACCCGCACACCGGCGACCCGCACGGAATCCCCGGTCTCCAACCGCGACGCGTCGGTGAACACCGCCGAGTAGCTCGCTGTCGAACCGCTGCGGTACTCGCTGAACGCCATGAACAGGAAGGCGGTCAGCAGGGTCATCACGGTCGCGAAGACCGCGAACTTGACGAGTGTGCCTCTCACGCGCGTCATCCGGGTTGTCCGATCTGGGCGGTGTTGCGGGGCGGACCGTCGAGCGGGCCGAAGAGCATCTGCTTGAGGCCGTCGGAGTTGAGGAGGATGCCCTGGTTGCCGTACTGCCAAGGGTTGGCGTTGGTGTCGGTGACCAGGTACTTCGACCTGTTGCCGAATCCGATGTAGGGCAGGCCCATACAGTTCGGTCCGCCCTTGGCGGCCACCTTGGGCAGGTTCCGGGGATAGCGGTAGCGCTCGATGCCGAGGGTGAACGCCACGTTCACGACGACGCCCGGATCCATCTGGGGCGGCTGGTGCAGCACATAGCTCATTCCCTCGAGCGTGCAGTTGATCGCCTTGGCGTACTCGTTGAACAGATCGGTCGTGGGGGCGACCAGTCTGAGCACCTCGCTGACCGCTTCCCGATTGCCGCCGACCACCTCGTTGCCGATGTCGGCGAGGCCGATCGCGCTGACCAGGAACGCGTCCAGGTTGTTCTGCTCCTCGACGATGCCGTCACTGATCCGCGTCGAACTCTGCATGGTGCGCATGAGGTCCGGCGCGATGTCGGCGTAGGCGGCCGCGACCGGCGCGGTCAATTCCATGTCGCGGGCGAGGTTCGGCAGGCTCGGTTCGAGTTCGGCCAGCAGGGCGTTGAAATCGCTCAGCGTCTGGCCCATGCTCTCGCCGCGGCCCGAGAAGGCCGACGAGATCGCCCCGAGAGTCTGGTTCAGCTTCGCCGGATCGATCCGGTCGAGCACGGCCACCAGATCCTGGAACACGGTGTTGATCTCGACCATCACCCGGTCGCCGCGCAGGATCTGACCGGCGCTCAGCGGTGTGGCGGACGGTTCGGGCGGGGTGACGAACTGGACGGACTTCGCGCCGAACACGGTGGTGGATTCGATGTCGACGCCGACGTTCTCGGGGATCAGCCGCATCTGGGACGGCTCGATCGCCAGGTGCAGGGCCGCCGTACCGTCCGGCCGGTGCTCGATCGAGTCGACCTTGCCGACCTCGACACCGCGCATCTTCACCTTGGCGTCCGGGTTCATCACCAGTCCGGCGCGATCGGAGATGACCGTCACCGGAACGCTTTCGGAGAAACTGCCGCGAAACAGTCCGACCGCCAGCGCGATGACCAGCGCCACCGCCACGACCATGCCCAGTCCGGCCAGCGGCCGCGCGTAGTGCGTCACCCCGAAATGGCGACCGCTCGACGAGGCGACCGGTGAGGCCGAACTCGTCGTCTCCGACCGATGCATCGGTCCGGGGCCGAGATTCTTCGACACAGTGCTCCCCTACCCCGAGAGGTTGAAGTTGCCGTTGGAGCCGTAGATGGACAGCGAGACGAGCAGTGTCACCGACACCACGACGATCAGCGAGGTCCGCACCGCGTTGCCCACGGCCACCCCCACGCCCGACGGCCCACCGGTGGCGAAATAGCCGAAGTAGGTGTGGATCAACAGGATCGTGATCGCCATCAGGATGGCCTGCAGGAACGACCACAGCAGGTCGATCGGGTTGAGGAACGTGTCGAAGTAGTGGTCGTAGAGTCCACCGGACTGCCCGAACAACACGACCGTGGTGAACTGGGAGGCCACGAACGACAGGATCACCGCGATGGAGTACAGCGGCGTGATCGCGATCATCCCGGCCACGATCCGCGTACTCACCAGGTACTCGACCGGCCGGATCCCCATCGACTCCAGCGCGTCGACCTCTTCGTTGATCCGCATCGCCCCCAGCTGGGCGGTCACGCCCGCACCGAACGTGGCGGCCAGCCCGATGCCGGCCACCACCGGCGCCGAGATGCGCACGTTGATGAACGCGGCCAGGAAGCCGGTGAGTGCCTCGATACCGATGTTGCCCAGCGAGCTGTACCCCTGCACCGCCAGCGTGCCGCCCGCGGCGAGCGTGAGGAAGCCGACGATCACGACCGTCCCGCCGATCATCGCCAATGTGCCCGCGCCCATCGAGATCTCGGCGATCAGCCGGATGATCTCCTTGCGGAAGTGCACCGCGGCGTGCGGTGTGCCCGCCAGCGCGCGGGCGTAGAACAGGGTGTGGTCGCCGATGCGGCCCAGGATCTGCCCGGGACGCCCGAGTTGTCTGCTGATGCGGGGATAGGTCGCCCGCAGCGTCGTCATCGTCCCCATGTGTCAGCCCGTCGTCATCCGGATGCCGATGGCGGTGACCAGGACGTTGATGACGAACAGCGCCATGAACGCGTACACCACCGTCTCGTTGACCGCGTTGCCCACGGCCTTGGCACCGCCACCGCTGATCGTCAGCCCCCGGTAGCACGCCACCAGACCGGCGATGAGCCCGAACAGCGCGGCCTTCACGCACGAGATGATCACCTCGGGCACACCGGTGAGCAGGGTGATCCCGGCGGCGAAGGCACCGGGGTTGACGTCCTGGATGAACACCGAGAACACGTAGCCGCCGAGGATGCCGATGATGACCACGAGGCTGTTGAGCAGCAGCGCCACCAGTCCCGACGCCAGCATGCGCGGGGTCACCAACCGCTGGACGGGGTTGATGCCGAGCACCTCCATCGCGTCGATCTCCTCGCGGATGGTGCGGGAGCCGAGGTCGGCGCACATCGCGGTGGCGCCGGCGCCGGCGACGATCAGCACCGTCACCATCGGGCCGACCTGGGTCACCGCACCGAACGCCGCACCGGCGCCCGACAGGTCGGCGGCGCCCAGTTCGCGCAGCAGGATGTTGAGGATGAAGCTCACCAGCACGGTGAACGGGATCGCCACCAGGAGAGTGGGTGCCAGCGAGACGCGCGCCACGAACCAGCACTGCTCGAGGAACTCGCGCCATTGGAACGGCCGCTGGAACACGAACCGCACGGCGTCGGCCGACATCGCGAACAACCCGCCGACGGCCTGCATCGGCCCGGAGAGATTGCGGCCCAGCGAGATCCCGGGTGTCCACCGCTCAGCCATGAGCTCCGGCTCCTTCCAGGATGGTGACCGCCGCGACCGCCGTCGGCCCGCCGATGTTGTGTGCCAGTCCGATTCGCGCCCCGTCGACTTGGTTGACCGCCTCGCCGCGCAGCTGGCCGAACAGTTCCACGCACTGGGCGACACCGGTCGCACCGGGCGGATGCCCCTTCGCCTTGAGCCCGCCGCTGGGGTTGACCGGCAACGCCCCGCCCATGCTGGTCACCTCGGCTTCGACGAGTTTGTAGGCACCGAAACGCTCCGCGAACCCGAGGTCCTCGTAGCTGATCAGCTCGATACCGGTGAAATAGTCGTGCACCTCCGCGACGTCGACGTCGGCCGGCGTGAGCCCCGCCATGCCGAACGCCCGCTTGGCGGCGCGCACGGTCGCCGGGAACGTCGTCATATCGGGTTTGTGCGGGTACATCACCGAGTCCAGGCCCAGCCCGACGCCGCGGACCCACACCGGCCGGTCGGTGAACCGGTCGACGACGTCCTCGGCGGCCAGGATCAGTGCGGCCGCGCCGTCGCTCTGCGGTGCGCAGTCGTAGACGCCGAACGGATTGACCACGATCGGCGCGGCCAGCGCCTGCTCGACGGTGATCTCGAACCGCAGCCTGGCCTTCGGGTTGTCGACGGCGTTGCGGTGGTTCTTGACCGCGATCATCGCCAGATGCTCACGGGTGGCCGGGGATTCGTGCAGGTAGCGCCGCACGTGCAGGGCGAATCCCGCCGGTGCGACGAGGCCGAGCGGGTAATCCCACGCCATGTCGCGCGTGGTCGCCTCCCACCCCCACAGCATGTCCTTGGTGGCCACCTCGCGCAGCTTGTCCGCGCCCATCACCAGGGCGACGTCGGCCGCCCCGGAGGCGATGCCGTAGAGCGCGTTGCGCACCGCGTCATTGCCGGTGGCGCATGAGTTCTCGACGTGCGTGACCGGGATGTCCTGCATCCCCAGCGTGTCGGCGAGCACCCCGGACGGGAAGCCGTCGGTGGTCCCCATGGCGCCGAACCACACCGCGTCGATGTCGTCCTTCGCCATGCCCTTGTCCACACTGGCGGCGCACTCGCAGAACGCCATCGGCAGCAGGTCCTTGATTCCCAGCGCGAAGTGCTCGGCGAACGGCGTCATCCCCGCCCCGACGATGGCTACTCTGCGCATGACGCCTCCGGCGCCGGCGCGCTCATGCCGCACCCGGTTCGAAGGCCCCTGGTTCGAACGCGTAACCGTAGTCCGGCACGCCGGAACGAACCGCGACGCGGCGCAGCGCCATCCGTCCCCGGTGGCCGATGTCGACCGAACCCGGTTCGGCGCCGGTGACCTTCACCAGGGCACGCACGTCGGTGCCGTCGAGTTCGACGATCACCAACGAGTACGGCGACCGCATTCCCGGCACCGGGATCTGCACCGTCGCTTCGGTGTACACCGTGCCGGTGCGCGGCAGCGGAACCAACTCGTAGTCGGTGTCCAGGGCGCAGTCCTCACCGACCCGGTAACGCGGCGGGAAGTCCAGCTCGCAACCGTCGGCGTACTTGCCGGCCTCCCAGCGCACCTTCGCCTCGAACGCGCGCTCGTAGGCCGCCAGCGAAATCGCGAGGTCGGCGCCGGGGGTGACCGTCCCCTCGGGTAGCGGGCGTGCCGCCGGTTCACGTCGAATCACTTGTGCCTCACCGCCTGTGACGGTGATGCCGGACAGACTCGCCTGCTCCACCGCGACCAAGGGGCCCATCGTATGGGACTCGGTGAGGCTCGCGAGGGCAAACAGACCAGAACTTGCTCCGAATGTCGGCAGCCGCGGTGGATCGCCGTGGCACAGCGGCATCACCTTGTCGTGCTCGACGCCCGCGACGACCACCGGGGTGTCCAGCCACGCCGCCGACAGGGAGGCCAGTAGGCCGCGTTCGTGCAGCAGCCGGGGATCGCCGTAATCGTGGACGACCCCGACGGCGTTGCGGGTCCGCACCGGCAGACTGCGGGCCACGCGGGCGGCGGTGCGGACCTGCTTTCCGTGGTCGGAGGTCAGGATCGCGGCGGCGCCCGCCGGTTCGAGATCGACGCCGATGACCAGTGACCGGGGACGGGCGGAACTGACCGCGTCCAGCGTGGCCGGTGCGCCGCCGAGCCGTTCGTCGACCTCGAGTTCGGGGTCCAGGCCGAGGCCGGCCAGCAGCACCGCGGCGTTGCTGCTCTCGGTGAGCGGCAGGTCGCGGCTGACGAGGACCACCCGCTCGACCGCGCCACCCGCGCTGAGCGCGGCGCGGCCGGCTTCGACGGCCAGGGTGATGGCGTCCTCGTCGTCACCGGCGATGCGGTGATGTGGTGTGCCCCAACACGGGAGGTAGGTCCCGATCGAAGCGATGAACGGCATTCAGATCTCCACGGTCACGTGACGGCGCCGGCCGTCTTGAGCTCGATGATGCGATCCCAGTCCAGGCCGAGTTCGACGAGGATGTCGTCGGTCTGCTCGGCGAAGCCCGGTGCGGCGCCGGTCCGCGGGGCGGCGACGTCGAACTGGACGGGATTGGCGACGAGTTCGAGCTCGCCGGCCTGCACGATGTACTCGTTGGCCCGGATCTGGGCGTCCTGGGCGGCCTGCAGGGTGTCCTGAACCGGCGCCCACGGGCCGGCCAGCGTCGCGAACCGCTCACTCCACTCGGGCAGCGGACGTTTGCGCATCGCCTCGGTGAGGATCTCCACCGCGGCCGGGCTGTGCTCGGCGAAGGACTCGGCGCTGGCGAAGCGCGGATCGTCGGCGTAGTCCTCGAGATCCATGTGGTTGCACACGTCGGCCCAGAACTTCGTCGGCTGCATCATCACGAACGAGATGTAGCGGTCGTCGGCCGTCGGGTAGACCCCCACCAGCGGGTTGATCGGCGAACCGTGCACACCCGGTGGCGGCTGCACCAGCAGTTGGTTGAGGTGCTGGGTCAGCGCGACGGTGTGGCCCATCGCCCACAGGCCGCTGCCGAGCAGCGACACGTCGACCACCGACGGCTCACCGGTGCGCTCCCGCTTGAACAGCGCGGCCGCGATGCCACCGGCGAGGTTGGTGCCGGAAATGGTGTCGCCGTAGGCCGGTCCGGGCGGGGCGATCATGCCCTCGACCCCCGGCGGCGTGATGGTCGCGGCCGTACCGGCCCGGCACCAGAACGCGGTCATGTCGTAGCCGCCCTTGACCGACTCCTCGCCGCGCGGACCCAGCGCGCTGCCGCGCGCGTAGATGATGTGCGGGTTCACCGCGCGGATGTCGTCGACGTCGATGCCGAACTTCTGCCGGTGTCCGGGCAGGAAACTCGTCAGGAAGACGTCGGCGCGGCGGGCCAGTTCGAGCAGCACCTCACGGCCTTCGGGCACCGACATGTCCAGGCCGATGCTGCGCTTGCCGCGGTTGGCGTGTTCGATGTTCGGGTTCGGGTCGCCCTCGACGCGCAGCGGCCCGGTCTGGCGCAGCCCACGCTGCGGGTCGCCGGTCACCGCGTGTTCGACCTTGATGACGTCGGCGCCCCACTCCCCCAGCACCGCACCGCACGAGGGGACGAACCCGTACATCGCGACCTCGAGGACCCGGACGCCGTCCAGCGGCCTGTTCGTACTCATCGCTACCCCACCACCTGTGCGAAAGTCTTTGATTCCAAGAACTCTTCGAGGCCCGCGGTGCCCATCTCCCTGCCGATGCCCGACTGCTTGTAACCGCCGAACGGGCTGTCGGGGCTGAAGTAGTTGCCGCCGTTGATCGAGAAGGTCCCGGTGCGGATCCGCCGGGCGACCGCCAGTGCCCGCTCGTCGCTGCCGAACACCGCGCCGGACAGTCCGTAGATCGAGTTGTTGGCGATCCGCACGGCGTCGTCGTCATCCTCGTAGGCGATGACCGCGAGTACCGGCCCGAAGACCTCCTCCTGGGCGATCTCGCTGTCGGGATCGACGTCGGCGAGCAGTGTGGGCGTGTAGAAGTAGCCGGGATCGACCTTCTCACCGCCGGTGACCAGCGTGGCGCCCGCCTCGACGGCACGTTTGACCAGGCCGTCGACCTTGTCGCGTTGCTTCTCGCTGATGAGCGGACCCATGTACACGGACGGGTCCGCTGGGTTTCCCAGGCGTACGTGCCCGAAGTTGTCCTTGACCAACTCGACGATCTGGTCCTTGTGCTCGGCGGGCACCAGAAGCCGTGAGGTGAGGGCGCAACCCTGCCCGGCGTGGGTGACCATCGAGAACGCCGAGAACAGGGCGGCGGTCCCGAAGTCGGCGTCGTCGAGCACGATCGCGGCGGACTTCCCGCCGAGTTCGAGGAAGACCTTCTTGAGCGTCTCGCTGGCCGCGGCCATGATGCGCCGGCCCGTGGGGGTGGAACCGGTGAACGTCACCATGTCCACGTCCGGGTCGGTGGTCAGCACCGCCCCCACCTCGGGGTCGGCACCGGAAAGCACGTTGACCACGCCGTCCGGGATGTCGGTGTGCTCGGCGATGAGTTCCCCGAGGGCCAGGGTGATCAGCGGCGTATCGGGTGCCGACTTGAGGACGACGGTGCAGCCCGCGGCGAGGGCGGGTGCGAGCTTGGCCAGCGCGAGTTGGTTCGGATAGTTGTAGGCGATGATCGCGGCGACCACGCCCGCGGCTTCCTTCTCCACCCAGCGGTGGTGCTGCATGCCCCGGCTGGTGATGTTGCCGAGGTCCTCGGTCATCGGGTATGCGGCGAGCAGGTCGGCGTAGTAGCGCACGATCTCGATCGGCTGGTCGAGCTGCGCACCCTGGCACAGCGCCTCGGTGGCACCGACTTCCGCGATCGTCAGCGCGGCCAGTTCGTCGCGGTGTTCGACGAGGGCGGCGTGCAACTGCCGGAGGCAGCGCACCCGCAACTCGACGTTCGTCGACCAGTCGGTGGTGTCGAAGGCCCGCCGGGCCGCCGCCACCGCGGCCCGCGCGTCGTCGACGGTCGCGTCCGGGGCATGTCCCAGCACCTCGGCCGTCGCCGGGTTGAGGGACGGGAACACCCGCCCGGTGTCGATCAGCTGTCCACCGATCAGCAGTCGCCGATCGGCCGCGGCGCCACCTGTCCGGGCAGCGGTGTCGGACTGTCGGCTGTCGGTCACCGTGGGTGTCTGAGCCATCATCCTCCTCAGTGTGATGGAAATTCCATTCTCATTCGGGGCGAATCATACATTCGGCCAGGGAGAACTCAAGGAAACCTAGAGTGGCTAGTCATGGCCTTGCCGGATCGGCTCGGAGCATAGGTTGGCGCCGGGCAGCTGCGTTCGTTTTCTTGCAGAATGATCACTGTCGAGAGTACGGTTCTCATAATCGGAAGGATGATTCTTGATGCGTGAGACGGCGTCGGAGGACGCTCTGTGAAGACCGCTGTCGTCACCGGCGGCGGGTCGGGTATCGGACTGGCCATCGTGCGGCGGCTGCAGGCTGACGGCCTCCACGTCGCCACGATCGACCTCAATCCCGGCGACGGTGAATTCGCTCATGCCGCGGACGTGACCGACCGGTCGGCGGTCGAGGCCGCGTTCGGCGCCATCCGCAAGCAGTTGGGCCCGGTCACCGTGCTCGTCAACGCGGCGGGTCTGGACTGTTTCAAACGGTTCAGCGACGTGTCCTTCGACCGTTGGCAGAAGGTCATCGACGTCAACCTCAACGGCGTCTTCCACACCATCCAGAGCGCGTTGCCGGACATGCTGGAGGCCGGCTGGGGCCGCATCGTCAACATCTCGTCGTCGAGCACGCACTCGGGCGCCCCGTACATGTCGCCGTACGTGGCGGCCAAGTCGGCGGTCAACGGCCTGACGAAATCGCTTGCCCTCGAATACGGTCCGAGCGGTATCACGGTGAACGCGGTGCCACCCGGCTTCATCGACACCCCCATGCTGCGCGCCGCGGCCGAACGCGGCTACCTCGGCGACATCGACGCGACGATCGCGGCCACCCCGGTGCGGCGCATCGGCAGGCCCGAGGACATCGCCGCCGCGTGCGCGTTCTTGATCAGCGAGGAGGCCGGCTACATCACCGGTCAGATCCTCGGCGTCAACGGCGGCCGCAACACCTGACGGTCACGCATCACCAACGGAATCAACCGGATACACGAGAGGACACACTGTGGGGCGCGTAGCAGGAAAGGTCGCATTCGTCACGGGCGCCGCCCGCGGACAGGGACGCAGCCATGCCGTCCGGTTGGCCGAAGAGGGCGCCAACATCATCGCGGTGGACATCTGCGCGAACATCGACAGCATCGGCTATCCGATGGCCACCCCGGAGGATCTCGAGGAGACCGCGCAGTTCATCGAGAAGACGGGTCAGCGCGCCTTCACCGCGCAGGCCGACGTCCGTGAAGCCGGCCAACTCAGGGAGGCACTCGAGAACGGGATCGCCGAGTTCGGCGGACTCGACATCGTGGTGGCACAGGCCGGGATCGCCGGAATGAAGGGCAACCCCCCGCTGCAGGCCTGGGTCGACGTCATCAACACCAACCTGATCGGCACCATCAACGCGATCAACGTCGCCCTGCCCCATCTCAAGGAGGGCGCCTCGATCATCGCGACGGGTTCCACCGCGGCGCTGATGGACACCTCCAAGAAGGACAACCCGGGCAACGACCCCGGCGGTATGGCCTACGTCCACTCCAAGCGGGCGCTGTCGAACTACGTCCACGACCTCGCCACCGAGCTGAGCGCGCGCGGAATCCGCGCCAACGTCGTGCACCCGACGAACTGCAACACCAACATGCTGCAGAGCGAGCCGATGTACCGGTCGTTCCGACCGGACCTCGAGCATCCGCAGCAGGCCGACGCCGAACCGGTCTTCTACGTCCAGCAGGCGATGAAGGTGCCGTGGGTGGAACCCGAGGACATCAGCAACGCCGTGCTGTGGCTGGCGTCCGACGAGGCCCGCTTCGTCACCGGTGCGCAGCTGCGCGTCGACGCCGGCGGCTACCTCAAGTGGTACGACTACCACATCTGACCGAGCCGAACACACTTGGCACAGGGACTTCGAGGAGAGCAGTGAAGGTAAGGGTTGATTCCGGCCGCTGCCAGGGGCACACGCTGTGCGCGATGATCGCGCCGGATTCCTTCCAGCTGAGCGATATCGACGGCACCGCGTCGCCGGTCAACGAGATCGTGCCCGACGATCAGCAGGACGCGGTGCGTGAGGCCGTGTCCTCATGTCCCGAACAAGCCATCTCGATCGACGACTGACTCGAACGGATGATTCGACGCCGATGACACAGGGAGCCAACGACGTGAGCGCCGTCGACGATCTGCGCGGTGATCCCGCGGACAGTGACCGCAAGAAGAACCGGTACCACTTCGACCGGCACACCCCGGAATACCGGGAGCAGTTCGAGAAGATCACCGAGGAGATGCACGCCAAGTGCCCCATGGCGTGGACCGAGACCTACGGCGGGCACTGGGTCGCCGCGGACAGCAGGCACGTCTTCGAGCTGGCGCGCTGCCCGGTGGTGTCCAACCACCACGACATCAGCGGTGACACCCCGTTCCAGGGGATCACCATCCCGAAGGCCAGCCGCGCGACCGTCGTGCGCGGGGGCATCTTGGAGATGGACGAACCGGAACACAGCGCGTACCGCGGCGCGCTGAACCCGTACCTGTCGCCTGCGGCCATCAAACGCTGGGAGCCGTTCGTCGACGAGATCACCCGCGCGGCGCTCGACGAGCACATCGAGTCGGGCCGTATCGATTTCGTCGAGCATCTGGCGAACGTGGTACCCGCGGTGTTCACGCTCGCGATGATGGGCATCGAGCTGAAGAAGTGGAATGTCTACAGCGAGCCCACGCACGCCTCGGTGTACACCCCCGAGCACTCCCCCGAACGCGAGAAGATCAACGAGCAGCACCGCGAGATGGGGATCGACCTCATCACCAACATGATGGAGATCCGGCAGAATCCGCGCCCGGGTCTGGTCAACGCGCTCGTGCAGTTGCGGATCGACGGTGAGCCCGCACCGGACATGGAGATCCTCGGCAACCTGGGTCTCATCATCGGCGGCGGCTTCGACACGACGACCGCGCTCACCGCCCACGCGCTGGAATGGCTGGGCGAGCATCCCGACCAGCGTGACCGCCTCAGCCGCGAACGCGCCACGCTTCTGCATCCGGCCACCGAGGAGTTCCTGCGGTTCTTCACCCCCGCACCCGGTGACGGCCGCACCTTCGCCGACGACGTCGAGGTGGAGGGCCAGCAGTTCAAGAAGTACGAGCGGCTGTGGCTGTCGTGGGCGATGGCCAACCGGGACCCGTCGGTGTTCACCGACCCCAACGAGGTCATCCTGGACCGGAAGGGCAACCGTCACTTCAGTTTCGGTATCGGGGTGCACCGCTGCGTGGGTTCCAACGTGGCGCGGACGGTATTCAAGTCCATGCTCACGGCGGTACTCGACCGGATGCCCGACTACGTCTGCGACCCCGAGGGCACGGTCCACTACGACACCATCGGCGTCATCCAGGGCATGCGCAATCTGCCCGCGACCTTCACCCCGAGCAGTCCGCTGGGTCCCGGCCTGGACGAGACGCTGGAGAAACTCCAGCGCATCTGCGGCGAGCAGGAACTGGCCCGGCCGATCACCGAGCGCAAAGAAGCCGCCGTCATCGACTGATCGCATCGACTGCCGGCCGGCAAGGTTTGCCTAACGGAAGAAAAGGTAACAGTTCCGCTGTTATCGTCGATGTAACTGCTGTCGGGTGATCTTGTGCCCGGCGAAGCGCATTCGATATAGGAATTCCGAGAAGAGGGTGTACCCATGCTGAAGCTGTCGCGCAGGAATATCGCAATCACGCTCGGCGGCCTCGCCGTGGCGATACCGCTGTCGGCAGGCGTCGCGTCGGCGCAGCCGGACCTGGGCCCGATCATCAACACCACCTGCAGTTACAACCAGGTGATCGCGGCGCTCAACGACCAGCATCCGGATCTCGCCGCCCAGTTCGCCCAGCAGCCGGCCGGCCAGAACGCGGTGCGCAACTTCCTCGCCTCGTCCCCGCAGCAGCGGCAGGCGACGGTCGCGTTCCTGCAGGGCAACCCGACCGCCCAGGCGTACTTCGGGCCGATCTCGGACGTCGCGAACACCTGCAACAACTACTGAGCGGTGGCCGCGCGGCTGCCGGTCAGCCGCGCGGCAACCCCAGCACCTGGGTCGCGATGATGTTGCGCTGGATCTCCGAGGTGCCGCCGGCGATGGTGCCGGAGAAACTACGCGCGTAGCGCTCGAACCAGCTGGCGAAGTAGTGGTCGAGGTTCATGTGCGCGTACCGCCCGGTCGTCGAGGGGTGGACCAGCCCGGCGGACCCGGACGCCGTCAGCGCCGCGTCGGCGGCGCGCATCTCGGCCTCGGAACCGAACAGCTTGAGCACCGACACCGAAGCGGTGTCCATCTCCCCGCGTGCGGCGCGGGCCAGCGCGGCCGACCCCATGGCCCGCAGCGCCTGATAGTCCATGATCATCGAGGCATAGGTGTCCCGCTCCATCTCGGTGCGCGGGACGAAATCGGCGATCACATTGTCGATTCGGTCGGCGAAACCCAGCCACATCATCGTCCGCTCGTGACCCAGTGAGCCGTTGGCCACCTTCCAGCCCTGGTTCAGCGGGCCGACGAGGTTCTCGGCGGGCACCCGCGCGTCGGTGAAGAAGACCTCGTTGAAGTCCTTGTTGTCCTCACCGCACAGATCGGCGAAGGGGCGGCACACCACCCCGGGCGTATCCGTCGGGATGATCAGCGCGCTGATGCCGCGGTGTTTCGGCGCATCCGGGTCCGTACGGACGAACGCCAGCAGATAGTCGGCGTCGTGCGCGCCCGACGTCCACACCTTCTGGCCGTTGACCACGAAATGGTCCCCGTCGCGCGCCGCGCGGGTACGCAGCGACGCCAGGTCTGATCCGGCGCTCGGTTCGCTCATCCCCAGTGATGCGGTGAGTTCGCCTCGCAGCACCGGGACCGCCCAGCGGTGCTTCTGCTCCTCGGAGCCGAACGTCAGCAGTGAAGCGGCGACGATGTTGACGCCCTGCGGATTGAAGCTGTGGTAGATCCGTCGCCGGCACAGTTCGTCGAGGTGGACGAACTGCTGCAGCACCGTGGCGTTGCGGCCGCCGAACTCCGGCGGCTGTGCGGGCAGCAGCCACCCGTTGTCGAACAGCAGGCGCTGCCAGTCGCGGGCCCACTGCGGCATGTGCGAGACCGACCGCGGACGCTCGAGTGTGGCCGACTCGGGCGGCAGGTGTTCGTCGAGGAAGGCGGCGAACTCGGCGCGGAACTGCTCGACGTCGGCATCAAAAGTCAGCTGCATGAAATTCCTCCGCGATCGTCGCCCGGTGCTCGGCAGCACCGCCGAGCAGCAGTTCGCCGGCCTTGGCGCGCTTCAGCGCGAACTGCAGGTCGTTCTCCCACGTGAAGCCCATGGCGCCGAACAGCTGCAGGCCGTGCCGGAACACCACCGACTGGCACTCCCCGGCCGCCGCCTTGGCCATCGACGCCGCGAGCCGGCGCCGCGGATCGTCGGCGGCGATCGTGAGCGCGGCGAAGTAGGCCAGCGCGCGGGCGCGTTCGGTGGCCACGTGCATGTCGACCGCCTTGTGCTGGACGGCCTGGAACGACCCGATCGGCACGCCGAACTGGTGGCGCTGTTTGACGTGGTCGAGCGCGAGGTCGAGGATCCGCTGGCAGGCGCCCACGGTCGTGATCGCGATACCGGTCAGCGCGAGGTGGCGCGCCCGTTCGGCGTCGGCGGGCACCCGGTCGGTGTCGGGCACGTTGATCCGGTCGAACGAGACATCGGCGATGTGCAGCACCGGATCGAACACCGGGCTGCGGCGACGGACCGCGACCGAAGCGTCGAGGGCGAAGACACCGGCGTCGGTGACCACCGCGAACCGCTCGGCGCGGTCGCCGTCGAGGACGAACCGCGCCGAACCGTCGAGCACCCACCCCTCGGCGTCGCGGACCGCGGTGATCCCGGCGTAGATCGCCGCACCTGCGTGCTGCGGATCGAAGCGGTCCCCGACCAGCGGCGCGTACTGCGTCATCGTGGCGAGAAACGGCGTCGGATCGGTGGCGCGGCCCATCTCCTCCAGCACGATCGCCAATTCGACCGCGTTCTCCGGGTCGGTCAGCTCGGTCCAGCCGGCGTCGACGTAGCTCCTCCACAGCGGCGCCGGGTCGACATCGTTCTCCGCGATCTCGCGGACCAACGAAGCCGGACACTGTTTCGACACCGCATCGCGCACGGTCTCCTGCCACAGCCGCTGATCGGCATCGAACTCGAGTAGCATCCGGCGCCTCCTGGGTGGTCGATCACGACCTTCGGAGAATATCATTCTCCGAAGACTGCTCACGCGTTCTCGCTTCTCGCCTATGGCCTTCTGGGAGCGCGGCGCGCCGAAGCTGACCAGCACACTCCTTCACCTGCAGTGATGCGCGTAAGCCAGCGGAGAACTCGGTTCTTGCCTTTGAAGAACTTCGATTTACACTGACTGTGTGTCCGGCTTCGCCGCACACGCTCGAAGCCGTCTGCGCGCCCCGTGTCGCCGGACGAACATCGGAGGACGACCTTGGCCACAACGCAGCCCGACGGGACGCAGACGCCCCTGATCGACGCCAGCGTGCACATCTTCTTCGGCTCCAACAAGGACCTACGCCAGAACTTCATGCGCGAGCCGTTCCGCAGCCGCGGCTTCCCCGACTACGAGATGGACTGGTACGGCGCCCCCGGCGGCGAATACGCGAAGGGCACCGAGGGATCCGACGGCCAGTACCCCGGCTCGGACCCCGACGTGGTGGCCAAGCATCTGTTCACCGATCGCGGCGTCGACATGGCGATCCTGCATCCGATGACCCGAGGCATCATGCCCGACCGCCATCTCGGCACGGCCATCGCCGCCGCCCACAACGAGATGATGGTGACCCGCTGGCTCGAACACCCCGAGCACGGCGAGCGCTTCCGAGGGACCATCCGGGTGAACCCGGACGATCTGACCGGCGCCCTGCGCGAGATCGACAAGTACCGCGACCACCCGCGCGTGGTGCAGATCGGCGTACCGCTGCAGTCTCGCGAGTTGTACGGCAAACCGCAGTACTGGCCGCTGTGGGAGGCCGTGATCGATGCGAACCTTCCGGTGGCCGTGCACATCGAGGTCGGTTCGGGCATCGCGCTGCCGCCCACGCCGTCGGGTAACACCAGAACCTATGAGCAGTACGCCGGTTTCATGGCGCTGAACTACCTGTACCACTTGATGAACATGATCGCCGAAGGCGTCTTCGAGCGGATGCCGGCGCTCAAGTTCGTCTGGGCCGACGGCGCGGCCGACCTCCTCACACCGTTCATCTGGCGGATGGACTGCTTCGGCCGCCCGCACCTCGAGCAGACGCCGTGGGCGCCCAAGATGCCCAGCGATTACCTGCCCGGCCACGTCTTCTTCGTCCAGGGCATGCTCGACGGCCCCGGTGATGCCGACTTCGCCGGTGAATGGCATTCCTTCACCGGTAAGGACGACATGGTGATGTACGGGTCGAGCTACCCGCACTGGCAGCTCAACGAGCCGTCGGTGCCCAGCGCGTTCAGCACCGAACAGCGCGACAAGTTGTTGTGGCGCAATGCTGCCGAGCTCTACGGCCTGCAGATCGGCGCAGAGGTCCGGCTGTGACGGAAGCGATCAAGGAGACATCATGACGGTCACCACCACACCGCGCACACCCGCGGCCGAACGCATCGCCGTGCGGTGCGTCGACTCCGACGTCCACCCGGTCCCCCGCGCCGGCGACCTGGGCCAGTACCTTCCCGAGCCGTGGCGCAGCACGTACTTCAACACCCGCAAGGTCGGCGAGCAGATCTACTACGACGCACCCGATTACGCGCACGCCTACGCGATGCGCGTCGACACCTTCCCCGCCGACGGCCAATTCCCCGGCAGTGACCCTGATCTGGCGTTCAAACAGCTGATCATGGAGGCCGGGGCGGACATCGCGATCCTCGAGCCCGCCGCGTACCCGGCCCGCATCCCCGAGGCGCAGCACGCGATGTCGTGTGCGCTCAACGACTGGCAGGCCAACCACTGGCTCGACAGCCACAACAACTGGCACGAGCGGTGGCGCGGATCGATCTGCCTGGCAATCGAGGAGCCGGAGAAATCGGTCGAGGAGATCGAACGCTGGGCCGGCCATCCGTACATGGCGCAGATCCTGATCAAGGCCGAACCCCGGCCGTCGTGGGGAAACCCGAAGTACGACCCCATCTGGGCCGCCGCCACCAAACACGACATCACGGTGAGTTGCCACCTGTCGCGCAGCCACTTCGACGAGCTTCCCATGCCGCCGGTCGGCATGCCGAGCTACAACCACGACTTCATGGTCACCTATTCGCTGCTGGCCGCCAACCAGGTGATGAGTCTGGTGTTCGACGGTGTCTTCGACCGGTTCCCGACCCTGCGCATCGTGCTGGTCGAACACGCCTTCACCTGGATCCTCCCGCTGATGTGGCGGATGGACGCGCTGTACGAGGCCCGCAAGGGCTGGGTGGACATCAAGCGCAAACCGTCCGATTACGTCAAGGACCACATCAAGTTCACCACCCAGCCGCTGGACTACCCCGAGGACAAGACCGAACTCTCGCGGGCGTTCGAGTGGATGGAGTGCGACAAGATCCTGCTCTACAGCTCCGACTACCCGCACTGGACGTTCGACGATCCGCGGTGGCTGGTCAAGCATCTGCCCGAACATGCCAGGGAGAACGTGATGTTCCGCAACGGACTGGCCACCTATCACCTCCCGGACACGGTGCCCGCCCTCGAGGGCCAGGTCCGGGTGTTCTGACGCACGATGACCGAGGAAAAGAAACCGCCCCGGCTCGCCCAGGGGCGTGAGCACATCGTCGCCACCGTCGACGAGATCCCACCCGGTGCACACAAGGTGGTGCCGATCGGACGGCACGGCGTCGGCGTGTACAACGTCAACGGCACCTTCTACGCGATCGCGAACTACTGCCCGCACGAGGGCGGCCCGCTGTGCGTGGGTCGCGCCCGTGGCCGCACCGTGGTCGACGACAGCGTGCCGGGTGACGCGGTGATGGTGCGCGATCTCGAGTACATCTACTGCCCCTGGCACCAATGGGGATTCGAGCTCGCGACGGGCACCACCGCGGTCAAACCGGAGTGGAGCATCCGCACCTACCCGGTCCGCGTGGTCGGCAACGACGTGCTGGTGATGGCATGAACCTGCTGACTCCCCCCGCGACGCGGGCCTACCTCCCGCTTGCGGGGGCGCGTGTCTGCACACGACACGCCGCCGTTTTCCCACAGACCACGCACGCTCGCGGAGGTTACGCATGACCACGACCGAGACCGCAGGCCCGGCACTCAAACGCGGCGAGAAGATCATCGAGATCAACGGCGGCAAGGTCGTCTACGAGATCCTCGGCAAGAGCGGTGATTTCATCGCGCTCACGCCGGGCGGGCGGTTCAGCAAGGACATCCCGGGGCTGCGTCCGCTGGCTCAGGCACTGGTCAAGGGCGGCTACCGCGTGCTGCTGTGGGACCGGCCGAACTGCGGCAAGTCCGATGTGCAGTTCTACGGGCACAGCGAATCACACATGCGCGCCGAGACGCTCCATCAGCTGATCACCACCCTCGACATCGGGCCGTGCATCATCGCCGGTGGGTCCGGCGGCGCGCGGGATTCGATGCTGACGACGATGCTGCACCCCGAGATCGTCACGAAGCTGGTCGTGTGGAACATCGTCGGCGGTGTGTACGGCTCGTTCGTGCTGGGCTCCTACTACATCGTGCCGAGCATCCTCGCGGTTCGCGGGGCCGGGATGAAGGCCGTCGCGCACGTCGACGAGTGGAAGGAACGCATCGCCGAGAACCCGGCCAACCGCGAGCGCATCCTGAGCCTGGACCCCGACCACTTCCTCAAGCTGATGTTGCGCTGGCTCAACGCCTTCGTCCCCAAACCGGGTCAGACGATCCCGGGCGTGGAGGACGAGATGTTCGACAACATCCGCGTCCCCACACTGATCATCCGCGGCGGCGAGAACGACCTCGACCATCCGAAACGGACGTCGCTGGAGGTCAGCTGTCTGATCAAGGGATCGACGCTGATCGATCCCCCGTGGCCGGAGGACGCCTGGGAACGCGCCGGGGAGAAGCGGGCGCAGGGCAAGGTCAAGCGGTTCAACATGTTCGACACCTGGGTGCAGGCCGCCCCGGCCATCCTCGAGTTCCTGGACTCCTGATGTCAGACGATCCGGATGTGCACCTCGCAGTTCAGCGAGGCCTCCAGCGCGGTGTGAATGCGGCTCTCCGGGATCCGTTCCAGATCCGCTCTGCGCAGTGCGACATGGACGACGTCCCAGCCGTCGTCGTCCACGGTACGTATGACGTCACCGGCCAGGCCGAATCCGGCCAGCACGCCGCGTGCGTCGTCGTCGGTCCCACGGCTGATGTAGGTGAGCACCCCGGCGACCGGTTCGGTGCCGAACGCCTCCGCGCACAGGTCGAGCGCCCTGCGCGTGAGAACCTCCGGATCGTCACCGGCGATCAGCAGTTCGGCTTCTCGCCGGTTCGGCGGCATCGCGGGCAGATTGTTGTCCACCACCTCGGCGCCCGCCGCGCCGCCCAGTTCGCGCAGGCGCGTCATGCCGTCGGCTAGCTGGGCGGGTGTCAGTTGCCCCGCCGGGTCCACGCCGACCCGCACCACCGCAGTCCTCATACCGGCCAGCCTATCCGTCCCGAACGAGGTAGAAGCAGATGAATCCCACCGCCGCAACCCATCTCGTCACCGCCGTCTGGCCCGGCGGCACGCCCCGGCTGTTACAGGTCCCGGCCGGCCGCGAGGACTACGCAGACTACGCCCAGTCCGGCGGCTACCGTGAGCTGACCGAACCGGAGCGTCTGCTCGAAGAGGTGGAGCTGTCCGGACTGCTCGGACGCGGCGGTGCCGCGTTCCCGATGGCGGTCAAACTCCGCTCGGTGCGTGACCACGGCCGGGCGCGCGGGGGCGCCGTCGCGATCGCCAACGGCGAGGAGGGCGAACCAGCGTCGATCAAGGACCGTTGGTTGCTGCGGCATCGTCCGCACCTGGTGCTCGACGGTCTGCGGTTGGCCGCCCGCATGGTGGCCGCCGACCGCGCGGTGGTCTACGTCTCCGACTCCGAATCCGCCCGCAGCGTGGAAAGCGCACTCGCACAGGTCGACTCGTCGGTTCTGGACGGGGTGTCGGTGAGCGTGGTGTGCGTGGACGCCGGTTATGTCGCCGGCGAGGAGACCGCCGCGGTCCGCGCCGTCAACGGCGGGCCCGCCAAACCGACGGACAAACCGCCACGCCCGTTCGAAGAAGGCGTGGACGGGCTGCCCACCCTGGTCAGCAACGTCGAGACGCTGGCCAACCTGCCGTACCTGCACGAACACGGTGCGCGGGCATACCGGTCGGCGGGCACACCGTCTTCACCGGGGACATTCCTCGCCACGATCACCGGGGGCGGCTCGCCGCCCGCCCTCTACGAGCTGCCGCACGGGGTGGCCCTCGCCGATGTGTTGTCCTGGCACGGCATCTCCCCCGACCGCGTCAGCGGGGTGATGATGGGTGGCTACTTCACCGGTCTGCTCAACCGCGACGTCCTCGACGCGACGCTCGACCACGAGGCGCTGCGCCGCCTCGGCAGCGGGCTGGGCTGCGGCGCCGTCGGGGTGCTGACCGACGAGTGCCCGGTCGCGGTCGCCGCGTCGGTGCTGGCCTACTTCGACCGGGAGAACGCCGGGCAGTGCGGGTCCTGCTTCAACGGGACCGCCGCCATGGCGGCGGTCGCCGGGGCACTGCGCGACGGGGTGGCCACCGACGAGGATCTGGCCCGGCTGGAACGCTGGTCGGTGGTGCTGCGGGGCCGTGGTGCCTGCGCGACACTCGACGCCGCCACCAATGTCGCGGCGAGCCTGCTGACCGCGTTCCCGCAAGCGGTGGCGCGACATCTGCACGGCGCCTGCGACAGCTGCGCGGTCGAGGTGTTCGACGTCCGACGGCCCTACGAAGTGGAGGCGGTGGTGACCGCGTGAGGATCCGCCTCGATCGCACCATGTGCGACGGTTTCGGTATCTGCGCCAAACATGCGCCGGAGTACTTCTCGCTCGACGACTGGGGCTACGCCTCGCTGATCGGCAACGGCACGGTGCCAGAGAAGGACGAGCCCGCGGTGCGCCGAGCGCTGCTGGACTGCCCGGTGCACGCCATCATCGAGATGCACGAAGGGGAACCGGTGCGGGACAGACCTTCTCCGCCGCCACCCGGTACGGCATCGGCCGACGACTCCGCGCACGGCGACCATGCGAGCGCCGTGCGCGAAGAACACATGCTGCCGGGGCTGTGAGCGTGGCGGACATCCCGGGCCGGCCCCTTCCGCAGGTCACCGCGCAGAACGAGTTCTTCTGGACCGCGGGCGCCGACGGCGAACTGCGGATTCAGGAGTGCCAGGACTGCCAGGCGCTGATCCATCCCCCGCAGCCGATCTGCCGGTACTGCCGCAGCCAGAAGCTCGGCGTGCGCACCGTATCGGGCCGCGGCACGCTGGCCGGGTTCACCGTCAACCACCGCTTCGGCTTCCCCGACCTGCCGCCGCCGTACGTGGTGGCGCAGGTGGCCGTGGCGGAGGATCCGCGCGTGCGGCTCACCACCAACATCGTCGACTGTGACCCGCAGACCCTGGAGCTGGGACAACCGGTGCAGGTGACGTTCCAGCAGGCCGACGACGTCTGGCTGCCACTGTTCCGGCCGGTGGACGGTGAATTCGGGGTGCTGCCCGCAGACGAGATCGCTCCGGAGCGGTTCGGCGAGCACGTCCGGCCGATGCTGCGCCGCGAGAAGTTCGAGGAGCATTCGGCGATCACCGGCATCGGCGCATCGCGGCTCGGTCGCCGGCTGATGGCTCCCCCGCTGTCGCTGACGATCGAGGCGTGCGAGGCGGCGGTCGCCGACGCCGGGCTGACGTTCGACGACATCGACGGACTGTCGACCTATCCGGGTCTCGACGTCGCCGGGATGGGTGAAGGCGGCGTCACCGCGCTCGAAGGCGCACTGGGGCTGCGGCCCACGTGGATCAACGGCGGTATGGACACGTTCGGCCCCGGCGGGTCGGTGATCGCGGCGATGATGGCGGTCGCGACCGGGATGGCGCGCCACGTACTGTGCTTCCGCACGCTGTGGGAGGCGACGTTCGGCCAGCTGCTCAAGGAGGGCAGGATGGCCCCGCCCGGGGGCGGGCGGACCACCAGCTGGCAGATGCCGTTCGGTGCGACGTCGGCGGCCCACACACTGGCGCTCAACGCGCAACGGCACTTCCACCGGTACGGCACCACTCGAG
Organism: Mycolicibacterium litorale; assembly: GCF_014218295.1. Next base: position 3,749,453 of record NZ_AP023287.1, read on the forward strand.
AGACCCTCGGCTGGATCGCGCTCAACCAGCGAGCCAACGCCGCGCTGAACCCGACGGCCATCTACCGCGACCCGATGACGATGGAGGACTATCTGTCCGCGCGGCCGATCACGACGCCGTTCGGCCTCTACGACTGCGACGTGCCGTGCGACGGTGCGGTCGCCGTCGTCGTGTCGGCCGTGGACGCCGCCCGCGACATGCCCAAGCCCCCGGTGTACATCGAGGCGGTCGGCACCCAGATCGTCGAGCGCACCGACTGGGATCAGACCACCCTGACCCACGAACCACAGGTACTCGGCCAGTCCGCGCATCTGTGGACGCGAACGTCGTTGCGACCCAGGGATGTCGACGTCGCCGAACTCTACGACGGCTTCACGTTCAACTGTCTGTCCTGGATCGAGGCCCTTGGGTTCTGCGGGGTCGGTGAGGCGAAGGACTTCCTCGACGGCGGCCACAACATCGCCCGTGATGGCGTCCTGCCGCTCAATACCCACGGCGGTCAGCTCTCGCACGGCCGCACGCACGGGATGGGCCTGATGCACGAGGCCGTCAGCCAGTTGCGCGGCGAGGCCGGTGAGCGGCAGGTGGCCGACGCCCACGTCGCCGTCGTCAGCAGCGGCGGCCTCACCCCGAGCGGTGTGCTCCTCCTGCGGTGCGACGCGTGAGCGCGCCACGCCCCCGGGTGGTGATGGTCGACGGCATACCGATGTCGGGGCTGATGGCCGAGGGCCGGTCCGACGGCGATCCGCGCGCGGTGGTCGTCGCGCTGCACGGCGGGGCCAGCACCGCATCGTATTTCGACTGTCCGGGACACCCGCGGCTGTCCCTGCTGCGGGTCGGCGCGCAGCTCGGTTTCACCGTGATCGCTCTCGACCGGCCGGGCTACGGCAGCTCTGCCCCGTATCCAGAGGCCCTCGACCGGCCGGAGCAACGGGTGGCGCTCGCCTACGGCGCGGTCGACGCGATGCTCGGCCAACGGTCGACGGGCGCGGGGGTCTTCGTCGTCGGGCACTCCAACGGATGCGAGCTCGCGCTGCGGATGGCCGCCGACGACCGCGGCATCGGCCTCCTGGGTCTGGAGCTGGCCGGCACCGGTTTGCGCTACCAGGACGCGGCGCTGGAGATCCTGCGCGACGCCGGTCCCACCCGGCGGCCACCGGGGCTGCGTCAGCTGCTCTGGGAGCCCGCCGAGCTGTATCCCCGGGCCGTGCTGAGCGGGATCACGAATTCCTCGACCGGTGCCCCGTACGAGGCGGCCATGGTCGCGGACTGGCCGCAGCGGGACTTCCCCGCTCTGGCGGGCCGGGTGCGTATCCCGGTGCGCTTCAGCCACGCCGAACACGAGCGGGTGTGGTGTTCGGACCCCGAAGCACTGGCACGGATCGCCGGAATCTTCACGGCTGCAGCGAGGTTCGTCACCGCCGAGCAGTCCGATGCCGGACACAACCTCAGCCTGGGAGTGACCGCCGCGGCCTACCACCTGAAGGTGCTGTCGTTCGTCGAAGAATGTGTGGTGACCCGCGACCGCGCGGGTCGTGTCGATGTGGAGGTGGGTTAGATGCGGGTCGGGTTCATAGGCCTCGGCAGTCAGGGCGCGCCGATGGCGCGACGGATCGTCGAAGGTGGATACGAGCTGACGCTGTGGGCACGCAGGCCCGCCTCGGTCGAACCGTTCGCCGGCACCGGCGCGAAGGTCGCGGCCAGCCCCGCCGAACTGGGAGCGGCCAGCGATCTGGTGTGCCTGTGCGTGGTCGGCGACGACGACGTGCGTGAGGTGCTCGACGGTGACTCCGGCGTGCTGGCCGGTCTCGCGTCCGGGTCGACGATCGCCATCCACAGCACCGTGCACCCCGACACATGCACGGAGATCGCGCAACAGGCGGCGGCACAAGGGGTTTCGGTGATCGACGCCCCGGTCAGCGGCGGCGCGCCGGCGGCCGAACAGGGCACGCTGCTGGTCATGGTCGGCGGCGACGAAGCCGACGTGGAGAAGGCGCGTCCGGTGTTCGCCACCTACGCCGACCCGATCGTGCACCTGGGCCCGCTGGGCAGCGGTCAGGTGACCAAGATCCTCAACAACCTGCTGTTCACCGCGAACCTCGGCAGTGCGCTGAGCACCCTGGAACTCGGCGAATCGTTGGGCATCCCGCGGGTCCGCCTCGCCGAGGTCCTCAACGGCGGATCGGCCACCAGCAAGGCGCTCGGCAGCATCAGCATGTTCGGCGGCACCGTCGAAGGCCTCGCACCGATCGCCGGTGCGCTGCTGCAGAAGGACGTCCGCCACGCCGCGAGCATCGCGGCCAACGCCTCGGCGCCCGAAGGGTCCGTCTTCACCGCGGCCGACACCGCACTGCAGTCGATGGACCACCCGCGGTGAGCCGGATCGGCTTCGTCGGCGCCGGACGCATGGGTGCGCCCATGGTGCGCCGCCTCGTCGAGGCCGGCCACACCGTGACCGCCCTCGGCCGGACTCAGGAGAAGCGCACCGCCGCAGAGGAACTGGGCGCCACCGCGGTGTCGGAGCCGTCCGACGTGGCAGCCGGCGCCGACGCGGTGGTCATCTGTGTCTTCACCGACGATCAGGTCCGCAACATGTGCCTCGACAACGGTCTGCTCGCCTCCATGAAGCCCGGCGCCACGCTGGTGATCCACACGACCGGCAGCCCGGCCACCGCCCACGCCATCGCCGACCGCGGGCGGGAGTACGGGGTGGAGGTCGTCGACGCGCCGGTCAGCGGCGGACCGCACGACATCGCCGCCGGAGCGGTGACGCTGTTCGTCGGAGGCTCCGACGCCGCGGTCGAGGGTGTGCGACCGGTGCTGGCCGCGTACGGCGATCCGGTACTGCACGTCGGACCGCTCGGCGCCGGCCAGAGCGTGAAACTGGTCAACAACACGGTGTTCGCCGCCCAGATCGGGCTGCTGCGTGAGGCGGTGCGGCTCGGTGGTGCGCTGGGGGTGGCCGAACCCGATCTCCTGACCGCGCTCACGCACGGCAGTTCGTCGAGCCGGGTGCTGACCATGGTCGCGCCGCGCGGGTCGGTCGGGGCGTTCCTCGACATGGCCGACGCCTTCGTCGGCAAGGACGTCGACGTCGTGCGCGCGATCGCGAGAGACGCCGGTACCGACCTCGGCCTGCTGGGCGACGCGATCGCCGAACTCGCTCTCACCGGAGACGAAAACTGTTAGCTTTACAGTACGTTTGCCATACGTAACGCTTCCGGCTATCAGCCCGCCGCGAAGGAGGAGCCCATGACCAAGCCACGACTGGTGTTCAACCCGGTGTCGCAGGACTACTTCGACAATCCGTACGAGATCTACCGGCGGATGCGCGACGAGGCGCCCATCTATTACGACGAGGCGGAGGACTTCTACGCGCTGACCCGCCACGCCGATGTCGCCGCCGCCTTCAAGGACTACGAGTCGTTCTCGTCGGCCCGCGGCTGCGACCTGGCCATGGTGCGGTCGGGAGAGGTCCCCCAGCGGTCGATCATCTTCATGGACCCGCCCGACCACCGGCACATGCGCAGCCTGCTCAACAAGGCCTTCACTCCGCGCGCGATCCAGTCGCAGCGCGAGACCGTCGTCGAACTGGTCGAGCACTACCTGTCCCAGGCCGATCCGGAGCGCTTCGACGTCGTCCAGGACTTCTCGGGCCCGTTCCCCGTCGAGGTCATCACGCGGATGGCCGGCGTTCCCGAGGAGTTCCGGCAGCAGGTCCGCACCTGGATCGACACCAGCCTGGAACGCCAGCCCGGCCAGATCGACCAGAGCGAAAAGAACATGCAGGCCAACATCGACTCGGCGATGTACTACTACAGCCTGGTCCAGGAGCGGCGCGAGAACCCACAGGACGACATGATCAGCCGGCTGATCGCCGCCGAGATCCCCGGCGAGGACGGCGCGATGCGCAAACTCGACGACATCGAGATCACCGGCTTCACCACGTTGCTCGGTGGTGCGGGCGCCGAGACGGTCACCAAACTGGTCGGCAGCGCGGTGGTGGAGTTCGCCCGTCATCCCGACCAGTGGCAGATGCTGCTCGACGACCGGAGCCGGATTCCCGCCGCCGTCGAGGAACTGCTGCGCTACGTCGGGCCGGTGCAGTACAACGTCCGCTACAGCATCAAGGACGTCGAACTGCCCAGCGGCACCGTGCCCGCGCACAAGCCGGTGTTCCTCATGGGCGCGTCGGCCAACCGCGATCCGCGTGCCTTCGACGACGCCGAGACGTTCGACATCACCCGCGACCGGACCCAGGCACAGAACCTCGGCCTCGGATACGGCATCCACAGCTGCCTGGGTGCCGCACTGGCCCGGATGGAGACCGCCATCGCGCTCGAGCACCTGCTGGACTTCATGCCGCGCTACGAGGTCGACTTCGACGGCCTGGAACGCGTCCACATGCAGAACGTGGCGGGCTACCACCACGTCCCGGTGAGGGTGTTGAGGTGACGCGACAGAAGATCGAGGTCGATTTCGGGCTGTGCGAGAGCAACGGGGTCTGCATGGGCATCGTCCCCGAGGTGTTCGACCTCGACGACGAGGATTATCTGCACGTGCTGACCGACGAGGTCACCCCTGAGAACGAAGACAAGGTCAGGGAAGCGGTGCGGCAGTGTCCGCGGCAGGCCATATCCATCCGCGACGAATGAGATCCGCCGCGGCCGACCGGGAGTGTGAATGACCAGCCCCAAGACCAACTCGAAGCTCGTGTTCGATCCGTTCTCCGAGGAGTACTTCAACGAGCCCTGGGAGATCTACCGGCGCATGCGTGAGGAGGCGCCGGTGTACTACAACGAGGAACAGGACTTCTACGCGCTGTCGAGGCACGCCGACGTGGCGGCCGCGTTCAAGGATTACGAGACGTTCTCCTCGGCGTACGGTCTGGATCTGGCGATGGTGAAGTCCGGTGAGCCGGCGCCCATGAAGATGATCATCCTGATGGACCCGCCGGAGCACCGGCAGATGCGCAGCCTGGTCAACAAGGTCTTCACGCCGCGCCAGATCGCCAACCTCAAACCGATGGTCGAAGAGACGATCGACCAGTGCTTCCGCGCCGCCGACCCCGACCACTTCGACGTGGTGCAGGAGTTCGCCGCGTTCTTCCCCGTCGAGGTGATCACCCGGATGCTCGGTGTGCCGGAGGACCGCAGGCAGCAGGTGCGTCAGTGGGTGGACACCTCACTGCACCGCGAACCCGGCCAGGTGGAGATGTCGCCGGAGGGGATGCAGGCCGTCGCGGAGGCGATGGGGCTGTACTTCGAGCTGATCCAGCAGCGGCGGGCCGAACCGCGCGACGATATGTTCACCCGTCTGGTGCAAGCCGAGATCGAACGTGAGGACGGCCGCAAGGAACGCCTCGACGACTTCGAGATCGCGGGTTTCGCAACACTTCTCGGTGGCGCGGGCGCCGAGACGGTGACCAAGCTGATCGGCAACGCGGCCGTCACGTTCGCGCGGTTCCCCGATCAGTGGCAGAAGCTGCTCGACGACCGCAGCAAGATCCCGGCCGCCGTCGAGGAGCTGCTGCGGTACGAGGCGCCGGCGCAGTACAACGTCCGGCGGTCCATGAAAGAGGTGACGATCCACGGCGTCACCATCCCGGCGGGCAAACCGGTGTTCCTGCTGGGCGGTTCGGCCAACCGCGATCCCGAGGCGTTCACCGATGCCGACAGGTTCGACATCGACCGTGACCGCACCGAGGCCCAGAATCTCGGCTTCGGCTACGGCGTGCACAGCTGCCTCGGGGCGGCGCTGGCCCGGATGGAGAGCGCGATCGCGCTGGAGCGGCTACTCGACTTCATGCCCCGCTACGAGGTGCTGTGGGACGAATGCCGCCGTGTGGCCATGCAGAACGTGGCCGGCTGGTCGCACGTGCCGGTCCGCGTGCTGACGTAGCACGCTGAGCCGGCCGAACGCGTTGGCCGCGTGGCAGGTCCGGCTGTCTGCGGACGGTCGCATTGATCGCCCCGGCGTGGCGACCGCGCCCGGTAACACGGTGTTGACAGAGATGCCGTGCTCGGCCAGCTCAAATGCCGACGCCAGGCTCAGCGCGTTGATCGCCCCCTTAGACGAGGCGTAGGCGGCCAGTCCCTTGATGATTCCCCCACGCACCGAGTTCGAGCCGATGTTCACCGATCCGGCCGCCTCGAACGGCGGTCACCATCGCACGTGCTGCTTCGCGCGCCATCACGAACGACCCGCGCACGTTGACCGGATACCGAGTCCGACGCCGCCGGTGACCACGGCGACTTGCCTGCGAGGCGCGTCGTCTCGCGCACCGGTCAAGTTCGGCGACCTCCGTTGACGCCGATGATCTGCCCGGTGATATAGGAGGATTCGTCCTGGCACAGGAAGATGGCGGCGTTGGCGATGTCCTCCGGCCGCCCGGCTCGACGTACAGGTGTGATCTTGGCGAAATGCTCCAGCGACGCGGTGAACCTGCCCTCGTCGATCGCCTTCTCCAGCATCGGAGTCACCACCATGCCCGGCGGAATGGTGTTGACGGTGATGCCTTTCGGCCCCAGTTCCAGTGCGAGACTCTTGGTGAAGCCGATGACGCCGGCCTTTGAGCTGACGTAGGCGGCCATCCGGGATTGCCCGCCCTGGGCGCTCGACGACGAGATGTTGACGATCCGCCCCCA